>NZ_JASJHV010000023.1:0-34971 GCF_037625555.1 Lacinutrix sp.
TGTTTCATTATCTGTTTTAATGCTGTTACAAAAGCTATTAAAATAATAGATGTGAACAAAACAGATAAGACTATCATACCTATGACAGAAGACCAAATAAAATTATTGCGTTCTGGAAAATTAACGAGTAAACGGTAATTATTTTTGCCTTTATCTTCAGCAAAGATTGGAAAACCTAAAGTGTTTTGATTTTCTAACTCAAAATTTTCTGTTTTTACTTTTGTTGCTAAATCGTTGCTATAAATCGCAAATTCATAGTTTACATCTATTTCATCTTGCAATAATCTTAATTTAAGCAATCTATCTATTTCTTCTCTAGATGTGCGTTTGTGTATTGGCCTTCTATAAGCAAAGTTTTTATAATGTGTCTCGTATAATATATCTTCTGTTTTACCAATTTGACTTAATAAAGCATCTGATGTTTTATTACCATCTATCTCACTCGTTTTGTAGATTTTGGTTTCATTCTCATTAATAATTTTTTTAATGCTTATACTATCTAAACCTATGTCAAAGTGCGCAGAAGATAGTTTATAATTCTCCTCTAAAATTGCATTTCTGTAAACAAGTGTCTCGTTATTAGCTTGATTTTCTTGTTTAATATAAAGATTAATTATTGCTGTAGTATCTTTATTTACCTCAACACCTTGCTCAAATAGTTTTCTTACTTTAATAACGTGGTCTCTGTACTCTTCTTTTTCTATTGTTTTTGAGACATGTATTAAAGCCTGCTTAACAGTAAAATTAAAGTTGTTTTCTTTGTTGCTAATGGAATTAGATATGTAATAACCTTGAATAAATATAACCCCTATAAGAGATAAACTCATAAGGATTACTAGTACAGAAAACACTTTTTTACTCATCCACTCAAAATTAATATTTTAACATTTAGTAAACGATGCATTTAACCTTACATTAACACAAATGTTAAAATTCAGGTTTTACCACTTAATTTTAAGAGTTTATTATGTGTTTTCAACACCTCTTGCTTAGTAGAATCAAGATTAGTGTTAACGATAACAAAGTCTGAAAGACTGGCTTTTAATTCATCTTTCCATTGGTTAGCAATAATAGCTTTAACCTTTTCTTCATTTGCATTATCTCTTATTATTACTCGAGATATACGGTCTTTCTCTGGAGCTGTTACTGTAATTATATAATCAAAATTTTTATAACTTCCGTTTTCAAAAAGTATTGCAGCCTCTTTTAATACGTATGGAGCTTTTTGCTTTTTTCTCCATTTTTCGAAATGTTTTCCTACTTTTGGATGCACAATAGTATTCATTTGTTCTAAAAGCAATTTGTCATTAAAAATGGCTTTTGCTAAATAGAGTCTATTTAGTTTATTGTCTAAATATGCTAATTCACCAAATAACGCAATAAGTTTTCTTTTTATAACTTTAGAGGTATTCATTAGTCGTTTGGCCTCATCGTCTGTTATGTAAATAGGAATACCAAGGGCTTCAAATGCTCTTGCCACTGTAGTTTTACCACTACCTATTCCTCCTGTAAGCCCTACGTTTTTCATTCTGAAATTATGTATTCAATTTTCTGTTGGTGCAATCTAGACGATTTAATAGTTTTTGGTGATTTTACTAGTTTTGGTGATAAGTAAGATGATTTGCTATCATGCTCATTAAAATCGTAGATCACTTCAAAGTCGGTTTTTTTAATACTGTTATAACGCTCTAAACTTGTATAGAATGATAAATTAATAGTTTTAGGAAAAAAATTAACTTCTAAATTATTAGGTACGTTAATAATACTTATTGGTAAGCTAAAAGTACCTTCTGTAAATTTTTCTGTTTCAATATTTACACTAACGGTTTTGTTTTTTATTTTAATTTGAGAATCTAGTACTCCTGTCTTTAATTTTAATTTTGCACTAAAAGGTTTACTAATATTGTTTTTACTTAATGGTTCTGTTTCTATAGATGTTAATGTATTTAGTAAAGATTGTGGTCCTATAACTTTAACGGAATCTGGAGTTGTAATAATATCTTTTAACACATTATAACCAGGACTATAATTAATTTCTATGTTAGGTAATACTGGAATTATTTTTACCGCATTTACGTCTACTTTAAAAAAAAGAGAATCTGGATTAATTGTTTTTAAGTCTATATCTTTTCCAAACTGTTTATTTATTCCGGCATAACCTCTTGATAATGACCAAATATATAAAGAGTCTCTTTCTTTTACTTCATTTTTAAAATCTATAACAACAGATGGTGTTTTTAAATAATATTTCATCCAGCCAAAACCATGTGTAGACATCGTTAAATTTAATGTGTTTAACGAATCGTTAATTACAATCATTTCTTCAGGAATATTTTCTAGTTGAACTTTAAACTTTACAGTACTAGTATAGTTTGAAGATAATCTGGTAAGAATTAAAATAAAAAAGGCTAATAAAAAAAAGATTAGGAATACATTAAGCTTCCTACTTTTAATAAACGTTTTTATTTTACTTGAGACTAAAGACATTTTAAATTTTAAAAAATAATTTTGGAAATTGAACTTCTGGATTACGTTTTAATAAACCAATAAAAAAAGTAGATTTTAAAAAACCAATACCATAACCAAAAAATTGAATAGTAAGCGCTATAACAGATTGAAAAGCAACTGTAATACTTTTAGTTTGTAAAACTGCTACTGAAAAAGCTACTACATAATAGCCTAATATAACATATAATGGCAGCATTATGTGTAAAAAAGTTAGTAAAACTGAAAGTATTAAACCTAAAACAAATAGCGAAGGAAACCAATACGTTATTTTTTTTGTTGTTGGGTGCCATTGGTTTAATATTGGTCTCACCATTCCAAATTTATTGACTTGAATGTAAAACTTAGACCATGAAATTCTACGTTTATGATACACATATGCTGTTTCAAAAAAAGCAGTTTCAAATCCTAGATTCCATAATCGAATAGACAAATCTGGATCTTCACCAGGATGAATTCTACTAAAACCTTGGGTTGCTTTAAATGCTTTTTTAGATAAACCCATATTAAAACTTCTTGGCTGAAACTTATTTACACTATTTTTATTCCCTCTAATTCCTCCTGTTGTAATAATAGAGGTCATACTAAAGTTTATGGCTTTTTGCAGATTTGTAAAAGATTGGTGTGCTGCATCTGGTCCTCCAAAACAATCTACAAAATTAGATTTTAAGTTTTTTTCAACTTCAACTAAATAGTCTTTAGGTAAAATACAATCGCTATCTAAAATAATAAAATAATTACCTTTTGCCTTATTCATACCATTATTTCTTGAATCTCCTGGTCCAGAATTTTCTTTAAAATAATAAGAAATATTTAGCTGTGCTATATACTTTTCTACAACCTCTTTTGATGACAAGGTAGAGCCATCTTCAATAATTACTATCTCAAAGTCTTTAACAGGTTCCAGCTTAGAAAAACTTTCTAAAAGTTCTTCTATCTCACTAGGACGATTATATACTGGTATAATAAAAGAAAAATACAATTGCATTACACAAATGTAAACTAAAGCAAATAAAAAAGCCACTCTAAAGAGTGGCTTTTAAAAATTTTATGTTGTACTATAATTTAGCAAAACATAATATAAATATTACTAGTTTTTAAGAACTCTTACTGTCTCAACTGCTTGTCCAATTGTTACTTGTACAAAGTAAGCACCAGATTGTAAGTTAGACATATCAACATCATTAGACATTGCATTTGGTGCAGTTCTAATAACTTCTTGACCTAACATGTTAAATACAGCTACATTAGAAATCTCTTTTTGAGCATTTAATGTTAAAGTATTATTAACTGGGTTTGGATAGTAAGAAAAACCTATTGAGCTATCGAAATCTGTTGTAGATAATGTAGTTTCTGAAATTAAAAATGAGAATGGTCCAGCAACTTTAGCTATACCTGTGTTATAAACACGTGCATAGTATGTTGTTCCTGTTGTAGCAACAACTTCTAAACCATCTGCTCCACATGCAACTTCATTTCCACCACAGGCATCATATATAACAACTGTATCTGCATCTGTATTAACAAGTACTTGACCAGTTGCAGGACCATCAAATGAGAACCAAACATCTTGATCTCCACCTGTTGTTCCACAAGAACCGGCAGCAATACCAGAATCTGTTGCATTTGTTGTATCTACTTGAGTTGCAAGCATACCTAAAGTTAAATCTTCTGCATCTGCACAATCATCGTTAGCTGGTGGTGTTGGTACACATGTCATTGTTAATTCAAAAGTACCTATATTATTAGCATTATAACCATCTACTGAAAATAAATAATTTGTTCCAGATACAGAGGCAAACGTAACTAACGATTGATAATCTGGACTACCACCTTCATCATATCCGCCAGCTATTGCTGTTAAAGCTCCACTAGTTCCTGTGAATACTACTATATCTGTATCTAAAGTAAACCCAGGTGCTATTGTAGATAATGTAACCGTTTCTCCCGTTCCAGTCCAGCTATACCAAACGTTTGGAGAATCTGTATCTGCACCAGATAAAGTTGGGTCTGGTGCATCATCTTCATCTAAAGAAGCTGAAGTATTATCACCTATAACTACATCTCCACAAGCTATTGCTGCTGCATTAGCTAAATCATCGTTAGCAGGAGGTGAAGGTGGTGTTGTATAAGATACTTTTAACCAATCACTAGTAGAATCTTCACAATCTGATCTTACATAAAAATCGTATGCTGTTTCTGATGTTAATCCAGTAAAAGCAGCTGCACCAGTCGTTGTAGAAACTCCCGAAGCAGGATCTGTAGAAGGAGAAGCTACATTAGCATATTCCCAAATTTCTTCTGTACCACCAGGTGCCCATGTAAAATCTGCTGCCATATCAGTTAAAACTGTATTATTAACTGCAGTTGGTGCGAAACAAGATGGTAACTCACCGAAAGTAACATCATCTATTGCTATATCATCATAAAAGTCTGCAGGTACTTCTGGTTCAGAGAAGGTAAATCTTGCTTGTACAGCTCCAGTTACAGTAAGTGTACTAAGATTTATTATTTTTAATTCCCATCCTCCTGTTGTATTGGTGTTGTAAGTTTCCATTGAGTTCCATGCTGCTCCATCCCAAACTTCTACTTCTAATTGTGAATTAGCACCACCACCTTCATTATCACTAATTTCAAAGAATGATAATATTGGAGTAGTTAAATTAGAAACATCTACTAAAGGAGATAATAAAACAGCATCTAATTCTTCTGCAGAAGAATCTACCCAAGCAAAATATCCTCCTGAAGCAGTAGATCCAGTTATTGTGCCATTAGCACCAATATGATTACCTGCTGCTGTATTTGCAAAAACCCAATCTTCGGCTCCAAGATCATTAGACCAACATGTAGGTGATGCACCAGCATTTTCAAAGTCTTGAGTATATGGTGCAGTGAAAACGTTACAAGCTGTTGAAAAAGTAAAAGGTCCAATCCATAAACTTTGAGAATCTCCACAGCTTGCTTGTACATAATAATCGTAAGATGTTGCTGGAGTTAATCCTGAAGCTGCAAAAGCGTTTGTTGCAGAAGTATCTGTAGCTACACCAGTTGCTAATGTACCACTAGTTAAAATTTCTAGGTTCCAGTTTGCTGTTGTTCCCATATCTGTCCAACTTAAATCTGCTGATGTATTTGTAATATTAGCAGCAGCTAATGTATTTGGATCTGGACATAAAATTTCTACAATATCTAATGTATAAGTAGTACTTTGTGGACTTGCATAAGTTGAAATAACAATATAATAAGTATCTCCATTTGTTACTGGTAAATCAAAATCTATATCATTAGTATTAAATGTATTTACTGCACCAGCTTGACATGCAATTCCTATATCTGCACAAGCAGTATAAACAAAAATACCTGCATAAGTATCACCTAAACCACTTAACGCAATATTTACAGTACCATCTGCAGTTGCTGTTAAAGAATATACAACATCATCTCCATTTAAATAATTAGCAGTTGAACCACATCCAGAAGCTCCAGGAGAACCAGCATAATCATCACCGTAATTTGCAGTATCGTCTGAAGTGTTATATGGTAACATTGAAGCATCAATTGCAGTTTCACACACTTCACCTGGTGATGCTGTAGAGTATGCAACAGAAGTAAAACTACTAAATGTACCGCCGCAATCTGCTCTTACATAAAAAACATAATCTGTAGAAGTTGTTAAGTTCATTGCTGTATAAGACATAGAACCTATTGGTGTACCAGTTGTAGGAGCTGGATCTGTAGCTAAAAGATTAGCATATTCCCAAGCCGTTTCTGTATCTCCCATAACCCAAGAAAAACTAGCTGTATCTAAACCTATTGCTGAAGATGTTAAAGCAGATGGTGACAAACAAGATGGGGCTGCTGTAATATTTACATCTAAATCCACACTAACACCATAAGAGCCTGAATAACATGAGTCTGGATTTGCTTGCCCCGAATCAGCTGTTCCAATACGCATTCTGTGCACTCCAAGAGCTGAAGCTACATTTAATAGAAAAGAGGCATTTAAAGTTGTTGGTACTGCAGATCCTGATTCTCCAGACCAAACTAAATCTCCAGCCTCATCAAAAGAATCGTCATCTCCAAAATCAATCCAAATATTTGTATCATAAGTATATCCAGCTTGAAATGTTATCTGGGTGTTTATTGTTGATCCAGCTTGAATATCTACAGGTGCACCAGTAAAATCAAGATATGTCAAAGCAGATCCTGTAAAAGATGTCGTTCCAACTTGAACATTTGAAATTCCAGCACCATCTAGAGAACTCGGTGTTGAAGGGCAATATTGTGCGTAAGAAAGAGATGTTACGAACATCAAAAATAAAAGTGTAATTTTTTTCATAGTTTAATAGTATTTAATTAAATATTTAGTTATTAATACTCACAAAGTATTAATAATATGTTAAGTATTCTTTCAAAAAAACAACAATTCGTTAAAACGCTATTTTTTTATGACGAAATACTAATTGAAGATTGAGTTCAAATTCAAATTGTAATATTTGCCTATAAAATTTTAGCCTAAAAAACAAAAGCCAACAAACAGTTGTTTGTGTGGCTTTTAATATAAATTAAATAATTATTATTTCTCTTGTGCGTCTACAAAAGCATCCATAACAGCATCACTCACTCCCATGTT
The DNA here is from genome assembly GCF_037625555.1 of Lacinutrix sp. GTDB lineage: Bacteria > Bacteroidota > Bacteroidia > Flavobacteriales > Flavobacteriaceae > Lacinutrix. The sequence goes on from NZ_JASJHV010000023.1 coordinate 7,139, forward strand.
ACTAAATCCACCATCGTTATAAAGGTTTTGCAAAGTAACACGTTTTGTTAAATCACTAAATAATGAAACTGTATAATTTGCACAATCTAATGCAGTTGCATTACCTAAGGGAGACATTTTTTCGGCATATGCTATAAAACCATCAAACCCTTTAACGCCACTTCCAGCTGTTGTTGGTGTTGGTGATTGCGAAATAGTATTTACCCTTACGTTTTTATCTCTACCAAAGAAATAACCAAAACTACGCGCTATACTTTCTAAATAGGCTTTATTGTCTGCCATATCGTTATAATCTGGGAATACACGTTGTGCAGCCATATAGGTTAAAGCTACTATACTTCCCCATTCATTCATAGCGTCTTGCTTATAAAGCGTTTGCATGGTTTTATGAAAAGACATTGCAGAAACATCAGTTCCTTTTTGTGTCCAAGCATAATTTTGGTCTGTGTAGGCTTTTCCTTTTCTTACGTTTATAGACATACCTATAGAATGTAAAACAAAGTCTAATTTACCTCCTAAAATTTCGGTTGCTTGAGAAACTAAGTTTTGTAAGTCTTCTTCACTAGTTGCATCTGCAGGAATAATTTGAGAACCTGTTTTTTCTGCTAACTCTTTAATTTGACCCATTCGCATTGCAACAGGTGCATTTGTAAGTACAAATGTTCCGCCTTCTTCATGAACGCGCTCTGCAGTTTTCCATGCAATAGAGTTCTCATCTAATGCTCCAAATATAATTCCTTTTTTTCCTTTTAATAAATTGTATGGCATGCTTTTAGTTGTTAGTTGATTAGTTGATTAGTTGATTTTATCTAAAAATAAATTTAATTTTCTGAAATAGGTTCATTTTATCTTTCACTCTATATAAAGAGGCGTTTATTTCTTCTATATAACCACTTGCAGTGGATTTTATTTTTGCTTTCTCGTACATGACATAGGCTGTTTCAAGCTTATTCTTTAACTCGTATGCTTTTGCCATTTGGTTTAAAATGGTGCCTTCGTCTTCGCCATTAACTTTTAATACTGTTCTCCAAAAGTAATCATTTCATCATATTTTCCTAAATCTATTAGAAAATAAGAGTAATTCATGTAAGGAGAAAAATAATCTTTAGCATATTTTAAGGCTAATTTAAAGTGTGTTTTTGCTTTTGTATAGTTGGTCATTTTTTGATGGTAAATCCATCCTAAATGGTTGTGAGATTTACAATAGTCTGGGAAGTTACTTAAAACATAGCATAATAAATTTTTTGCTTCTACTATTTTCTCTTGAGAAATTAGTGCATCTACTTTAAAAATTAAGTCCTCTGCGTCATCAAATTCATTCATAACTTTTAAATAATATTTAATAAATATAAGTATTTAGTTCAACAACTCTTTTGCGTGTGCCATTGCAGAATTAGTAACTTCAATACCACCTAGCATTTGTGCTATTTCCACTATACGCTCATCGTGATTTAATTTTACAAGATTTGTTGTTGTTATCTCGTTTACCTCTTCTTTATATACTTTAAAATGGGTATGACCTTTAGCAGCAATTTGTGGCAAATGCGTGATACTAAACACTTGCATGGTTTTACTCATACTAGCCATTATATCTGCCATTTTATTTGAAATCTCACCAGAAACACCTGTATCTATCTCATCGAACATTATTGTAGGCAACTTAATATATTGTGTTAGTATGGATTTTATTGCCAACATTATTCTTGAGAGTTCTCCACCAGAGGCTGCTTTTTTAAGTGCTTTAAACTCACCTCCTTTATTTGCAGAAAATAAAAAATTCAATTCTTCTTTACCATTAAAAAAATACGAAGGTGTTAAGTTTAATGAAATATTAAATTGTGCATTAGGCATACCTAATTGTATTAAAATAGCTTCTAACTTAGACTTTAGGTTTGGTATCGCTTTATTTCTTTTATTATGAATAACGTGTGCAATAGCATCTAATTCTTGTTGTGTTTTTGCTATTTCTAATTTCTTATTATTAATATCTGAATCTACATTTTGGGTAGCAGATACTTTGCTAGACAGCTCTTCTTGAATTATAATTAAATCTTGAATAGAATTAACTACATGTTTTTGAAATAGGTTATTAATTATAGTAAACCTTCCGTTTACTTCAGCCAACCTATTAGGATCTGCCTCTAAGTCTTCCTGACATCTTTCTAATTCACTATAAACATCGTCTAACTCTATTAAGCTACTATTAGTTCTAGCAAACAAATCATTATATTTATTTGAAATACCTGAAAGTTGTTTTAGTGTGTTTTTTAATTCTGTTAAACCAGATAAAATACCAATCTGCTCATCACTAAACAACTGGTTAGAAGTGGTTAATTTTTCTTGAATAGCATCTATATTACTTAACGTTTCTAGCTCTTCTTCTAAACTTTTTAATTCGTCTGTTTTTAACTTTGCTTCGGTTAATTCATTTAACAAAAACAAATTATAGTCATGTTCTTTAATAGCATCTACTTGAAAAGCGACTAATTGGCCGAGTGCTTTATTTAATGTTTTGTATTCATGACGTTTTTTAGAATACGTTTTTAAATCTTTATGAGTATTTGCTAAGGCATCAATAACTTGAAACTGAAAACCATCGTCTACCAATTGAAGTGTTTCGTTTTGCGAATGAATATCTACCAATCTATTACATAATAATTGCAAGCTCGATAAATTTACAGGTGAGTCGTTTACAAAGGCTCTAGATTTTCCGCTTGGCAAAATCTCACGACGTATAATTGTTTGAGGTTCAAAGTCTAATTCTTGAGTTTTAAAAAAACGTTCTAGATTGTAATTGGTAACATCAAAATTGGCTTCAATTATACATTTAGATTCCTTATTGCGTAAACTACTTAAATCTGCTCGCTTTCCTAGAATTAAGGACAATCCGCCTAATAAAATAGATTTACCTGCTCCTGTTTCTCCTGTAATAATTGTAAACCCATTATTAAAATCGACTTGCAAACTATCTATTAACGCGTAATTTTTTATTGAAAGTGAGGTGAGCATTTTTGTCTTGTGTTTAAAGAAAAACTCTTAGACAAGCTTAGAGTCTAATTAGGTTAAATTTATGAAATATTAATTTAATTTAAAACAATATTTCACCAAACAAGATTAGCAATGTGTTTTAGTATTTAATATTCCTCCACTTACTTGCATGTGTAGGTGCAACTCTATTTAATAATTCTATTAAATCTGTAATTTCAACATTGGGTCCAGAAGAAAATATTTGCTCAATCTCTTCTGCTTTGGCATCAAAAAATACACGTGCTAAAAAAGAATTTGGTCTGTTAGAATTCATTTTCTTAAAGAATGTTAGTGCAGAAACTATTTCATTTTTACCATCTTTTGTATTTAAACTCATAGCATCCATACCTTTTCTGTGGTAGTTGTACATTACAGTTCTAAAGTCTTTAAATGTAGGAGAAAGAATATTATCAATTAATGCGAATCTACTTTGAAGTCCGTCTTCTAATTTCCAACCTTTATAGTTTTCTTGTTGAGAATAATTAGTAATACGTTGTGCTTGTTTATAATATACGTCTCCTCCTGATTCTGAAAAAGAATCTGCATCTAAACCAAAAATCATATTAATATGAAATGCTAAAACCGACATAAGATTAGACTCGTATTGGTTTTCGTTATAGATTAAGTTTTGAAACTCTAAATATTTAAACGTAAAATCTTTATCGTTTATATTGTAAATAGGTGTTGTATATGCAGAACCAAATACTGGTCTAGAAGATTGTACTTGTATGGAAGCATCAAAATTTTCACCACTAAAGCCAGTAACATTAATTACTATATTACAATTGATTGCTTCTTGTGGTTTAAATTTTCTTTTAGTCCACTGTGTTTTATTTACAAACTCTTTAAGCTGAGATTCTAACGTTTTAAATATCTGAAAGTTTTCGTTACCTGTTAATTGCGCATTAACAACAACGTTACAATTAAGCTCTTGAGAATACCCTGAAAATGTTGTAAAAAAGGCTAAAAGTATAACTAAATTACGCATTTAATTTTTGTTTTATTACGCTTAAGATATCTGAGGCCACTTCTGCTTTAGATTTTAATTTATAAGCTTTTATATTATTTTTATTATCGATAATGGTTACCTTATTAGTATCAGATTTAAAACCGGCTCCTTTATCTTTTAACGAATTTAAAACAATTAAATCTAAATTCTTCTTTTTTAGTTTTCCTTTTGCATATTCAAGTTCGTTGTCTGTTTCTAATGCAAACCCTACTAAAAGCTGTTTTGTTTTAATTTCTCCCAAAGAAGCTAAAATATCTTTAGTTTTCTCTAACTCTAATGTTAACGTAGTATCTTTCTTTTTTATTTTACTACTAGAGAATTCTTTTGGTTTATAATCTGCTACTGCTGCAGAAAGTATAGCAACATCTATTGTCTTAAAATATTTATGTGCTGCTGTGTACATATCTTGAGCACTTATTACAGGAATAACCTCTATTAAACTATGCTTAACTTTTTGGTGTGTAGGACCTGTAACTAGATAAACCTGAGCTCCAAGATTTGCTGATGCTTTTGCAATTTCGAAACCCATTTTACCACTAGAGTGGTTACCAATAAACCTAACTGGATCTAAAGCCTCGTAAGTTGGACCAGCTGTTATAAGTATTTTCTTTCCTTTTAATGGTAGTTTTTTTAAAATATCTGCTTCTATAAACGCTACTATATCTTCTGGTTCTGCTAAACGACCTTGACCAACTAAACCACTAGCTAATTCTCCAGATGTTGCAGGTATCATGATATTACCAAAGCTTTCTAGGGTATTAAATGTGTTTTTTGTTGATGGATGAATGTACATATCTAAATCCATAGCTGGCGCAAAATATACAGGACATTTTGCAGATAAATATGTTGCTAACAACAAGTTATCGCATGTGCCATTAGCCATTTTAGATAAAGTATTTGCTGTAGCTGGAGCAACTAAAAAATAGTCTGCCCAAAGCCCTAACTCAACGTGATTGTTCCATTCTGCATTCTCATCGTCTTTGTTATAAAACGAAGAATAAACTGCATTTTTGGATAGTGTGGAAAGTGTAAGAGGTGAAACGAAGTCTTTAGAAGCAGGTGTCATAACAACTTTTACGTTGGCACCTGCTTTTATAAATTCTCTTACTAATGTCGCTGTTTTGTAAGCCGCAATACCAGCACTAATGCCTAAAAGTATATTTTTGCCGCTTAAAATAGACATAGAAATTAGTCTTGGTTTTCTTCTGCTGTGTTTCTATGATAAATCTTACCATCTAACCATTCTTTAACTGCTAAAGCGTGTGGCTTAGGTAATTTTTCATAAAATTTTGAAACTTCAATTTGCTCTTTGTTTTCAAAGACTTCTTCTAAAGAATCGTTATAAGTTGCGAACTCTTCCAACTTTTCAATTAATTCTTTTTTAATTTCAGAATTAATTTGCTCTGCTCTTTTAGAAATTATTGAAATTGCTTCGTAAATGTTTTCTGTAGGTGCATCAACTTCATTTCTATTGTAAGTTGTTGTACTTGAGGGAGCATCGATTTTTTTTAAATCCATAATAGTTATATTAACTTTTTGTATTGTACTGTTCTAATTGTTCTAAAGCATTTTCATACTTAGTGGTTGCATCTTCTAAAAACTCAGAATTAGCATAATATTTTTTAAAGTTGTTATAATAGTCAACAACGGCTTCTAAACGTACTTTCTTTTTATACTCGACACTTTTTGAGGCTAATTGAAAAGCTGAATCAAATCGTATGTAAAGCGCTTCTTCTCTTAATGAGGTACCCGCAAAATCAAGAACAAAATGATCTATTGCAGCAATTGACGCTTTATAATCTGAAATTCGATTATACTGCTTTGCAGTTTCAAATGATTTCTTTTCTAGCTTGAAATCTAATTCTTTAACCAAAGTATTAACTTCTTTAGCATTTGTAGATTCAGGATATATATTTATATATTCTTGTAACTTTTCTAATGCTGAGTAGGTATCTTCCTGATCTTTAGAATATACAGGAGATAAATGGTAATAACTTTTTGCTGCTTTAAAAAGCGCTTCTTCTCTTTTGGTACTTTTTGGGTAAGCTGACACAAAACGCTCAAAATGATAACCAGAAACATAATATTGATCCATTTGGTATGATGCATCTGCATTTAAATACATTAGTCTTTCGGCTTGTGGCTTACCTCTAAATTGTGGTATAGCCTGCTCGAATAAACGGTTTGCTTTAGCGTATTTACCTGCTTTATAAAGTTCTTCACCTACCTTGTATTTTTCTGCAGCATCTTCAGACTTTATTGCCTTTTGATATTCGTTACATGAACTAAATGTTAGTAATAATACTAGTATATAAAAGATGTTTTTCATCAGTGGCTTTTAATATTTTATTTATTTGTTTAATGAAATTAAATAATACTTAATTCACGCAATCTTAAACAAGATGCAAAAATACACTATTTATATGGATTTTAAAAATATTATTTAAATACTAAAATAATAGAAGAAATACCACTATCACTTGCTTTAAGTAATATTTAACTATTGAAGTTTAATAAATAATCTTTAATTTTTTGTTTTAAACCATCTGTTGCTTCAACTAATGGTAAGCGAACTGTATCATTACATAAGTTTAAAGCTTGCAATACTGCCTTAATTCCTGCAGGATTATTTTCAGAAAAAATAAGACTTGTTATTTCCATTAGCTCAAAATGTAACTTATAAGCCTGTTTAGCATCTCCAGCCATACCTAATGCAATCATTTTTGAAAATGCTTTTGGGAGCGCTTGCCCAATTACAGAAATAACACCATCTCCTCCTGCTAAAGCAACAGTTAAAGCCAAATCATCATCGCCTGAAATTACACCAAATCCTTCTGGCTTATTTTTTAATAAATTTAAATATTGCGAAACATTATTACCAGCCTCTTTAACTGCTACTATGTTTTTAAAATCTTTAGCTAACCTTAATATGGTTTCTGGAGTCATATTAGATGCTGTTCTTCCTGGAACATTGTAAAGTATAATAGACACAGGACAAGCTAGAGAGATTGCTTTAAAATGCTGATAAATCCCATCTTGTGTAGGCTTACTGTAATATGGTGAAACAGACAAAATACCTGCAAATTGTGATAGGTCTGTATTATTAATTTCGTTTATAACATTTGCAGTGTTATTACCTCCTATTCCTAAAACTAAAGGCAAACGTCCTTTATTTGTATTAGCAATAGTGGCTATAATATCTTGCTTTTCTTGACCTGTAATAGTTACACTCTCTCCAGTTGTGCCACTAATTACAATATAGTTGGTGCCATTAGTAATATTATGCTCAACAATGTTTGCTAATGCTTTATGGTCTACATTACCATCTTTTGTAAATGGTGTTACTATTGCAATTCCTGTTCCTAAAAAAGGGTTTTTCATTATTTAAATTTTATTTAGAATATTGAGATATTTTTTTAATTCTGAAGTAAATGTTTTAAAATCATTTAACTCGGTTTTTATTATCAAGTCATTAATACGTTCGTCTGTTTCTAAAATACCTACTTTAAATTTCGCTTTAGATGCTACAGTAATTAACTTTAATACTGTTACATCTCTTTTATAATAGCTTAATAAAAGGTCGAATTCTGTATTTAAAAAACGTTGTAAATTTTCATCTTTAATCTTACCTCTCCATCCAAGATGCTTTAAAGTAAACGTAGGATTAAAAATCACTTCTTTCTCTTTTAGTTTAGACTTAAAAGCTATAATCTCAATCGCTTCTTCTTTTGTATTTAAAATTTTTGCTAAACTCTTAAAATCAGGAATTTGTTTTAATTCCTCATTATTAAATAGAACTCCTACTCTACCAACTTTAGTATTTATTTCTTTAACTATTCGATTTTTTAACTGAAAATTTATATAGTTTTTTTTAGATTCTTCTTTAAATCCTTTTAAAATCATTTATATTTAGGCTTTATACAAAAATAACAAAACCTAACTAATTCTTGACTTAAATCTCTAAGTATTACTAATGAAAAAATACCAAATATTATTTTCAATTTGCGTCCTAATTTTCTTCAACTCTTGCAAACAAGACTCACTGGTTGTTTCTAAAATTGAAGGCAAACAAATAGGAATTAAAGACAGTATAGAAATTAATCAAGATTTTGAAGCAGAAATAGCTCCATTTAGAGCTCGTTTAGAAAAAGATATGAATACCATTTTATCTTACGCTCCAGAAACCTACACCAAAAAAGATGGTGATTTAAACACTGCTATTGGGAATTTAATGGCAGACATAGTTTTTAAAGAGGGTAATTACGTTTTTAATAAAAGAACAAACAAAAACATAGATGCTGTACTACTAAATCATGGTGGTATACGCTCTATAATTTCTAAAGGAAATATTACTACTGAAACTGCTTTTCAAGTCATGCCATTTGAAAACAATATTGTTGTTGTTGCTATAAAAGGTAAACAAGTTGATAGTATGATGCAATATTTAAGCCAAGCAAAAAGAGCACACCCAGTTCAAGGTATTAAATTAACTTTAGATAAAAATTACAAGATTTCTGAAGCTCTTATTCAAGGAAAACCCATAGTTAAGGATCATACTTATTATATAGCAACTAATGATTACCTCTATAATGGAGGAGACAGAATGCGTTTTTTTAAGCCTAACGATTCTGTCTATTATTTAGATTATAAAATTAGAAACGCCATGATTGACTACTTTAAAAAAGTAGATACTATTAGCCCAAAAATTGATAACCGTTTTACACAAACCAAATAACATTAACAATTATGAAACGTAGAACATTTATACAACAATCTTGCGCTGCAACAGCTTTGGTAACACTTGGCGGATTTGGTTTTCAATCCTGCAACTCAAGCATTAAAACAAAAAAAATAACCATACTTCATACTAACGATGTCCACAGCCATATCGATGCTTTTGGACCAGATGATGCAAGAAACGCAAACCAAGGAGGTGTTGCAAGACGTGCAACATTAGTAGAAAGTATTAGAAATGAAAACCCAAACACACTACTTTTAGATGCTGGTGATATTTTTCAAGGTACACCTTATTTTAATTATTATGGTGGAGAGCTTGAGTTTAAGCTTATGTCTAAAATGAAATACGATGCAGCAACCATTGGTAATCACGATTTTGACAATAGTGTAGATGGTTTATACGCACAACTACCTCATGCTAGTTTTAAATTACTATCTGCAAATTACAATTTTAAAAACACTGTAATCGATACTCATGTTAAGCCGTATCATGTGTTTTTAAAAGATGGAATTAAAATTGGTGTTTTTGGTCTAGGTATTAAACTAGATGGTCTTGTAGATAAAAAAATGTATAAAGAAACAGACTATCTTGATCCTATTGAGATTGCTACAGATATGTCTAGAATTCTTAAAGAAGAAGAAGAATGCGATCTTATTATTTGCCTTTCGCATCTAGGTTACTATTACAGTAAAAACCAAGATAAAGTTTGTGATCTTATGCTAGCAAAAGCTACAAAAAATATCGATTTAATAATTGGTGGCCACACTCATACTTTTTTACCAAAACCAACAGTTGCTCAAAATAGCGAAGGCAAAAATGTTTTGGTTAACCAGGTTGGTTGTTATGGTATAAATTTAGGTAAAATTGATTTTTATTTTGATTCGGAAAAAAATAAAACAGCAGATGGAACTTCTATAATAGTTTAACACTGTCTTTAATTAGTTTTTATTCCTTCAACTAAATTCATTTGATTTGCTTTCGAGGTACTTAATGTATGATGGTACAATGTAAAAACACCACAAACATATAAAACTGTAGAAGCGTATTTTAATCTAATATCATCTAAAATATAATAATAGCCCACTAATATAAGTTTTGAAAAAGCAATTAAAACACAGGCTACAAATAAAAACAAGTGCTTTTTTATACCATTCTGCACATAATTTAAAAAAGAAAGAGAAAATACAAGTATTAAAATTAAGCTATATAAAAACTCAATAATGTGAACAATCCCAACGTAATTAGACTCGAAATCTAAAGGTTTCACTATATTAATTAGCACATAAATCATATAAGTGTCTAATATCAATAATACAATAAAATCTAACAGAGAACGCTTGAAAACTATTTTAAAACTCAAGGTTTTAAGAATATAAAGTATTAAACAATAATAAGCGCTTATATATATTGCGTTACATACATAATAAGCCCAATTTGAAATTTCCTCATAATCTATTAAATTAATAATGTCTCCTAGAGAGAAAAGAACAAAAAACCACATTAGGCGTTTGGCTTTACTTTTATTAATAAACAAATAAAACAAGGCAACAACAGGAACAAGAGATAACATGACTATTGAAGAAAATACTCTAACCTATAAACATCAAGAAATATAACTAATAATATTATAGCGATAGATGCAACAATGAATCTAGTGGATCTTGTCATTTAATAAAATTAATTTAGCGGTTATCCAAGTAAACAACTTCAATAGAGAACACGCAAATAAATCCGACAAAATACATTAAATAAATTCTCATTACTGCAACATATTCAAAAAGTTAACTTCCGTAATTAGTGGAATATTTAATTTCTCTGCCTTCTCTTTTTTGCTTGGTCCAATTTTATCACCAGCGACTACAAAATCTGTTTTTGAGGAAATAGAGCTTACGTTTTTTCCTCCATTATCTTCAATTAATTTTTTAAGCTCTGTTCTTGAGACCTGAGTAAACACTCCTGATACCACAAAAGATTTACCTTCTAATTTATTAGTTTGATTAGCTAATTTTTCTGCCGAAACTTCCAGTTGCACTCCAAAATCTATTAAGCGCTGAATGGTTAATTGATTTTCTTCTGAAGCAAAAAAAGCAGCAACACTTTCTGCTATTTTAACACCAATCTCGTCTACTTTTTCTAAATCTTCAATCGAAGCACAAGCCAAAGCATCTATACTCTTATAATGCTTAGCCAATTTTTTAGCCACAGTTTCACCTACAAAACGAATTCCTATAGCAAATAAAACACGTTCAAAAGGAATTTGTTTTGAAGCTTCAATACCATTGACTAGGTTTTCAGCACTTTTCTCTGCCATGCGCTCTAAAGGCAATACTTGCTCTTTAGTTAACTCGTATAAATCTGCATAATTTATAATTAAGCCTTCTGTAACCAAAAGCGCAACGGTTTCTCCACCCAAGCCTTCTATATCCATTGCTTTTCTAGAGATATAATGCTGAATTCGCCCAACAATTTGCGGATAACAACCATTATAATTAGGGCAAAAATGTTTAGCCTCACCTTCTAAACGCGCTAATGGTGTTAGGCATTCTGGACACGCTATTATGTATTGTGTTGGCTTAGAATCTAAAGGTCTTTTAGTTAAATCGACAGCAATAATTTTTGGAATTATTTCTCCGCCTTTTTCCACAAAAACTTCATCGTTAATTCTAATGTCTAATTTTTCTATTTGGTCTGCATTATGCAAAGATGCACGCTTTACAATAGTTCCTGCTAATTCTACAGGTTCAAGGTTAGCGACTGGAGTTATTGCTCCTGTTCTTCCTACTTGGTATGTAATTTCGTTTAATTTGGTAGACACTTGCTCAGCCTTAAACTTGTAAGCCATTGCCCAACGTGGTGCTTTTGCTGTATAGCCTAATTCTTCTTGTTGGTATAAGTTATTTACTTTTACTACTACTCCGTCTGTTTCGTAAGGTAATTGGTGTCTTGCTTTATCCCAATGGTTTATAAACTGAAATACTTCATCTATAGAATGACACAATTGTGCTTTGTTTGGAACTTTAAAGCCCATTTTTCTTGCTTTTTCTAAGCTTTCAAATTGATTTTGAACGCCTAAGTTCTCACCTATTAAATTATATAACAAACATTCTAAAGGTCGTTTTGAAACTTCAGCACTATCTTGCAACTTTAAACTTCCAGAAGCTGTATTTCTTGGGTTTTTATAAGGTTCTTCGTCGTTTGCTATGCGCTCTTCATTCATTTTTATAAAACCATCGAAAGGCAAAACAATCTCTCCTCGAATGTCGAATTTCTCAGGAAAATTGCCTTTTAATTGCAAAGGCACAGATTTTATGGTTTTTATGTTTGTTGTTACCTCATCGCCTTGAAAACCATCGCCTCGTGTTACTGCTCTTAACAAATTACCGTTTTCGTAGGTTAAACTAATAGATGCACCATCGTATTTAAGCTCACAAGTATAACTTATATCGCCATCGACCATTTTTTTAATTCTGGATTCCCAATCTTGTAAATCTTTTAGAGAATAAGAATTATCTAAAGAATACATTCTATGATTATGAACAATGGTGTTGAAATTTTTTGTAACCTCACCTCCAACGCGTAAGGTTGGTGAATTAGCATCGTGAAATTCTGGATGCGCTTCCTCTAAAGCTTGAAGTTCTTTCAATTTTATGTCGAAATCATAATCGCTAATCGTTGCATTATCGAGAACATAGTAATTGAAGTTGTGCTCTCTTAATTCGTTTCGAAGTGCTTCAATTTTATTTTTAATATTTTCCACGACTCTATTCTTTTAATTTAATTTTTAAATACTGAGGATTATTAGCCTCACTTCCATTCCAAATGTTCTGATTTACAATTTCTATTGCAAACTCTGTATTCGAAATCCATTTTACTTCATTTTGATACGTTTTCAACCAATGAACAAAGTTAAAAGCGCGCTCTAAAACTATCGTTTTATCTTCATTTATTTTATAAACATTTAAATAAAACTGTTCTTCATAAACATCCTAAACAAATGAAATGATACTCTTTTTATCTGGAGCAACATAAGGATAATCTGCAAACGAATAGATTTCCTTTCCTGTTGTTCTATCTACAAAACTATAAAATGCATCTTCTGCCTTTGGATATACATGATGCATTAAATACTGGTTTAAAAAATTAATATCACCATAATAATTATGCATTGAATTACTGTAACCTACTTTACTTTTATATACAATTGTACTGTCTTTAATTGGAAGGGTAATGTTTTGCGTTTTATCTTCGTTTTCTGAAACTAATACTCTTGGATTGTTTGTTAAAAAATTATTTTTAACGATTTTTAAGACATTAAAATCTGTTTTAGAAATGAGTTTTAAATCTAGATATTTAATTAAGCATTCTAAATCTGCATTGTCTGTTTCATACATATTGCTTTCTGTAAATGCAAATCCTGTACAAATTTGATCCTCAAATACTTTCACATCTTCAATGTCACCTAAAAAACCTTCAAAAACGTAACGTTTCAAAGTTGTTCCGGCAACTTGCCATTGTATAATTGCCCAGCGTCCTTTTACTATTTTACCTTCGTCCTCAACTTCAATTATATCATCTGTATAGCCAATAATATTAACTAAATCGCCATTATTATATTTTCCATCAACGGTTCCGTTTTCTTGCCTAATATTTAGTCCGTTTCTAGAGATTACATATTTTTGAGCAATTGGTATTTCGAAACGGATATTACTCCTATAGTACTCGTCGATTATTGAATAATATTCTTCATCTGTATGCTCACCATTAACAAAACTAAAGGTTCTATTATACATTAAAAGCATAGCGTAGCTGCTTTTAAAATACTCCAATTTATCGTAATATCTAATGCGATTGCCTTCGTCTATACCAATAATTCGTTTTGTAGAAAATGAAATTTCAATATCTTCTGGGAATTTTAAAAATGATTTTACTCTTGCGCTATGGTATTTAAAAAGTGAATCTCTGGTTTCTATGTTCTCTTCTTTTTTTAAAAGTTTAAATTCTAAATCTGAAGGCATAAGAAAAACAATTTCCTTTCCAGAAACTATTAATGTATCCATTGGCAAAGAGGAATAGTCCTTAGTTTCAGTTGGTAAGATATACTCCAATTTAGTTTTTACAGGTGTTTCAACATAAGGTAACTGTTCTTCGTTTTGTTTTTTACAACTAAAAACGAGAAAAACAAATAATAACAGAGCACCAATACTTTTCATTGGCTATTGTTTTGAAACGTCTAACCATTTTGGTGCTGGTAATGGTACAAAATTATTCATTTTAGTTAATAAACCATCTATAGTATTATCTACAACAATAGCATCCATATTTTCTTGTTTTAAAAAGCCTTTAGCTACCATCGTTTTAAACTGAGAAATTAAAGCATCGTAATAACCGCTAGTATTTAAAATCCCTATAGGTTTTGTGTGCAAACCTAATTGTCCCAAAGTTGAAATTTCGAAAAACTCATCCATGGTGCCAAATCCTCCAGGAATAATTATAAAACCGTCACTTTTCTCGTACATTATAACTTTACGATCATGCATATTAGTTGTTACAATTAACTCAGTTAAACCTTCACTTACAATTTCTTTAGTCTCTAAAAAACCAGGAATCACGCCTATTACTTTCCCTTTGTTTTCTAGTGTTCCATTAGCTACTATTCCCATAATACCAATTTTAACTGCACCATATACTAGAGTTATATTTTGTTTCGCTAAAGTTTTTCCTAGTGCGTAAGCTTCTGAAGTTATTTTATTATCATTTCCTGAGCTTGCGCCACAAAACACTGCAATACTATTCATTATATATCTGCTTTTAACATGCGGTCTTTGCCAAACATGTCTTTAATTAATTCTACATTTTTAAAACCAAAACTATCGACTAATGCTTTTGTTTCTTCTCCTAAATACTCGTTAATTTCAAAAAATAATTGGCCTTTTGGTTTTAGGTTCTTAGAAGCAAACTCAGTAATCGCTTTATAGAACAATAACGGATTATCATCTTCTACAAATAAAGCTAAATGCGGCTCGTTATTTAAAACATTGTTTTGTATTTCGGCTTTTTCTAGATTACGAACGTATGGTGGATTAGATACAATAGCATCAAATTTTAAATCTTTAAATAACAAATTCCTTTGTGTTTCTTCTAAAATACTTCCTTCTATAAAAGCAACTTTAACTTTGTTTAAAACTGCATTTTCTTTTGCTTTTTCTATCGCTTTCGCGGAAACATCCATTGCATAAACCTGAGCATTTTTAATATTTTCAGCCAATGAAATAGCAATGCAGCCACTTCCTGTTCCAATATCTAAAATAGATAGTTGAGATTCTTCATTGCGTTCTAAATTAGAATCTATTATTAATTGCACAAGTTCTTCGGTTTCTGGCCTAGGAATTAGTGTGTTTTCGTTAACCTTAAAAGGCAAACCATAAAATTCTGTTTCACCAATAATATACTGAATGGGCTTTTGGTTTTTTAAAGCTTCAAGCGCATTAAATATTGGTTGTTGTTCCGCTTTTGTTATGGAAATTATTCTGTTTAAAGCTAAATCTAATCGCGTGATATTAAAAAAAGCTTCTGTACACAAAAAGAAAAAACTAGACACTTCTTGTTTACCATAGATAGCATCTAACGTTTCATGAAATATATTTTCTAAATCTTTTATTAACACAAGTTTTATTTAATTATTACAAATCTTTAAGCATCCAAACACCACAATTATAATGTCCTGTATCTCCAAGCGGTT
Source organism: Lacinutrix sp. (assembly GCF_037625555.1). Lineage (GTDB taxonomy): Bacteria > Bacteroidota > Bacteroidia > Flavobacteriales > Flavobacteriaceae > Lacinutrix. Next base: position 22,652 of record NZ_JASJHV010000023.1, read on the forward strand.
TATTTAAATGTTTGAAGCCATTAGACCGATAAATATGTATGGCTTCTTTTAATTCTGGAATGGTCTCTATATAACACTGCTTAAAACCTAAAGCTTTTGCTTTTTCTAAACATTTCAAAAATAGTTTTTTACCAAAACCTTTACCGCGTAAATTAGAAGAGAAATACATTTTCTGTATTTCGCAAATATCTTTATCCTTTGCTGTTAATGGTTTTAATCCACCACCACCTTCAACCACATTATCTATGGTTACTACAAAATAAGTTTCGTTTTTATTTGTATAAGACTCGAACATTTTTGGAGTCTCATTATCTGCATAAGCGGTACCAACTAAGGGTAAATTATATTCAATAAAAACACCACGAATAACACTTTCAATTTTAGTATTATCCTCTTGTCTAATTTCTCTTATTACTATATTATTTTTACTCACCTTATTATAGTATTTTTACAGCTTATTTAGAGGTTGAAGATACATTAATACCAAACAAATTAAAAAATTTCAAGATGAAGAAACTCATAATCTTATTAACAATTACGGTTTGTTTTTTAAGCTGTAAATTTAAAGAAAAACCAGAGTTTTTACGTGTAGAAAACATTGAGGTTGCAGATTCAAATTCAAAATTTATTGTATTAACTGCAGACGCCTTTTTTAACAATCCTAATAGTGTTGGCGGACAATTAGAAACAGAAGGTATAATTATTACAATTAACAATATTGAGGTAGCTACCGTCTCGTCTAAAGCATTTAAAGTACCTGCAAAAAAAGAATTTTCGATGCCTTTATCAGCAAAAATCCCTACCAAAAAAATACTTAACCTTAATAATCTTAGTGGTATTTTAAATAGCATGCTTAACAAGTCTATGAAAGTACAATACAAAGGAGAGATTAAATACAAAGTATTTGGCTTTTCGCATAAGTATAATGTAGATGAAATAAAAGATGTGAAAATTAAAATTTAAGCTTGAATACTCACCAAACATACATGAAACGTGCGTTACAAATAGCACGAAATGGATTAGGACTAACTAGACCAAATCCTATGGTTGGCGCAGTAATTGTTTATAATAACACTATTATTGGAGAAGGTTTCACAAGTAGTTATGGTGGTAATCATGCAGAAGTTAACGCTATACAATCTGTTACTAACAAATCACTTTTAGAAAAAAGCACACTTTACGTTACACTAGAACCGTGTTCACACAATGGAAAAACACCTCCTTGTAGCGATTTAATTATACACCATAAAATACCAAATATAGTTATTGGTTGCGTAGATGATAATCCTGAAGTTGCTGGAAAAGGCATTAAAAAATTAATGGGTTCAGGTTGCACTGTTACTTTAGGAATTTTAGAATCCGAATGCAAAACTCATCACAAACGCTTTTTTACATTTCACAACAAAAAACGTCCTTATATTATTTTAAAATGGGCAGAAACTAAAGATGGATTTATTGCTCCCGTTTCTAGAGACGAACAAAAACCAGTATGGATTACAAACCAATTATCTAGACAACTCGTTCATAAATGGAGAGCAGAAGAGCAAGCTATATTAGTTGGTAAAAACACTGTTTTACAGGACAATCCTAGTCTAACTGTAAGAGATTGGGTAGGAAACAATCCAATTCGTGTAGTTTTAGATAAAGAAGAAAAACTATCTAAAGATTTTTTAGTTTTTAATAGTGAAGTTTTAACTATAATAATAAAGGAAAACACTGCTAAAAGCATTTGTAATAAATTATACAAAAAGAATATTAATTCTATTATTATTGAAGGAGGCGCAAAAACACTTCAACTCTTTATAGATGAAGGGCTCTGGGACGAAGCAAGAGTTTTTACTGGTAAAATAGAATTTAAAAATGGAATTAAAGCACCTCGATTTACTGGTAAAATAATCTCTAAAAAAAATATCTTAGGAGATACACTAAGAAGATATAAATTAATAACAACATTACATAGCTTATAAAATAAATATGATAAAAACTATACTATTCGATTTTGGAGATGTATTTATAAACCTTGACAAGCAAGGTGCTATGGAAAATGTTTTAGAGCTATTTGAAATAGACGAACTCTCTGAAGACCTAATAGCCATAAACACACTTTACGAACAAGACTTATTATCTACAGAAGAGTTTTTAGATTTTTACACTGAAAATTTCCCAAAACTTTCAAAACAACAAATTATTGAGGCTTGGAATTATATTATTTGCGATTTCCCTCCTAATCGACTGTCTTTTATTGAAGCTTTAGCAAAAGAAAACAAGTATAACTTGATTTTACTAAGTAATACTAACGAACTACATATTGACTGTATAAAAAAACAAGTCTCGTTTTACAACGATTTCAAATCCTGTTTTAAACATTTCTATTTATCTCACGAAATAATGCTAAGAAAACCAAATACAGATATTTTTGAATTTGTTTTAAATGAAAACAGTTTAAAAGCTGAAGAATGCCTTTTTATAGACGATACTTTAGAAAATACTGAAGCTGCAGCAAAACTGGGTTTTCATGTTTGGAATAATAATCCTAAAACTGAAGATATTGTAGATCTATTCATGCTTAAAAGCGATTTATTTTGATATATCTAATATTTAGCATCCTTGCTTCTACTTTAATATTTGTAATATTTAATCTTCTTGGCAAATATAAAATAAACACTACTCAAGCCATTATTGTAAATTACTTTACTGCATTTACTGTTGGTATGCTCTCGACTAAAGAAACATTATCAGTTACACAAATAATATCTAAAGATTGGTTTTATGGCTCCATTTTTTTAGGGTTTTTATTTATAGCTATTTTTAATGTAATGGCTTTAACTGCGCAACGTAATGGACTTTCTGTAGCATCAGTTGCTAGTAAAATGAGTGTAGCAATTCCAATAATTTTTGGACTTTATGCTTATAATGAAAGCCTTAGTTTTCAAAAAACCATAGGCATACTTCTCGCTTTATTTGCTGTCTATTTAACATCTGTTAAAGCTAGAAGCAGTAAAATAAATTATAAAAACTTATGGCTTCCCATTTTATTATTTTTAGGTTCTGGTGTTATTGACACCTCAATAAAATTTATAGAAACTACTTATGTTTCAAAAAATGGTATTCCTTTATTCTCTGCAACAATATTTGCAATCGCAGGTTTAATAGGGATTATTCTAATTTTAATTAAAGTATTAAAAGGAGATTTTAAATTTGATTACAGAAGTGTTTTTGGTGGTATTATATTGGGCATCGTCAATTATTACTCCATTTATATGTTACTAAAAGCTTTACAAATTGAAAATTTCGAAAGCTCTAACATATTTTCAGTTAACAATGTATGCATAGTCATGCTTTCTACTTTATTAGGTTTACTCTTTTTTAAAGAAAAACTTAGCTTAAAAAATTGGATAGGTATTTCTTTAGCAATATTCTCGATTGTATTAGTAACTTTAGCATAATGAAAGCGCATATTAACGACACCTATAAAACTATTTTAAAAGCTTCTGAAGAAGTTCTTTTTAAAGAAAAGAACTCAAAATTTTATAGTTATGCCTTTCCCATAAAAAATGAAGAAGACGTTAAAACTAATTTAGAAAGCTTAAAAGAACAACATCAAAAAGCAGGACATTTTTGTTATGCATACCAAATTGGCGAAGACGAAAACCTTATTGTTTATAGAACAAACGACGATGGAGAACCCAATAATAGCGGAGGAATGCCAATTTATGGGCAAATACAATCTTTTGGTGTTACAAACGTACTAATTGTTGTTGTTCGTTATTTTGGAGGTGTTAAACTAGGTGTTGGAGGACTAATAACCGCTTATAAAACTGGCGCACAATTAGCACTAGAAGTATCTAAAATAAAAGTACGCACAATAAATATTTCTTTTCTAATTAAATTCGAATACGAGTTAATGAATAAAGTAATGCGTGTTATTAAAGAAAAAAATCTAAATATTGTGAATCAAAAACTAGAATTGGATTGTGAAATCACAATCTCGGTAAGAAAAAAAGACGCCAATACAATTTTAGAAATTTTTGAGTCTATATATAAGGTGTTTATTAAAAAATTTAAGAGTTAAGAATAAATGTTATTTTTCTAGAGCCTCTAAAAAATATTTTGGTGGTCTTGTAGGTCTTTTAGTATTTAAATCAACAAATACCAAAACCACATTTGCAGTTGATAAAATTTCACCAGAATCATTCAATATTTCATACTCAAATTCTAGGCTTACGCTAGGCTTTTTTACAAGCATGGTTTTAACTGTAATTATATCATCATATTCGATGGTTTTCTTATATTTTACACTTAATGACACAACAGGTAAAGCAATTCCTTCTTGCTCCATTTTCTTGTAAGAAATACCTATTTTTCTAAACCATTCTATTCTAGCCAATTCTAGATATAATGCATAGTTTGCATGATGAACTACACCCATTTGATCTGTTTCTGCATAGCGTACTCTTATATCAATTTTATCTGTCTTCATATGTAAAAGTGTGAATTATTTTTTGTAGTTTCGTCTTAGGTATCAGCATAAGAAAAAAAAACTAAAAATTCAATAGTAATTCATTTTTTTTTTAAGTTTTTTGTTCACATATTTGTCTCGCTATTAGACAAGGACAGGAATAATCCTATCCCAACCCTTATAACTAACAAAAAATACAAAAGTTTAACAATGAGTATAACTGCGCAATCGGTATGGAATAACTGTCTTAATTTTATAAAAGACAACATCCAACCTCAAGCCTACAAAACTTGGTTCGAACCAATAATCGCAGTAAAGCTTACAGATAATGCTTTAAGCATTCAAGTGCCTAGTAAATTCTTTTATGAATGGCTAGAGGAGCATTATGTTAAAATATTAAAAGTAGTATTAACAAAAGAATTGGGAGCAACTGCTAAACTGGTTTACATTATTAAAATGGAAAACACATATGGCAATAAACAACCTTTTACAGAGAGAATACCTAGTTCTAATCGCTCTGCAGTTAAAGCACAGGATGTAGATGTGCCTCTAAAGAATAAAGACAGAGAACTGCGTAATCCATTTGTTATACCAGGAATACGTAATATAAAAATTGAATCTCAACTTAATCCAAACTATAATTTCGATAACTTTTTAGAAGGCGACTCTAACCGTTTAGCACGTAGTGCTGGTTTAGCTGTTTCTGCAAAACCAGGTGGCACTTCTTTTAATCCATTATTAATATTTGGTGGTGTTGGATTAGGAAAAACACACTTAGCACATGCTATTGGTGTTGATATTAAAGATAAATATCCAGAGAAAACTGTTTTATATATTTCTGCTGAAAAATTTACGCAACAATATATAGATTCGGTTAAAAAGAATAATAGAAACGACTTTATACACTTCTATCAATTAATAGATGTTTTAGTTATTGATGATGTTCAGTTTTTATCTGGAAAATCTGGAACACAAGATGTATTCTTCCATATTTTTAACCATTTACACCAAAATGGTAAGCAAGTTATCTTAACAAGTGACAAAGCTCCTGTAGATATGCAAGATATCGAACAGCGTTTATTATCTCGTTTTAAATGGGGATTAAGTGCAGAGTTACAAACACCAGACTTTGAGACACGAGTTTCTATATTAAAAAACAAATTGTATCGTGATGGCGTTGAAATGCCTGATGACATCATAGAATATGTAGCCAAAAATATTAAAACAAACATTCGTGAGCTTGAAGGTGCCATTATCTCTTTAATTGCACAATCATCTTTCAATAAAAAAGAGATCAATATCGAATTAGCAAAGCAAGTAGTAGAAAAGTTTGTAAAAAACACCAAACGTGAAGTTTCAATAGACTACATACAAAAAATAGTATCAGATTATTTCCAAATGGATGTAGATACACTTCAGTCTAAAACAAGAAAACGTCATATTGTTCAAGCAAGACAATTAGCTATGTTTTTTGCAAAAAAGTTTACAAAAGCATCTTTAGCAAGTATAGGCTCTCAAATTGGAAAACGCGATCATGCTACTGTATTACACGCATGTAAAACGGTTGACAACTTATCTTCTACAGACAAGCAATTTAGAAAGTATGTGGAAGACTTGACAAAAAAGCTTTCAGTATAGTATAATATCATGAATTATGATTAGAATTTTAATGGTTTGCCTCGGAAACATCTGTCGCTCTCCATTAGCTCACGGTATTTTAGATTCAAAATTAGATGGTAATTATTTTAATGTAGATTCTGCAGGAACAAGTAATTATCATAAAGGTAGCCCACCAGACCTGTGCTCTATTGCTGTTGTAAGAAAGAACGGAATAGACATTACCAATCAACGTGCTAGACAATTTAAAATTAAAGATTTTGAGACGTTCGATTATATCTATGTAATGGATGAATCAAATTTCGAAAATGTGGTTAAAATGGCACGTAATGTAGAAGATATTTCTAAAGTAAGGCTTATTTTAAATGAAATCCATCCCAATAAAAATTTAGAAGTACCAGATCCGTATTATGGAGGCGATTCTGGTTTTGATGATGTTTATAATATGCTGGATGAAGCATGTAATTTAATAACTAATAGACTAGCACGTTAAAAATGAACGACACCTACGGAAAACTCTATCTAATACCAACAACTTTAGGAGACACCAATCCATTAGATGTTTTACCATTGACGGTAAAAAAAATAATAGAACAACTAGATATTTATATTGTTGAGAGCGAAAAAACCGCTAGACGCGATATTAAGAAAATTTGCCCAAGCAAAAAGCAATCAATTTTAAAGCTATTTCCATTAAATAAATATACTGACTCAACAGAGTTTTCAACCTATTTAGAACCTTGTAAAAAAGGGTTAAATGTAGGCTTACTATCTGAAGCTGGTTGTCCTGGTGTAGCAGATCCTGGTGCTGATATTGTTAAAATAGCACATCAAAATAATATAAAAGTAGTGCCTCTAGTTGGACCATCGTCTATATTAATGGCAATGATGGGTAGCGGAATGAATGGACAAAGCTTTGCGTTTAATGGTTATTTACCAATAGACAAGAGCGATCGCAAACAAGAAATTAAACGCCTTGAACGCTTATCTTTCGAACACAACCAATCTCAATTATTTATAGAAACACCATATAGAAATAATAAGTTTCTAGAAGATTTGTGTGCTACTTTAAATGGAAATACAGACATTTGTATAGCATGTGATATTACATTACCTACAGAGTATATAAAAACTATGTCTGCAAATGATTGGAAAAAAAATAACGTTGACCTTCATAAAAGACCAACGTTGTTTATTATACATAAAAGCTAAGTCTACTAAGCTTTCATAGATACTTTTGCTTTTTTATTTGGTATAATTTTAGAAGTATCATAACCTTGAAAACTTTTCATATAACTTCTAATAGAGGTGCCATAAGCATCCTCAAAGCCATTAAAACCAAAACTTCTTAAGTATTTTTTTACACCTCCTGGACCAGCAAGATGTGCAGCTGCTAATATTCCAGATTCAGTAATTACAATACCGTTTATGTTTTTTCCAACAAACCGTTTAATGTCTCTTCTTAAGACCCATTTATTACGCTCTGCATTTGCAATAAATGCTTTCTCTTGCAATTCTGGAGTATTTAAAAAATGGTTAACGTCGTTAATACCTATTAACTCTAAAGTACTTCTACCAAACTGATACTTTCCTAAATAGCCTAATGTATTAACTCTAAAGTAATTGTTTTGAGATTCTTTAAAACCTAATTGCTCTTTAAAACCAGTAAAGGACTTACCCAAATCTGGAGAAAAGATATTTTGAGGTTTAATAGAATAAACACTTGAGACCTCTTCTTCTATAAAACTAACTTCTTCTGAAGTTTCAATAGTTTTGTTCTTTAATAAAGCATAATCTTCATTATTAGAACTTGTAAATAGCGATAATATAATTAAAATACATATTGTAAGCGCTAATGAAACTAACTTTGCAATACTTTTTTTACTCATAATAATTTGATTTTTTAAAGCAGATATTAAACAATAAGCATACCTAAAATTTCGAGTGCAAATTTACAACTTTTATTTTAATACTAAAAATTAATTAATTAACCCATTCTAAAAGTAGACTGGACGGAATTTTACACCACTTTTAGAGTTTAACTCTAGTGTAGGGAATGGTATTTTAATGGCATTAAAAATGCTAAAAATTGTTTTAAGTGTATTAGATTTTGTTTCTATTTTAGTTAAATCGACATCTAAGCTTAGGTAAAATTGTCGTTGTCTGTTTTGTTCTATTAAAACATCATTAACAAAAAGAGAGTCATTACCAGAAAGCATACCTTCTCCTCCATAACCAAATGCTAAGTTTAACCACTTTGGGATTTTACTATCTTTAAAAAAAGAATGTACGTTAGCAGATAACCAATATGTTTGCCCATTATAATCTTTTAGGGACTCTTGAATTAAGCCATTTCCTAATTTATCTTGTATTAATTAGGCGTATTCTGTACGATGAAATAAATACTTAATAACGACGCGTTGTTCTTTCCATAGTAATTCTTGTCCAATATATAAACCTGATCCTGCAGAATTTGCTGCAAAATCTCCCCAACTAAATCCCCATTCATTAGAAAAACCATCAAAAACTTCAACAGCAGTTAAAAATGAAAAACCTAAAGTTGCTCCATACGATAACTGATTTTTTCACTAACACCACTCCAACGTAAAGATTGAGCTCCTAGTTTTCCAAGTTGATATGCAGAAAAAACATGACCTAATTTATCCATTTGAAGCCATTCACTATTATCATCTATAGTATGAAATTTTAAACGTTGGTAATCTGCGTACCATAATTGATTTAAAGCTAAAAGTGTTAAACCACCAACAGCAGACTGTGTTATAACAACTGTGTTGCGTCTTTTACTATTTAAAGTATCACTAGGTTTTAAAACATTATTATGTTGTGAATACACGGATAATGAAAAAAACACAAAAATAAGAGAGAGTAAAACAATTCACTATTACCTGTTTACGCCTTGTTTATTAATCCAACGTATGTATTCTTGTTTATTAACATTGTGTTGAGACAATGTTTTTGCAAACTTGTGGTAACCAAAGTTTTTTACGTTCGCTACAAAGTAATAATAATTATGATTTTCGGCATTTAAAACAGCATCTATTGCAGAAACATCTGGCATAAAAATAGGGCCAGGAGGTATACCTCTATATTTATATGTGTTGTACTTAGAATCTATTTCTAAATCTTTGTAAAGTACACGTTTAATAACTCTATTAAAATCTTTAGATTCTTTTTTTACAGCATAAATAACTGTTGGGTCTGCCTGTAGAGGCATTCCTGTTTTAATTCGATTTAGGTAAACTCCAGCTACTCGTGGACGCTCATCTACTTTCGCTGTTTCTTTATGGACAATAGCTGCTAATGCAACAACTTGATCTGGAGATAAATTTAGATTTTTTGCTTTTTCGAACCTATTACTTGTCCAAAAGCGATTGTATTCTTTAAGCATTTTATCTCTAAAAGCATCTGCAGAAGTATTCCAATATACTTCATATCTATTAGGAACATACATTGCTAAAGCAGTTTCTTTAGTAAAACCATTTTTACTTAAAAACTCAGGACTAGTCATTGATTTTAACAAAGACAGGCTATCTGCTTCAATTTGAAAGGCAATACGTCCAGCTAAATCCTCAATACGTTCTTGATTATTAAATGCTATTTTTAATGGCACGTTTTTACTGCGAATAGAGTTAATAATATCATTATTACTCATATCTTTTTTAATAACAAATCTACCTGCTTTAATATTGGTTACATATTTTTTCTGTTCTGCAAGTGCATCAAACCCATCAATATCTTTTAACAATGGTTCTAATTGCTCCCTAACCTCCTGGTAGGTAGCTTTTGTAGGTACAAAAATATAGGCTTCTTCGTTGTTAAACGCTGTATTAGGCTGAAGCATTGCACCATATATAAAGTATGCAAAGTAAGCGGCTACAATTAAACCAATAATAGCAATTGCTCCAAGTATTTTTTTATAGTACATTATTAATAAGTTGGTATAAATATTCGTTAGTGTAATTTCCTTGGTAAAAGTTCCAGTCTTTTTTCAATCCTATTCTAGTAAATCCTTGATTTTCAAAAAGTTTAATACTGGAAACATTAGTTTCAGAAATATTACAATATAATTGATGCAAATCTAAATTTGTAAAGCAATAGTTAGATAACAAAGCTAGAGCTTCTTTTCCAAACCCTTTTAATCTATTTTCTTTATTCTGAATTAATATCCCAATACCAGCACGCCTGTTTTTTATGTCAAAATCAAAAACATCAATAAGCCCTATGGGTTTATTGATGTAATCAGAAATTAATAAACGTAATTGTTTCACTTCATAAATATCTTTATGCGCATGCTCGAGATATTCTTTAATTAAAAATTTTGAATATGGAGTTACTGTATTACTAAGTTCCCAAATAGTTTCGTCGTTTTCTATAGTATAGATAAACTCCAAGTCTTCAGGTTCTAAAGCACGTAAATAAATATGTTTTCCTTTTAAAGTTACCATTCTATTTCTCCTTTAAACACTAGTGTAGCTGAACCTTGTAACCAAATGTTTTTATAACCATTTGATGTTTTCTCGAAAGACACTGTTAGTTGTCCTCCTTCTACATTTAAGTATATTTCGTTTGCATTGGTTTTGCTTGTCGTATTCATAGCTAAGGCAACTGCTGTAACTCCTGTTCCGCAAGATAAGGTTTCGTCTTCTACTCCTCTTTCGTAAGTTCTAACTGCAAAAGTTTTAGTGTCTATTTGTTCTACAAAATTAACATTAGTACCAACATTATTATAAGGAGCTCCATATCTAATTTTTGAACCTTCAGTTTTAATATCAAAATCTTTTAAATTTTCTACTAAAGTTACATGATGTGGTGAACCCGTATTTAAAAAAGTATGATTATTATAAACTTCAATTGTTTCTACATCTTGCATTTTTAGTTTTACAAAGCCATTTTCAATGGTTGCTTTATGTAAACCATCTATAGCATTAAATGTTGTTTTTTTATTGATAATGTTTAGCATTTCGGCGAAAGCGACAATACAACGTCCTCCATTACCACACATAGAACTTTCGTTTCCATCTGCATTAAAGTAAATCATTCTAAAATCAACTTCTACATCATTCTCTAATAGAATAAGTCCATCACCACCAATACCAAAGCGTCTATTGCATAAATGCGCAATTAATTTAGTGTTGTTTTTGTTAAATAATTGCTGTCTATTATCAATAAAAACGAAGTCGTTTCCTGTGCCTTGATATTTATAAAAGGTATATGTCATTTAGCAAATCTTACTTTGACAAATATAGTGTATTGAAAATTTATTTTTGTTGTTAATGTCTCGTTAAAGTTGATTTTACAAAGCAATAAAAAAATTAATTTTATAGTTATACTAATAATTCTAAACTAAATATTTATGAAAAAGATAGCAACGCTGGTTTTAGTTTCGGTTTTAGGAGGAGCAATTACTCTGGGAGCATATAAAACCTTTCTTGATGAAGAACAAATAATTGCACAAAAAGTACAAACAGCTCAACCTGTTTTTCAGCCTGTAAATTATACAGCAAACAACACCAATTTAGCAGCAGTTGAAGGTATAGATTTTACAACAGCTGCAGAAAAAACATTAGACGCAGTTGTTCATATTAAAAGTATTACCTCTACATATCAACAATTAACAATGCGTGATATTTTAATGGGACGTGCCTCACAAAGCAGACAATTAGGCACAGGAAGTGGTGTTATAATTTCTCCAGATGGCTATATAATTACAAATAACCATGTTATTGATGGCTCAGAAAAATTAAGTATTACACTTAACGACAACAGAACTTTAGAAGCTACAATTATTGGTACAGACCCAAAAACAGATATTGCTTTATTAAAAATTGAAAGCGAAGACGCCTTGCCTTACAATACATTTGGAGATAGTGATACTGCAAAAATTGGAGAATGGGTTTTAGCCGTTGGCAACCCTTTTAATTTAACATCTACTGTAACTGCAGGTATTATTAGTGCTAAGTCTAGGGATTTAGCTGGCGATAACAGCCAGTCTTTTATACAAACAGATGCAGCTGTAAATCCTGGGAATTCTGGTGGAGCATTAGTAAATACTAGAGGAGAACTTATAGGTATTAATACTGCTATAACCTCTCAAACAGGATCATTTATTGGGTATTCTTTTGCCGTACCAAGTAATATTGCAAAAAAAGTTGTGCAAGATATTATGGAATTTGGTAATGTACAGAATGGAATTTTGGGTGTTACAGGAAATTCATTAAACAGT
>NZ_JASJHV010000024.1:0-3299 GCF_037625555.1 Lacinutrix sp.
GGTTTAAATCCATACATAACAAATAAGTGTTATGCCCAAGCACAACAAGCAAGAAGGCTTCATATTCCTATTACAACATTTATGATTGCACAAGATAATTACCTTATGCAATTTGTAGAGGAATTTACTAAAGCAAACCAAGGCAAAGCATTTTATACAGGATTAAAAGGATTAGGTGAAATGATTTTTGAAGATTATGAAACGAATAGAAAAAAGAGAATAAAAGGATAAAAACAAGTTAAAAGTTAAAAGTTGTGAGTTAAAAGTGGGTAATTTTTCACTCAATCAATTGAAAAAGATTAAACAATGAATATGAAAATAGAAACAATTAAAACTTTAGGCGATTTAAAAGAAGCTGGTTATAAAAGCAAATCAATTAAAGATGAATTAAGAGATAATTTAATTGAAAAAATAAAAAATAAAACAACAGTTTTTGAAGGTGTTCATGGTTATGAAAACACTGTAATTCCAGAATTACAACGCGCTATACTATCAAGACACAATATAAATTTATTAGGACTTCGTGGTCAAGCAAAAACACGGTTAGCGCGTTTAATGCTTAATTTGTTAGATGAGTATATTCCATTAGTAGAAGGTAGTGAAATAAACGATGATCCGTTACAGCCTATATCACGTTTTGCTATAGAACTAATTAAAGAAAAAGACGATAACACACCAATTTCATGGTTACATAGAAGTGAGCGTTTTGCTGAAAAATTAGCAACTCCAGATGTTACTGTTGCAGATATTATTGGTGATGTAGATCCCATAAAAGCAGCAAATTTAAAACTAAGTTATGCAGATGATCGCGTATTGCATTACGGTATGATTCCTCGTGCGAATCGCTGTATTTTTGTGATTAATGAATTACCAGATTTACAAGCTAGAATACAAGTAGCATTGTTTAATATTTTACAAGAAGGCGATATACAAATTCGTGGATTTAAATTAAGATTAAATTTGGACATGCAATTTGTTTTTACAGCAAATCCTGAAGATTATACCAATAGAGGAAGTATTGTAACACCACTAAAAGATAGAATTGGATCTCAAATTTTAACACATTATCCAACAGATATTGAAACCGCAAAAATAATTACATCACAAGAAGCAAAATCTGATATACGTCAAAAAGAAAGTATTCATGTACCAGAGCTAGCAAAAGATTTATTAGAACAAATTGTATTTGAAGCGCGAGAAAGCGATTTTATAGATGAGAAGAGTGGTGTAAGTGCACGATTAAGTATTACAGCTTTCGAAAACCTATTAAGTACAGCAGAACTTAGAGCTTTAAAAGCAGGAGAAGATAATACTACTGTTAGATTATCAGATTTTTTAGGTATTATTCCTGCCATTACAGGAAAAGTGGAGTTAGTGTACGAAGGTGAACAAGAAGGTGCTGCACAAGTGGCATATAATTTAATTGGTGAAGCTGTAAAAAGTTTGTTTCCAGAGTTTTTCCCTAAAATTGAAAAGCTTAAAAAAGAAGCAGACGAAAGCACTTACGACGATATTGTATCTTGGTTTTTTAATAATCGTGATGGTTTTGAGTTGTTAGACGATTTAAGAGATAAAGAATACAAAGTTTTACTTGATACCGTTTCTCCATTAGATGATTTACTTGGTGAGCACCAACCAAAGTTATCTAAACAGGAAAGTTATTTTGTAAAAGAATTTGTGCTTTGGGCTTTAGTGGAGTTCAAGCAATTAAGTAAATATAGGTTTACAGAAGGTATTCAATTTAAAGATCCATATGGTAGTTACATAAGTGGGATATAGATTTTACCACGTATTACTCGTTTTAATATTAGCATCGCAGAGTTTAATTATCTCTGCGATTCTTTTTTCTCTTGTTGCTTCTCTTTTGGCTTGATTTAGCCAATATATAGCTTTTTTCATAGGATGGCGCAAAGTTATTATAGTGTTCTAGAGCTTTTCTATTTTTGTTAAAAGCAACATGTAATTTTGGAGAAACTCTTACTTTTTCTACAACATCTAAAGCTGACCAAGAATCATTTTTTTCTTTTTAAATAACTTTTAATCCACTAGTGTGCATTAAATTATTTAGAGTAGATTCTATTTAATGATAACATAATGCTACTTTTACAGCATCTTCCCAACGCATATAAGCTTCATTGTTTTCTACTTTATAAAAAATAAGATAACAGCTTGTTTATTGTTATAATTACTATGAAGTCAAATTCTCCAATCTGTATCTGTTTTAAAAATAGAGTTGTTACATTTTAGTAAGATTTACTTAACTCTAACAGCTTCGATATAGTAATTTCTATCTACTTTAAAACTTTTGATATCTGATTTAGTTTTAAATGATTTCACCTCTTTTTCTGAAGGGTTAATGATATAAGATTCGTCATTAACTAAAATTTTAATTGGCATTTTAAAATTTTCAACTACATGATTCCAATTAAATGTAATTTCTCTTTTAAAGACTTTATATTCTAAAACGGGAATTTTAGTACTTCTTAAATACTGATTAAAAAAGCCTTCTAAATCTAATCTAGATTCTTCTGCTAGGCAATCTTCTACTTGTTTTGTAGTCACTGTTTGATGATAGAATTTACTGTTTAATGTACGAAGTATTTGTCTCCATTTTTCGTCGTCATTTACCATTTGGCGTAATGTGTGTAGCATATTTGCACCTTTATAGTAAATATCTCCAGAGCCTTCGCTATTTACATTATATTCTCCTATTAGCGGTTTGTCGTTTTGAATGTTTCTTCGCGTGCCAATTACATAATCTGCAGAAGCTTCTTTGCCATAATAGTAATCTAAAAATATATTTTCAGAATAGGCTGTAAAACCTTCATGAATCCACATGTCTGCAACATCTACATTGGTAATATTGTTTGCAAACCACTCGTGTCCAGCTTCATGAATAATAATAAAATCGAACTTTAAACCCAAACCAGTTCCAGATAAATCTCGTCCTAAATAACCTTTCATGTACCTATTCCCATAGGTTACAGAACTTTGGTGTTCCATTCCTAAATAAGGCACTTCTACTAATTTAAAGCTGTCTTCGTAAAACGGATAAGGTCCAAACCAATGTTCGAAAGCTTTCATCATTTTTGGAGCATCCTTAAAATGTTCTTTCGCTTTTTCTAGATTATCTTTTAGAACATAATAATTCATGTCTAAATCGCCTTTTTCACCTTTAAAAACCTCATAAAAATTAGCGTAATCACCAATATTAATATTTACGCCATAGTTATTAATTGGATTTTTTACAAACCAATTAAATGTGGTTGTGCTTTCTTTTTCTTCTATGCTTCTCAATC
>NZ_JASJHV010000025.1:0-3471 GCF_037625555.1 Lacinutrix sp.
TTACCAAATATTCCTGAAACTAATGCCGTGGCAAGAGTTGGAGTGCTTACAAACACAGGTACAACATCCAAACGAGTTGCCGAAAAATTTAAGTTTCAATTTTGTGCCACAAATGAAGCTGATGTTTTAGATGATAAAACCAATACAGTTTTTGTAGCGACGCGACACGATTCTCATGGTGCTTACGTTTTAAAAAGCTTAAAAGCTAATAAAAATGTATTTGTTGAGAAGCCTTTATGTTTATTAGAGTCTGAACTAGAAGCGATAATTGAAGCACAAGCTGAAGCTAATAAAGCCGTAATGGTGGGGTTTAATAGACGTTTTTCTCCATTAACTGCCAAATTAAAAAAAGCAATAGGTAATAACCCTATGACGATGCTTTATAGAATTAATGCAGGTGCCATTCCTGGAGATAATTGGATTCAAGATTTAGAAATAGGAGGGGGTCGTGTCCTAGGGGAAGTATGTCACTTTATTGATTACTTGACGTATCTTAATGGAAGTTTACCGGTTAAAGTTTCTGCAACTGCATTACCAGATGCCAATAAATTAAATGATACATTGAATATTTTAATTCAGTTTGAAAACGGTTCCTCTGGAGTAGTTGCGTATTATGCAAATGGTTCAAAATCGATGACTAAAGAGTATGTTGAAGTTTTTTCTGCAGGGCTTTCAGCTACCTTAAATGATTTTAAAGAGTTGAAAATTTTCGGTAAAGGAAAACCAAAAAAGACAAAAATTTTAAACCAAAATAAAGGCCAGAAAGAGATGGTGGAGGCATTTGTAAATGGCTTACTTAAAGTTGGAAAAGCGCCTATTCCTTTTCAAGATATTGTAGCAGTTACAAAAGCATCCTTTAAAGTAATAGAATCTGTAAAACGTGGAGGGGAACAAGTTGAAGTCTAAAATAGAATCGAGTTTTTTAAAACTCAAAAGCTACTGTGAAGCAGAAAGCTTCGCGGGTTGGGACCCTTACGATGGCTTAAACTCTAAAATTTTTAATGCACTACCTTTTAAGCATTGGGATCTAGCACGTTTGGCTTGGATTCAGGGTTTTAAAAGAAGTCCTATCAATTTTAGAAAACTATTATTGGTTCCCAAAGAACACAATGCCAAAGGAATCGGCTTGTTCTTGTCTGGTTATTGTAATTTGTATGACTTAGCGTTAGAAGGGGAAACTGACTTTGGAACCAAAGAGGATTTATTATCTAAAATAAATGAACTAGCAAATCTATTAGACGAACTAAAAAACAAGAACTTTTCTGGAGCTTGTTGGGGGTATAATTTTCCATGGCAAGCCAGACGTCTATTTTTATTCCCAAAAGATACACCTACAGTGGTGGCAACTACTTTTTGTGTGGAGGCTTTGTTTAAAGCTTATGAAATTACAAAAAATAAAGATTTTAAAAATTTGGCATTATCTGCAGCAAATTTTGTTATGAATGATTTAAATAGAACCCCACATCATTCAGGATTTTTGTTTTCATACAGTCCTTATAAAGGAAATAACACCGTTTACAACGCCTCTTTACTAGGCGCTAAAACACTAAGTTTGTGTTACAAGTATTCGAAAAAAAAAATTTATAAACAAACCGCATTAAAAGCTATAAAAGCGGCTTGTGATAGCCAAGAAAAAGACGGTTCGTGGGTATATGGTCTATTGCCTGTTCAATCCTGGAAAGATAGTTTTCATACCGGTTATAATTTAGATGCTATAAGCGTCTATAAGCAGTGTACTGGTGATCATCAGTTTGAAGAAAACATCAAAAAAGGGTTTGATTATTACATCCAAAACTTTTTTGAAAAGGAGGGTGTGCCAAAGTATTATAATAATAAAACGTATCCTATAGATATTCACTGTCCTGGGCAATTATTTGTGACGTTATCAAAATTAAATAAATTTAAAAATAACAAAGTCTTGGCAGATAGCGTACTTAATTGGTCGATACAAAACATGCAATCACCTAAAGGTTTTTTTTATTATCAGTTTAAAAAATTAATTAGTTCTAAAATATCCTACATGCGATGGTCTAATGCTTTTATGTTTAATGCAATGAGTACCTATCTTAAAGAAAATCACACTCTAGATGTTTAGCAAAGTTGTAAATGGTGTAAAGGTATATGCCCCTACATCTAGGGAGGCATTAATTGAATATGCAATTAAGTATCAAAAAATATTAGTAGCAGTAAATGCAGAGAAAATTTTGCATGCCTCCGATAAAAGTCGCGATATTATAAATAGAAATTTAGGATATCCAGATGGCATAGGTGCTGTTTGGGCACTTAAAAAGAGAGGCGTAAAAGATGTGGTTAAAATACCAGGTTGTGAGCTCTGGTTAGATATAATAAAACAAAATTATAAATCAAAAACCTTTTACTTAATTGGAGGGAAACAGGAAGTTTTAGATCAAACAGTTTTAAATTTAAAAACTGAATATCCAGGTATTAAAATACTAAATTATAGAAATGGATATATTAAAACTGAAGATGAAGAACTTGCATTAACAAAAGATATAACAGCCTATAAACCAGATGTTGTTTTTGTTGCCGCGGGCTCGCCTAAACAAGAGATTTTGATGGAGAAATTACATCAAAAACACAAAGCAACCTATCAAGGATTAGGAGGTAGTTTTGATGTATATACTGGTAGGGTTGTAAGAGCGTCAAAGTGGTGGGTAGAAAATAATTTAGAATGGGCTTTTAGATTGCTTAAAGAACCTTCAAGAATAAAACGTCAAATACATTTAATTCGTTTTTATATTTTATTACAATTTAATGCGTATTAAAAGATAAAAACAGGTAGTTTTGCTTAATAAAACAAATAAAATGAATTATAAAATTATTCTTAGATATACTTTTTTATCACTTTTAATGTTATTCTTATTGCAGTCTTGCGTCTCAAAAAAAGAGATGCTGTATATGCAAGATATAGCGTCTTACAATAACACTGAGGTTACTTTTACCAACCACACCTTGCAGGTAGACGATATTTTAAAAATAACTGTAGGGGCTTTAATGCCAGAGGCAGCGCTTCCTTATAATAACGTCACAGCTGGTAACATGGTTGCCAATAATATTGATATCATGAAGCTTGATGGCTATTTGGTATCTAAAAATTACACGATTAACTTCCCGGTAATTGGTGAGTTGTCTGTAAAAGAAAAAACAACTCAAGATATAGAAAATGACATTAACAAGCTGCTAGTAGATGGCGGCTATTTAATAAATCCTAATGTAACGGTACGTTTGTTAAACGCGAAGGTTACTATTTTAGGAGAGGTACAACGGCCTGGTACATTTTCTTTTACAGAAAATAATATTAGTTTATTGCAGGCTTTGGGGCTAGCTGGAGATTTAACAATTAATGGTAGCAGAGAAGATGTGGTGGTTTTAAGACGTGTAGACGGGCTGCAAACTAGTGCGCGTATAAATCTCACCTCTGCTAATTTTTTAAGCGGGCCTTACCAAATG
>NZ_JASJHV010000026.1:0-2762 GCF_037625555.1 Lacinutrix sp.
GGTTACACAATAGAGGGAGTTATGGAACAGGGCATGGTTGGACTTTAACAAACGGCGTGGCTTGGAATATTAGTGCACCTTCTAATCAAATTGCCATTCAAAAACCACCTATTGGTCAAAATTATGCTATTGGTTGTAACGCTACTGTTAATGGAGCCGGTCCTTTTACTCATCCAGCAGGGTATATTGAAGGAACTGGAGAAAATTTATCAATACAATCTTTATATTTAGCACAACTTGAAGATAGAACGACCCATGGTGTATTACCAGATACCCCGGGAAAATTATTTCCAAATGATTTTGTATTTACAGCTACAGAAAAATATTTGGAACTTACTTGGCATGATGTATCTATAGAAGAAGACAACTATATTTTAGAACGCTCATCGGATGGAGTGAGTTTTCAGACGTTAGCGACACTCCCTGCTAATACAGAAACGTATACTGACACAGATTTGCAACAAGCGAACTATTTTTATAGGCTGAAAGCTACAAATACAATAGGTGTTTCCCCAGCGTCTAATACAGTTCAATCAGAGGATTATCAGACTGAAACACAAAACATCGTTTATGTTTCTGCAGCAGGTGCTGGTAGCTTAGATGGTACAAGTGAATCAAATGCATTTGGTAACTTTGGCGTTGCCATGTCGAATATAACCTCTGAAGGAGATAAACTTATAATTATAGGAACAATTACTCCAGATGGAGCTAATTTAACATCTAAGAATTTTGCATTCACAATAGAAGGCCTGGATGCTAGCTCATCTATAGATGGAAATGGTGGTACAGGCAGACTCTTTACAATAAATGGAGCAACGTCTGCAGATGTGACTTTTAAAAATCTTACATTTTCAGGCCATGATACAACCCTTGCAGGTGGTAGCGTTCTTTTTAATAATGCTGCTGGAGCTTCAGTAACCTTTAACAATTGCACCTTAACAGATAATTCTGTATCTAATGGAGCTGGTGGTGGTGCTCTATTTTTTGCCAATGGAAACTTGAATATAATAGACAGTTCATTTGAAAATAATACCTCTATAGAGGAAGCAGGTGCTATTTTTGGTCAATCAGGGATAATTACAATCACAAATTCACTTTTTAAAAGTAATTCTGCAACTACAAAAGGAGGAGCTATATATTCAGGTAATGCAAATTTCACCATAACAGGTTCTACTTTTTATGATAATGAAACCACTGGCATTGATAATTCTGATGGGGGTGCTGCGTTCATGGTTGCAGGTTCTGATAGTACTAATAGCATCACAAATTGTACATTTTACCAAAATACAACCGCTAGAGCGAACCAAGATTATGGAACCATAAGAACAGATAACGGTAATACTACTATTACAAATAGTTTATTTTATGACAATAAAACGAATAATGATGCGGGTGGACCATCAGATTGGGGTGCAGGTCCTAATGGAATACAAACTTTTGAGACTTCTATAGCACAATGGATTAGTACTAATATAGATAATCAAGATGAAGGAACTGTTTCTATAACAGGAATTAAAGGAGGTGCAGGCACTCCGGCAGACCTTACAGCCTCTAATTTAAGATTTAATGTAACTTCTGGAAAAGTAGAATATGATGCAGTAGATCAAGGAGTAGATACCCCTATTGATTTTGGATCTGATGGGAATGACGTTGGTTCATGGGACTCTGAATTCGTACTATCATTAGACAATGAGTTACAATCAAAAGTGTCGGTTTATGTTAACCACACTTCTAAAACCATAGAAATAAAGCATGACTTGGATGCACGTTTATCTGTGGAATTATTTAATATTTTAGGGTCGAGAATTAGAGGTGTTAAAAATAGTTCTAAAATGCAGTATATAGATGTAAGTTCACTGAAAACAGGAATTTACATTTTATTAGGGAAATCCTCAGGAACCTCTTTTTCTAAAAAAATACTTATTTACTAATCGTCAGCAAGTTAAAAAACTACAAATACCATCTCTTTTTTAAATATTACTATGATGGCTTTAATAATATTTTGAATAAGCGCCTGTTTTAATGGCGTTTATTTTGTGTTGTGCTTAATTTATTTAATGCTTTATCAGGGAAATCAGTGATTAAACCATCCAATCCAAGATCAATTAATCGTTGCATTTCATCTTCTTTATTTATGGTCCATTTCCATACTTCAATACCGTTTTCGTGCGCAAAATCTAGATACTCTTTTGTAAGCCTAGTTTGAGGTCCAACTCCAATAGCATTCGATCCAATAATTTTAGCATGCTCTAAGGTCTTTTTATCTGCTTTATTTATCAGCCAAAGGATTGGAATATCCTTATCCAGTTGTCTTATTTTGGCTAATACGGGGTACTTAAAAGAAAATATGATTACATCCTCTTTTACCCCAAGGTCATTTACAATTTTAAGAACTTCTTTCTCTGTTCCATTAACCTTTATTTCAATGCAGACCTTAATTTTACCTTTTGCCAATACAAGGGCTTCTCTTAAAGTTGGAATCTTTTCATTTTCGTATTTAGTACCAAATTTACGACTGTAACCAACGTTAACAGCCCTTAAGTCACTATAATTCATTTCGGAAATTTCCCCTTTAAAACCATTGGAACTCGTCTTGTCTACAGATGAATTGTGAATAACAACAATTGAATCATTCTTGGTTCTATGAACATCCAACTCGAAATAATCCGCTTTACAGTCAATAGCCTTTTGAAAAGCAATAAGCGTGTTCTCGGGAGCTATACTTGAAAATCCGCGATGCGCAACTATTTTTGTTTGCGCAT
>NZ_JASJHV010000027.1:0-3054 GCF_037625555.1 Lacinutrix sp.
ACTAAACAACTTAACACACTTAAATAAATAGATTATGACAAAGAGAATGAATGATATAAATACGTTTATGGCTACGAAAGACAACGAAACGTGTTTAGTAGGAACTGATGAAATGGGAGAAGACTTTCAAGTATGGTTTAATACAATTGAATTATTAGAATGGCTAGACATCAATTATATGAAATCACAGAGTAAGAAATATATTAATGACTTAAATAAATAGATATGGACAGGAAAGAATTTTTAAAAGAAGCAATAGTTTTTACTGTAGGAATTGCAGGTTTAATTTTAATTGGAATTTTAACATCTATAATATTATGAAACCCGAGATAGACATATACGAGAACCAAGACGAAATAATAGAATTTGGCGTAGGCGATACCTGCTTCCGTGTTTGCATAGAAACAGAAACTTATTGGGTAGATGAAGCTGTAGGATTTAACGGATTAACGGATGAAATACAATACGAAGAACACAGAGAAACTTGTACGTTTGTAAAAATGGAAACCTTAGAAATTGATGGCGAATTGTTTTATACTCCCGAAGAAATCTGCGGAGAACTAGAAAGATTATTAAACCTATAAACCAAATTAAAGATGACACAAGAAATATTTAAAAAAGAATGGTGGGATAAATTCGACAATAGTTTATATTTTGACTACCTACTAAACAGAGAAGAAATGCTAAATACTTATAGAGTAACATACAAAACTTATAAAGGCAGCGACACAACCGCACCTGTAAGCTATGAGATAAAATACATTAAAGCGCAAGACAAACACGATGCTAAAAAAGCTTTTGGTTTATGGGAAGGCTTAATAATTAAAATAGAAATGATATGAAACTAATCGAACAAATTTACTGCACACTAATAACTTGGATATATGGTAGACTTAATTAAAAAAATAATAAAGAACGATAGACTAGATAAAAAATGTCGAAAAGTATCAACTGTAAACAAAAGAATATTTCTTTTTAATGCATTAAGAAATCGTGGTTTAACACTTTATCAAATAGCAGCAATGTTTAAAATGAATCATTCAACTATTATACACGGCATAAAAAGGTATAATGAATTTACTGCTGCGCTAGATGTTTCACTAAAATTAGATACGGAAGCATACAGGCAAATACTAGAAAATGCACCACAACAAAAATATAGTTTAGAAAAAGATATTTTAGAAGCGGAAACAATGCAAGAATTAAGAACAATTAAAAGAAGACTTTACAATAATTTATATTAATAACTATGGAAATCAAAGAAGAATTTAAAAATTTAATACCTGCACTAAGTGTAGAAGAATATGCGCAGCTTGAAGCAAACATATTAGAAGAAGGAATAAGAGAACCTATAATAACTTGGAACGGCTTTATAATTGACGGACACAACAGGTTTAGTATAGCGCAACGTTTCGACTTGGAGTATAAAACTACAAGTAAACATTTTAGTAATGAAAACTTGGTTAAGATATGGATGCTTGATAATCAATTTGGTAAACGTAATTTAACTGATGCGCAGAGGTATTTAAATAGAAATGAAAAGCGTAAATTATTAAAAGCACAAGGCAAACTAACACAAGGAGAACGAACAGACCTTTTATCAACTATTGATAAAAAGTTAGAATCAAAACATAATACACAAAAAATAATAGCCGATGAGTTAGGTTGGAGTACAGGAAAAGTTGCAATGGCAGATGTTGTATTTAAAAAAGCAACACCTGAAGTTATTGAAAAAGTAAATAAAAGCGAAGTAAGTATAAACGCTGCTTACAAAGAAATAAAGAAAGAAGAAAAGAAAGAGGAAAGAGATAAAAAAATACAAGAAGTAAAACAAAAAATAGAAACCGAAAACTTAACAACTTTAGACAAAAAATACCACGTTATAGCAATAGACCCACCGTGGGCATATAATGAAAAAGGTGGTTTTAGTAGTGATGACTATGATGCACAAAACAACAGAGGTGCAGTAGACTATCCAACTATGACGGTAGAACAAATAAAAAAAATAGAAATACCTGCTGCTAATGATAGTGTTTTGTTTCTTTGGACTACACACGCTTTTTTAAGAGATAGTTTTGACATTATGAAAGAATGGGGTTTTGAATATAAAGCTACTATTGTATGGGATAAAGTTAAAATGGGCATGGGTAGAAATGTTCGTATGCAAGTTGAATTTTGCTTATTAGGAATTAAAGGCAAACCAATAATACAAGGTAGTAGCGAAAGAGATATAATAACAGAACCACGCAGAGAACATAGCAGAAAGCCAGAAGCATTTTATGAAATGGTAGAACGTATGTGCATAGGAAATAAATTAGATTATTTTAGTAGACAAACAAGAAAAAACTGGGAACATTATGGAGCAGAGCAAGGACAATTTTAAGGAAAAGTTAGAATTTGGGCAAGAAGGCGAAAAAGAAATAGCCGAAATATTAATAAAAAAAGGTTATAGTATTATGCCTTTATATCAATTTAGTGATGAACTTGCCCCGCAAATAATAAGTTTAAATGAAAGTTTTACAAGTCCAGATTTAATGTGCTTTAAAAATGAAAAAAGTATTTTTGTTGAAGTTAAAAGCAAGACAAAATGGGTAGAGTTTAAAGGTGTAATAGAAACGGGTTGTAATTACAAACACTATAAACATTACAGAGATTTATCTTTAAAAACTAAATTAAAAGTATATATGTTCTTTAACCACGTTAAAGGAAGTTATCAAGGAGTTTATTATACGGATGTTTTAACGGTTGGAAGATATTGGGATGGAACTGCAAAAGGTGTAAAAAAATTCAAACCAGAATATTTTTGGAATAAAGATATTTTAAAAAAAATTTAGTTATATTTGTGCAGTTGGTAGGACAATCAAGAATTTTAAGTGTTACGTTAGTAAGTGTTCCTACCCACCGAAAGCGTAGCACTTTTTTTTATCAATAAATTATGGCAGAAAACAAAAAAGGCTTTTTACTTTATTGTGACTTAATACATACGGTGGAAAAGTTAGACGATGAACAAGCAGGAAAGCTATTTAAACACGTTTTAGAGTACGTTAACGACTT
>NZ_JASJHV010000028.1:0-2609 GCF_037625555.1 Lacinutrix sp.
TATTCCTTAGATGTGTTTCTAATCGGACAACTGATATCAGATACAACAGAAGTAGCTATATACAGAACAGCGAGTATTATCCCCATTGCGCTCTTTTTTATTCCTAATTCTTATATAACTACGCATTATACAGATTTGGCAAAAAACAGCAACAACAAAGCCTATTTATTTGCCTTTTCTAAAAATTACATCAAACTATTTTCTGTGATCGGAATTTGTGTAAGTGTGCCTTTACTTTTGGTTGCTCAACCTTTACTTACGCTTTTATTTGGAGCGTCTTACAGTAGTGCAGCTCCACTATTTCAACTGTTAATTGTTGGTATGTTTGGTGCTTTTGTGCTAAGAATTCCATTTGGCAATCTACTAGCAGCTGTTGGTAAATCTAGCTGGAATACAACCGTAGCTTTTGCAATTTTAATTTTAAACGGTATTTTAAATTATTATGCAATTACTCGTTTTGGTATCATAGGTGCTGCTATTGTAACAAGTTCTTTATTTTGGATTTCTGGTATTACATCTTTACTTCTTTTCTATAGGTACCTTAAACAATTAGATTAATTCGTAAAGTCTTTTAATTTCTTCTCCAATTTTATTTCTATCAAACTGCGCTGCAACTTTTTTTAATTCATCAGATTTATAATTCTCATATTTTTTTTGTATTAACAACATTGCATCTGTAAGTTGTTTGTTGTTATCGGTATCAATTAAGATTCCAGTCCGTTCATTTAAAAACATTTCTGGGCCTCCACATCTAGTAGAAATTACAGGAATACCACATAACAAGGCTTCTGCACATATAATGGAAAACGTTTCATAAAAACTATTTAAAATCAACACATGAGACTTACTCAGTGCCTTAAAAACATCCTTATTACTTAGGCTTCCTCTAAAATTTACATGAGCAGTTAAGTTTAAACTCTCACAAAGTTTGATGCATTTTTCTTTGTCCGTTCCATCGCCAATAATATCTAACTGAATGTTTTTTGTTGATTTTAATGCTGACCCAAAAGAGGTAATGATTCCTATACTATTTTTGTGACTTTGTTCTAGGTCGCCAACAAAAATGAATGTGAATTGTTCATTCTTTTCAAGATTTTCAGGTTTTCCTTCAACAACATTGCCAACCACTGTATAATTTGCTTTAATACCTGAGGCCAACATGTCCATTTTTAAATATGAAGATACAACGGCAAGTTTTGTAGCTTTTGATGCTATAAATCTCTTGAGTTTCTTAATAATCCAAGTTTGATTTTTAAATAATCCAGTATGGTATCCGCTCCAGTGTTCCGATATTACATACGGAGTTTTAGTGGTTTTTTTAGCTAAAAAGGCTAAAGTACTTGCCCAACTAATAATATGAGCATGAATCCAGTCTGATTTACTGTTCTTTATTTCTTTCCAAATGAAATAAAAGACTTTTAGTTTATTTAGGCGTCCTCTTTTGTAATAATAGGTTACTTCTTGGATGTTTTCAAAACGTGAATTTACTCTGTTAATAGAAGTTTCCATTTTGTCTGTTTCAAAAAGGCTTATTACTTTATTTTCATAAGAGTACTGAATGGATTGAATCTGTTTACGAACAAAAATACCTAACAAAGGGTTTTCTTTATTAGGGTACCATTTCGCTAAATGTAATATCTTTTTGTTTGACATTAAGATTCGATATTTTTATACTTTAATCGTATAGAGTTCCCAATTACTACAATATCAGAAAGTGCCATTGTAAAGGCAGCAAAAATAGGATTTAAATAACCCGATGCAGCCAAAGGAATTGCTACAATATTGTAAGCAAATGCCCAAAATAAATTTTGTTGAATTGTACGATACGTGTGTTTGCATATTTGATAGGCCATTTTAACGCTCTTTAAATTATGATTTAAGAGTACAATAGATGCAGATTTTACGGCAATTTCAGATGCTTTTGTGTAAGATATTCCTACAGTTGCTTGTGTTAGAGCTGGTGCGTCATTTACACCGTCACCAAACATAGCTGTTTTTCCTTTGGTCGTAAATTGTTTTATCTTTTCTATTTTATCCTCTGGAGATTGAGCGGCATATACTTTTTGTATCCCTAGTTCTTTCGAAATTGCATTGCATTTTAGTTGTGTGTCTCCACTTAGTAAAACGGTATTTATCTTGTTAGAGTTAAAGAATGAAATTAAAGTAACCGCATCGTTCATAACTTTATCTTGTATTAAAATACAGGCTACTAGTTTGTGGTTTACAGACAGAAATAATTGATAATTCTCAAAGTATTTTTCATCTACTAAATTTAAATAAGCGGCAGAGCCAAGTTTATATAGATTCTGATCTTTATCTAAAGCCTCAAGACCTTGTCCTTTTATTTCTTTAATATCTTCAAAAATCAGATTTTGATTAAAAGAATTAAATTCATTACAAAGTGACAGTGCAATAGGATGATTCGAATGTTTTTCAAGACCATAAATAATGGCTTCAATAGGGTAAGACTTGTCCAATACATATAGCTCCTTAACGGAAAATTTACCGTTTGTTAAGGTCCCTGTTTTATCAAATACAACCGTAGTGATTTTACTTAATAGTTCTAGAGTAGCACCGCCTTTTATAAGTATTCCATTTTTTGCAGCTCT
>NZ_JASJHV010000029.1:0-10335 GCF_037625555.1 Lacinutrix sp.
TCCAACAAAAGATACAATTACAGATTCCATACCTCTCATCTTTCCGTTAATAGTAATGTCTGAATCTTCTAGCACAGCATTTAAGCCATTAATAAACATTAGAAGTTCTGTAACATGGTCTTCGTTTTCACCTTCTTTAACATAAAATTTTACCACTAGACCGTTGTGTTTCATTTCCATTAATTCTTCTAAAGAACCAGAACGAGACTTAACCCAATTACCCATATCGTTTGAAATAGTTTTATTGTCTGTAGCCAAAGTTTTAAAACTCGTAATACTCTTTACCATATCCATAAAATCTTTAGTATCTTCATCATCTGTATCAATATTAATCTTAGCTAACATTCTAAACATTTTTGGCTTTATAGAACCGTAAGACACTTCGTTGTTACTACTATATTTTTCAAAAATATCAGTTTGAGCCATAGCTGTAAATGGCATTAATAGTATTGCAAAAGCAAATACAATTAGGGATTTTTTCATTGTGTTTAATTTATGTATTGTGTTCATTTTATTAGTTTTTAATGTGTTTTTTAAAATTTGTTTGTAGTCTAGTGAATTGAGTTTGCGGTTAAAATTTGTTTGTAGTTTTTAAATTTGTTTTGCGCTAAATTCAAAAGAGCTTACTACTTGTTTAATAATCGATCCATTGGGTTGATTATTTCTTTTAAATAGTCAACTTGCGTGCCAGCTTTATTAATTGCGCCTAAATAGCCTAATTGTGCTTTACCTTGAGTAAAATGTTTAGACATAATTGCTAAAGCCTCTTTAGCGTTGTTAACTTCAATTTTGTCTGCTTCTGTAAGTATTAACTCATCTGGATTAGACGTTTTATTTACAAAAATAGATAACATAAGAACTGCAACTGCTGCAACTGCTAACCACTTGTAGTAAAATCTCTTTTTAGTAGAGACCATTTTTGTAAGTGGTAGTTGTTTAGTAAACTGTTCTTGTTGGTTTACCAAAAAATATCCAAACATAGGTTTATACATTTCTAAATGTGGCGCTACAGTTTCTTGCGAAAAATAGTCTTTTAACTGCTGCTCTTCCTTTAGTGATGTCTCATCATTTTCGTACTTTTCTAGTAAATTTTCTATATTATTTAATACCATAATTATGTGTATTAGTTAATTTCTCTCTTATTGTTTTTCTTGCTCTAGATAAAGCTACACGTATTGCAGTTTCATTCATGTCAAGCATTTTTGCAATTTCTTTAAAGTCGTATTGCTCTATATCTCTTAATTGTATTACCATTTTTTGCTGTTCTGGTAATGCTTCCATTATTTTACCAACCCAGTCAATACTATCGTCTAATTCTACTTGTTTTTGTAGTGATACGCTATGATCTTGGTAATTACTATGTACAATTTTTAAATTTTGTGCTTGTTTAGACTATAACTTATCGAAACAAAAATTCTTTGTCATTGTCATAGAAAATGCTTCTACATTTTTATAATCTTTAATCTTTGCTTTATTTTTCCATAACTTAATTAAAACTTCTTGTGTTGCATCTTCAGCCTCTTCTCTAGACACTAGCAATCTTTTTGCTAGTCTAAAGACTTTATCCTTAAAAGGAGATACAATATTTAAAAACTCTAACTGTGTCATTTAAATTGGTTGGCTTATGCTATTACGACGAACGTGTTTCAATTTTGTTACAAAACAATTTTATTTAATTAAAAATAAGTACTTTTAATGTGAAAAAGAAAACAATACGAATATGAAAACTTACAAAAAAATTCTTGCAACAGCTATTTTATCTGCATTTTTTATTAGCTGTTTTGAAGATAAAGATGATACTCCAGTAAATACAATAGATATTAATGAATTTGTATATCGTGGCATGGATACTTATTATTTATATCGAGATCAAGTTGATGATTTAATTGAAGATAAAGCGAATAGTGCAGAGTTTAATAATTATTTGAATGGTTTTAATTCTCCTGAAGCACTTTTTGAAAATCTAATTTATGATAGAACAGGTACAGATAAATTTAGCTGGATTGTAGACGATTATATTGCACTTGAACAACAGTTTAATGGCATTGTAACATCTAACGGAATGGAGTTTGGTTTGCAACGATACTCGCCTGTAAGCGATAATATATTTGGAGTTGTACGCTATATTTTACCAAACACAAGTGCAGAAAATAATAACTTACAACGTGGCGATTTATTTAACGCAGTAAATGGTATACAATTAACAGTTAATAACTGGAGAAGTTTACTTGGGCAAGATAGCTTTACTCTAAATCTTGCAGAATATAATACTAATGGCACTTCTACAGTAGATGACGATAGTATAGATGAAACACCAAGTACAATTGTCCTTAATGCAATACAATACGTTGAAAATCCAATTTTTAAAACAGAAATTCTTCAAGTTGAAGATGAAAATGCTGGTTATCTTATGTATAATGGGTTTGTTAATAATTTTGATACTGCCTTAAATAATGCTTTTGCAGAATTTAAAGCTAATAATGTACAACATTTAATACTAGATTTGCGCTACAATCCTGGTGGCTCTGTAAACTCTGCAACTCTTTTAGGTAGTTTAGTTACAGGTCAATTTTTTGGGCAAGTATTTGCAAAGTTACAGTACAACAGCATTCAACAAAGTAGAAATTTTGATTATACTTTTGTTAACACGAATGATGGTAATGTGCTTAATAATTTAAATCTCAATAAAGTATATGTAATTGCTACAGGTTCTTCTGCATCTGCTAGTGAGATGGTAATTAATAGTTTAGATGCCTATATAGAGGTAATAACAATTGGTACTAAAACCGTTGGAAAATCTCAAGCCTCAATTACGCTTTACGATTCTCCTAACTTTAATAGAACAGAAGCAGATCCTCGTCACACTTATGCTATGCAACCATTAGTTGCAATAACTGTGAACAAAAACAATGCTCAAGTACCAAATAATGGCTTAATACCTTTTATAGAAATTGAAGAAGAAATAAACAATTTTGGAATACTAGGTAATCCATCAGAACCACTTTTAGGTGAAGCACTTGCTCATATTGCTGCTACTAATCGAGTGGCTAATAAACCACCTAGCAAAACTACAGATGCTATTTTTGATAGTAACGATTTGTTGCCACTTAGTAAAGAAATGTATATTAAGAACTAAAAAGAGTCTACAAAATATAAGCTCTTGGTTTATTTTAATAAATTGATTAATTAAAATGAATACGTTATAAATTTAATTTAAATCCAAAACGATAGTTTCTTCCTCTGGTTGAGAATCTATAAACTTCCTCGCAATCTTCATCTAAAAGATTACTAACACCAGCAAATAATTGCAACTTGTTATCCAAAACTTTATGGTTAATATTAAAATTAACTAAGCTAAAAGATTCTAGAGTTCTTCTGTCAATAAAATCTGGTTCGAATGCTGCTGATGTTCTCTCTCCAGTAAATTGAAAATCTAAAGACATGAATGTTTTATCACACATTTGGTAACCTAAACTTGCGTTTACTTTCTGTTTAGGCACGCGTAAAATTGCGGCATCATTATTTTCTGTAAAAGTATAATTAGCATTAAAAACTAAAGCTTCAATGGGTTTATAAGTTAGCTCTACTTCCACTCCATTTACTGTAAATTCGTTATCAATATTTTGATACTCACTCTCAAAAGTAACAAAATCTAAAATCACAAAATCAATTGCATTTTTTTGCGCTCTATTAAAATATAAGCCACTAAATCTTAATTTATCCTTTAATACTTTAGCTTCAAAACCTGCTTCTATTGTTCTATCTTTTTGAGCCTCAAGATTTGCATTACCAAAACCTGGAACAAATAATTGATATAAGGATGGTGTAATATATGCAGTACTGTAAGAACTCATTAACTTAATGGTATTGTCTTTTAATTTTAAAACATAACTTGGGTTTAAGTTATAAACCATGTTACTACCATATTCACTATGGTTATTTAAACGTAAGCCAGCATTAATATTTAATCCAAATTCTGCTAAATAAGTCGCGTTAGCGTAAGCATCTATATTTTCATCATTTGCTGTTTGTTCAGAAATTGTTGTAAAATCGTCTGTATTATTCATATCAGATTTCACATAGTTAACACCTAAAACAGTGAAAAAATTATAACTAATCTTGTATTTATTAAAAGCATCTACTACAAGTGATTGTGCATAAAATTTTGCAGGAAAACCTGATTCGAATTCACGTTCTACAGTATTTATTGCAGCATTTACATTAACGCTTCCTTTTTTGTATTTATATTTTGGTGCGATACCAAAACGGTATTGCTTGTTGCTAGATATACTGTTTTCGTCTGCTAAAGTAAATCCACCATCAAAACCTGTTCTATAGTTATCATAGTTAGCATATCCAGAAAGGTTAAAATTATCGCTAAAAGTATAGCCTAACTTAGCATTAGTAGAATATTTAGAAAACACATCGCTTTCATTTTCCGGCTGTCCTTCTACAGAACGAATAGCAGATAAACCATCGGTAAAAGTATTGCTAAAATTCACCTGATAGTTAAATTGTTCTAAACTGCCATGGACACCTACTGCATTAGTAAAATTATTGATGTCAAAATCAGAGTCATTTTGAGCATTATTAGTTCCTATAAAATAAGAGAAATTTGCGCTAATTTTTTCATCACCTCCTTTTTTAAGCTGAATATTAATAATTGCAGTAGATGCTCTATTACCATATAATGCACTAGAAGCACCTTTTAAAATTTCTATAGATTCTATTTGATCTATACTTAATAAGTTTAAATCGAAATTACTTTCAATTTGCGAAGGATCATTAACTGCTATACCATCTATAAGTACTAATATTTGTCGGTTTTGACCTCCTCGTACAAATGTACTTAACGTATTTCCTGCTTGACCATATTGTCCATTAATTGTGATACCTGATTTGGTATTAATAATTTCGGCAACAGTTTGTCCAGATTTTTGTTCTAGTTCTTTAGCTGAAATTTTAATTACTGTCTTACCAGAATTCTCTCTTTTTAGCTCGAAACGCGAATCGGATAGAATCACTTCATCTAAGTCAATTGGTTTTACTTGATTTTCTTGGATTTGCGAAAACGCAATACTTGAGGCAAGCATACATAGCAAGCCAAGAACATTTTTGTTGTTCATTTTAAAATAAATTAAATCGAGAGCGTATAGGTTTCCATACAGCAACTTTTATCCCGAAAGTTATACTTGTTTTTTGTTGAAAATGGCAGGTCTCCTGACTCGTTTTATGTTATTATACCTTCCCAGCTAAAGCCAGTGGTTTGAAGTAATAACACCTTCTAATGAAATACTAAATTAAATTTAGTAAAAACTTACAGTTGCGGGAACAGTTCTAGAATTCAACTAGATTCCCTTTTAATTCATTTAATTAATAACTAAACGAAACCAAAATTCTTTACGAATGTAGACTGTTTTTTAGCTATAGACTAATTAAAATTACTTTTTCTTATTTAACTTATAGAAGAGATAAATAAAGCCAATTAAAAAATATAGTAAAATAATGCCTCCTACTATATATATTATTAAATTTGAATTATTATACATAGTCTAGATTTTAATATAAATTTACAAGAATTTTACCATCCTAAATGTCACTAATGTTACAAAACAAGTCTTTTTTATTATTCTTACTATCCTTTTTGCTTTTACTTAATTGTAA
Organism: Lacinutrix sp.; assembly: GCF_037625555.1. Classification (GTDB taxonomy): domain Bacteria; phylum Bacteroidota; class Bacteroidia; order Flavobacteriales; family Flavobacteriaceae; genus Lacinutrix. Next base: position 5,665 of record NZ_JASJHV010000029.1, read on the forward strand.
GCAAGAAAATACATTAAAAAAAGAAGGCTTAGAAAACACAAAAAATAATAGTGTTATAGACGGAAAAGAAATAAATCTTAAGTATGCCGAAGGTTTTAAAGTTTTTAAAACTAAAGACTACACACTATTAACTATCAAAAGTCCTTGGCCAAATTCTAAAGAAGAATATCAATATTTACTTTATAACACTATTAGTAATTATGATTTAAAACTATCTAACACTTTAAGTGTAAACAAAAGAGTAGATATAAAATATCCCATAAAAAGAATAGTAGTTACTTCTACTACACATATTCCTGCTTTAGAACTTTTGGGTGTAGAACAAACTTTAGTTGGTTTTCTTGGAACAGATTATGTTTCTTCTAAAAAAACAAGAGTTAGAATTGATAATGGAAGTATTAGAGAACTTGGTAAAATTGAAGGCATAAATACTGAAGTTCTATTAGAATTAAACCCAGATGTTGTTGTTGCTTTTGGTGTAGATGGAAAAAGCAAATCTCTTGAAACAATAAAAAAAGCAGGAACTCCTGTGATTTATAATGGAGATTGGATAGAAAAATCTGCTCTGGCAAAAGCAGAATGGATAAAGTTTTTTGGAGTACTCTACAATAAAGAAAAAGAAGCAGATTCTATTTTTAATATCATAGAAAAAGATTACAATAAAGCCAAAACACTTGCAAAATATGCAAAAGCCAAACCCACAATTCTATGTGGAGCCATGTATAAAGATATTTGGTATCTACCAAATGGAACAAGTACAGAAGCACAATTTTTAAAAGATGCTAATACAAATTATCTTTGGAGCCAAACAAAAGACAAAGGTAGCATTGCTCTTAACTTTGAAGTTGTTTTTAATAAAGCAAAAACTGCAGATTTATGGTTAAGCCCATCCTATTACACCAATAAAGAAGAATTATTAAAAGCAAGTACTCATTATTTAAAATTTAGTGCTTTTAAAAATGATGAAATCTATACGTTTGCAAATACTACTGGAGAAACTGGAGGTGTTTTATATTACGAATTAGGTACTGCAAGACCAGATTTAGTTTTAAAAGACATTGTTAAAATTTGTCATCCTGAGCTTTTACCAGATTATGAAACTTTTTTCTTTAAAAAATTAAAATAGTACAGCAATTTTTAATTCATGAGTAAAAACTACAAATACAACTTTATTATTCTTTCAATAATTCTTGTAATACTTTTTTTTGCGAATGTTAGTTTAGGCTCTATATCAATACCGTTTAAATCTATACTAAATAGTTTCTTTTCTAATTCAGACGACTATACAAGACAAGAATACATTATTCAAAACTATAGATTACCAAAAGCAATAACTGCAATACTAGTGGGTTCTGGTCTGGGAATTTCTGGATTATTAATGCAAACTTTATTTCGTAATCCGTTAGCTGGACCATTTGTACTAGGTATTACTTCTGGTGCTAGTTTAGGTGTTGCTTTATTAATAATGGGCTCCTCGATTTTTGGAGGCTTTTTTGCAACACTTTTAATATCTAAATGGAGTTTGGTTATAGCTGCAAGTTTAGGTAGTTTTCTTGTATTATTAACTGTTTTAATAGTGTCATCAAAAGTAAGAGATACTATGGCTATTTTAATTATTGGCCTTATGTTTGGTAGTATTACTGCAGCAATAGTAAGTGTTCTTTCTTTTTTTAGTTCAGCGGAAGGATTACAACAATATGTTTTTTGGGGATTTGGTAGTCTAGGCGATTTGCAATGGACAGAGATAAAAGTCTTTATAATTATTTATGCCATTGGTATACTTTTTAGTATTGCTTCTATAAAAGCACTAAACACACTTTTATTAGGAGAAAACTACGCAAAAAGCCTAGGTTTAAACTTAAAGCAAAGCCGACTTATTATAATTATAGCTACTAGCTTACTTGCTGGCACTATAACTGCTTTCGCAGGACCTATTGCGTTTATTGGCTTAGCAATACCACATATAACTAGACAATTATTTAACACAACTAATCATAAAATATTATTACCAGCAGTATTCTTGTTTGGCGCAATTGTAATGCTAATTTGCGATAGTATTGCACAGTTACCAAGTAGCGATTATTTTTTACCAATTAATGCTATAACCTCATTAATTGGAGCACCTGTTGTTATTTGGCTATTAGTAAGAAAGCGTAAAATGGTTTTTTAAATGAATTATAACAAACAACATACAATCCTAAAAACTACAAACCTTTCTATTGGTTATCAATCTAAAAAGGTTAAAACCATAGTAGCATCAAACATAAATTTAGAATTACAAAAAGGACAGTTAATAGGATTAGTTGGAGGAAATGGTGTAGGTAAATCTACTTTATTACGAACGATTACAAATGTACAACCTGCTTTAAATGGAGATATTAGCATTCATAACAAATCTCTAAACCATTATCCAGCCTTAGACTTAGCAAAAGTATTGAGCTTGGTTTTAACTGAACAAATTGCTTCTAAAAATTTATCTGTTTTCGAATTAATAGTGCTAGGAAGACAACCCTATACAAATTGGATTGGCAGTCTAACAACCGAAGACAAAGAAATGATTAACATTGCCATTTCTCAAACAAATATAGAAACTTTAAAAAACAAAAGATGCTTTGAACTTAGTGATGGCCAACTACAAAAAGTAATGATTTCAAGAGCTTTAGCTCAAGATACAGATTTAATTATTTTAGATGAGCCAACAACGCATTTAGATATGTATCACAAAGCTTACATCTTAAAATTACTTCAAAAAATTACAAAAGAGACAGGTAAAACTATACTATTCTCTTCTCACGAAATAGATTTAGCAATACAATTATGCGATACTATTATTGTTATGACTGATACTAAAGTAATTTCAGATACTCCTTGTAATCTCATAGCAAAAGGGACATTTAATAATTTATTTCCAAAAGATTTAATTGCTTTTGATGAAAACACAGGAAGTTTTAGAGTTAAGAAATAAGTACAAAACTTCAAGCTTCAAACTTTAGCCTTACGTTGAAAAAAATTATCTTTGATAAAATTCAATATTTATAATGAACGATAACCTTATTCTTATTCTTGCAATTCTAGTTTCTGCAGCTATTGGTGCCTATTTAGGTATGCTTTTTAATAAACTTAAAAGTAAAAGTAAACAAAGCACTTTACAAGAACGCCAAAGCCAAATGCAATCTACAATAGACGATTTAAAACAAAATCTAATTAAAATAGAAAGCGAACGTGAATACATTAGAAATGAAAAAGAAATTTTAAATCAAGAATTAGCAAGAAAAAGTACAGAATTCGAAAACTTACAAACTCAAAATTTAAAACAAGATGAAGAATTAGCAAAACAACAAGAACAGCTAAGAAAAGATTTTGAAATTATGGCCTCTAAAATCCTTGATGAAAAAAGCGAGAAATTTACACTTCAGAATAAAGAAAATATAAAGAATATTTTAAATCCGCTTCAAGAAAAAATTCAACTTTTCGAAAAGAAAGTAGACGATACGCAAAAAGAAAGCATCAGTATGCATTCTGCTTTAAAAGAGCAATTGTTAGGTTTAAAAGATTTAAACCAACAAATGACAAAAGAAGCTACAAACCTAACTAGAGCACTAAAAGGTGATAGTAAAATGCAAGGAAATTGGGGAGAACTTGTTTTAGAACGTGTGCTTGAAAAATCTGGTTTAGAAAAAGATAGAGAGTATTTTGTGCAGCAAAATTTCACAAGAGAAGATGGCTCTAGAGTCTTACCAGATATCGTTTTGCATTTACCAGACAATAAAAAAATGATTATTGACAGTAAAGTTTCTTTAACAGATTATGAGCGTTATGTTAATGCAGATGAAGATGAACGTGAAGCTTTTTTAAAAGAGCATATAAATTCTATTAGAAAGCATGTGGACCAGCTTTCGGAAAAGAAATATGAAGATTTGTACGATATAGAAAGTCCTGACTTTGTGTTACTTTTTGTTCCTATTGAACCTGCTTTTGCTGTTGCAATAAATGCTGATAATTCGTTATACAATAAAGCATTCGAGAAAAATATTGTTATTGTAACACCTTCTACGCTATTAGCAACCTTAAGAACGGTTGATAGTATGTGGAATAACGAAAAACAACAACAAAATGCTATTGAAATTGCACGTCAAGCTGGTGCTTTATACGATAAATTTCATGGTTTAGTAACTGATTTAACTGGTGTTGGAAAAAAGATTGATGCTGCAAAAACAGATTATTCTGCTGCAATGAATAAGTTAGTTGAAGGTAAAGGAAATCTTGTTACAAGTGTTGAAAAAATAAAAAAATTGGGAGCTAAAGCTAAAAAAGCATTGCCTGAAGCTATTATTAAACGTGGTAGCGATGAGCATTAATTGAACTAAAACAAATAGAATTTTATGAATTTCTAATAAAAACATTTATTTTAATCTTACTTATAATAGCTGGTTATTTTGCATTTATTTACTATATATCTTACAGTGAGGGTGTTCGCGCTGGAGAATTAGTGAAATTTAGTAATAAAGGTATTTTATTTAAAACTTGGAAAGGTGAAATTAGCCAAGGTGATAGTGAGGCTCAAATTTTTAAATTTTCGGTAGAAGATGGAGAAACTAAAGTTATAGAAGACTTAAAAGGTTATAAAGTGAAAATTGAATTACCAGAAAACTATTAATATTCTTTTTAGTA
>NZ_JASJHV010000030.1:0-2751 GCF_037625555.1 Lacinutrix sp.
CAGATAGTTATGCAATTCGGATGCATAAGAAATTAACAGGAAATATTATCTAATTCTAAATTATAAGCCGTAGTTTTATAAACATGAAGATTTAAAGGTAAAATATCGCTAATATGCATAAGAAATACATTTTAACATTAATTACAATAATAGTACTGTCTAGTTTTATTAATTGTAAATCAAAAAAAATAGATAAAAAAGAAGAGATTATTTTTCAAGAAAAACAAACGGTAGACGAAAAATACAATCAAGACAAATCAAAGCTTTTGATGTTGAGTTATGTGACACATAAATCTCCAGTCATAAGTTATAACTTTAAAGTGGTGGATTCAAAAACTAAAAAGGTGTTAAAAAAAGGAGTTTTTGTAGGGGAAAAGATAGAATGGTTAGATGCTACAACTTTGAAATGCACCAAACATGTTGGAATGATTCAAAAAGAAGAGGACCACATACTTTCACCAGAAACAGAAAAGAAAACAGCTATGAATTACATTATTATACATATTAACTAAAAATAAAGCCCTCCCGATGAGAAAAAGCTACCTTTTAATTGCAACCTGTCTGCTGTGCGCTCTTTTTATTTTTCAGTCTTGTCAACAAAATAAGAAAGAACCAACTTTAAAAACAGTAAAAGTAAAAAAGAAGATAAAAGATACGAGCAGTAGTCATAAAAAAGGAATTGAACACATTGCTGATTACCAAAAGCAAATTAGAAAAGGGATAGACGCAGAAGCTACTACTTATAAAAAAGGATATCTTATAGAAGAATTTAATAAAGCAACTCAAAAAGGGTTGGCAAAAAGTACAGCAAGCGCAATTACTCCAATTTTTATAGAAAGAGGACCTAATAACGTACCTGGTCGTTCACGAGGGATTGCTATTGATCCAAATAACACAAATAGATGGTTTGTGGGTACTGTTGGCGGAGGAGTCTGGCTAACAGAAAACGGCGGAACAACTTGGGAAAGCCTAACTGATTTTAAGATCCCAAACTTAAGTACTTCTACAATTGTAATGAGTCAAACAAACTCCAACGTTCTTTACGTAGGTACCGGTGAACCTTTCGGAAACTTGGGTGCAATCGGAGGATCCGGAGTATTTAAAACAACAGATGGCGGTGCTACTTGGCAAAGTCTAACAGCAACCGTTGCTTTTGGTGACGTTGGTAGAATTATTATTAACCCTGCAAATGATCAGAATGTTCTTATAGCAACTTCTTCTGGTATTTATAGAACTATAAATGGTGGTTCTGTTTGGGTTCGAACATTTAATTCTTCTGGGTATCGTGTGCAAGATTTAGATGCAGACCCTAGTGATTTTAATATTCAATATGGTTCTGTAAATGGATCTGGTTTGGTTAAAAGTACAGATGCAGGGATTACCTGGTCTTTTGTTTTTGAAAAAGATGATTTTAACACAAATTATAGCAGATTTGAAACAGATGTTTCAGCTGCAGACCCGAATACTATTTTTATAAGTGTGTATAGTTCTTCAGGAGGTACGGTTTCCGAAAACACAGATTTTTATGTCTCGAGGAATAAAGGTGCAACTTTTACCAGTTTAACAACTACAGATACGAATGCAAATTTATTAACAGGGCAAGGTTGGTATGATAATGTAATTATGGCGCATCCGTATGATGCTAATATTTTTTATGTTGGTGGTGTAGCTGTATTTAAAGTGTCGGTTTCAGGGAGCGCATTTACTGCTACTTCTATTGCTTCTGGCTATGACAGTTCTCAAATCAATACAGGTGTTCATGTAGACCAACATGGCTTGTTTTCTATTTTAGGAAGCAATAATGAATTCAGAATTCTATTGGCAAATGATGGTGGTGTTTTTAGTACAACTATGAAAGAAGATACTGGTGCAATAGAGGGCGATTGGTCTGCTGCTGTAGGAGGAAAAAATAGCACACAGTTTTATGGAGCTGCAAAGCAAAATGGCATAGATAATTATTTAGCAGGCGCTCAAGATAATGGAAGTTGGATTTCTCAAGGAGATGATTCTTCGAAGTCTAAATCCTTTATTAATGTTACAGGGGGAGATGGTTTTGAAGCTATTTGGCATTATAATAATCCAAATGATATTATTACTACAAGTCAAAGGAATGTAATATATAGGTTTATTAATTTCCAGGGAGCGGTTGCAAATATACCGGATTCTAGCGACAGTGATAAATCACCGTTCTACACAAAAGTTGCAAATGTAGATAACAATCCAGATGTTATTTTTACGGTTTCAACTAGTGGTGTTTGGCGCTCAACTGACTTCGCTGGAAACTGGAATTTAACACCAATTAACGCTAATTTTACTACAGATGCTTCAAGTGCATTAAATGTTAAAGTATCAACGGCAGATCCAAATGTTGTTTGGGCTGGAGCAGCGATGACAGAAAGTGGGAGTTTTACTTTACATGTATCACAAGATAATGGACAAACTTTTAACCCATCTGGAACTTATAACAATTCAAATGGCGAGCATAATTTATTTATCTCTGGCTTAGCAACTTCTTACACAGAAAAAAACAGAGCATATGCACTTTTTTCTTCGCAAGGAGCTCCAAAAATTTTAAAAACTGAAAACTTAGGTAATACTTGGATTGATATAACAGGTTTTGAAACAAGTATAAATACTGGTTTTCCAGATGTAGCAGTGCATGCTGTTTTAGAGATGCCTTTTGATAAAGATATTATTTGGGCAGGTACAGATATTGGCCTTTTTGAAACAGAAAATGGAGGTACAAGTTGG
>NZ_JASJHV010000031.1:0-5974 GCF_037625555.1 Lacinutrix sp.
CTGCTTTTGTAGAAGTTTAACACTATTCTTAATACAGAAAAAAGCCACAATTTTTAATAAAATTGTGGCTTTTGATTTAAAATTTAATTCTTTAATTGTTTTTTATTACCAAAAATATCTAATTCAACAACTGTTTTACCTAACTTTTTAACCTCTTCAAACTGATTTTTTTTATCTCCAACAACCACATAAATCATGTCGTCTTCGTTTAAGTAAGTCTCGATAATAGATTTGTAATCTAAAAGTTTCATGTTAACCAATTCTTCTTGATTTTTTACTAAAAAGTCTTCGGCCTTATTATATTTACTCATTTCTCTAAGCATTCCTAGTTTTGCTCCTAAACTTTCGAATGCTCGTGTTTGGCTTTTTAGAACTTTTGTTTTTGTTAGCTCTACTTCAGTTTCTGTAAAATTATTGGCATAGTTTTCTAACATATCCTGTATAATATCTAAAGACTTTAATGTAGCATTTGCTCTAACGCTAGATCTTACAGTAAATGGTGAAACTTCATTGTTAGAACTTATTGAAGAATATGCTCCATACGTATACCCTTTTCCTATACGAAGTGTTTGAAATAATTGACCGCTAGATCCACCTCCAATAATTTCGTTAGCAAAACTTAAATTATTAGCATCTTCATTTGTTTCTGATAAAGCTAGTTTTCCAATATAAAGTACAGACTGCTTAGCATCTGGAACATCTATAAAGTATAACGTATTTGCTTTATTTTGTTCTGGTATTGTATAATTACTAATTACAGTAGCTTCAGTTTTCCATGCATTTAAAACAGAAATTTGGTCTAAGGTTTGTGTTTCTGTTAACGCACCTGCTATGTGAAAATTAGCGTCTTTTGGAGACAATTTCAAGTAATACTCTTGTAAATCGTTTAAAGTAATCTTACTAACTGTTTTAAAATTTCCTGATGTTGGTACACCAAAAGAATGATTTTCTCCGTAAATTAATTTATTAAAGTTAGAAGATGCTATAAAGTTTGGGTTTGCTTCTCTTCCTTTTAAACTTGTTTCTAGCGCTTGCTTTAAGCGATTGTATTCTTTTTCTTCCCAACGTGGTTCTAAAATAATTTCTCTTACTAAGTCTATAGTTTTCTCAAAATTCTTAGCTAAACATGAACCTGCAATATGAAAATCTTCATTTGTAATGTACATTCTAATAGATGCTCCAAGCATTCCTATAGCCTCTTCAAGGTCTGCTGCAGATTTACTTCTTGTACCTTGCATTAACAAATCGCTTAATAGATTTGAAACTCCTGCTTTTTCTAATGGTTCCATTAATTGACCACCAGGAATTGTAATATCGAATTCTACTAAAGGAACTTCGTTGTTTTCTATACCTGTAACAGTCATACCATTTTCTAACTTTCCGTTCCAAACACTTGGAGATTTAAATAATGGTAATTCTCCAAAAGCTGGCTCACTTCTATTGTATTTACTTGGTGTTTTATCGTAAATAGCTTCTTCTCCTTGGCTTACTTCTTCGTTTGCAACATTCTTTTTAACTTCTTCTATCCAAACCTTAGCTTCTGTTGCATTGGCAATCGCTAAATTCAACTGCTTTTTTGGTACAACACTAGTCATTAAGTAGTTTTTCTCTTTTAAGTATTTATTATAAACACGCATAACGTCTTCAGCAGTTACAGCATTAGTTAGGTTAGCTGTTTGTGTAATGTAGCTTGGGTCTCCAATAAACTCATTGTCTTGAACCAATTGAAATGCTTTGTTTAAGACAGTACTTACACCACGATATAAATTAGTTTCTTGTTCTGCTTTTATACGTTTTAAATCTTTTGTGTTAACTCCATTGGTTTCAAATAAAGCTAAACCTTTATCTATCGCAACTTTTACACTATCTAAATCTATATTTTCGTTAGCTCTAACTCTAAACACAAATTCTCCAGCTAACTCACTACTTGATTGATAAGTTCCTATGTTAGGAGCTAATTTTTCTTCTTCAACAATAGCCTTATATAGAGGTGCTTTTTTGCTTCCGCTTAATAGTTGTCCTAAAATACCTAAAGCATAAGAATCTTTATGATACTCCTCTACCGTTGGAAAAACAATACGTAATTCTGGTAGTTTAGCAAAGTTATCTTCAAAATATAAAGATTTCTTAGTTTCTAATGTTACAGGTCTTGGTTCTAAAGGTTTTACTTCTGGTCCATTTGGTATTTCGCCAAACCATTTTTTTACTAAAGTTTTAGTTTCATCAATATCAATATCTCCTGCAATAACTAAAGACGCATTACTTGCGCCATAATATTGTTTATAAAACTTTTTTACATCGTCTAAAGTAGCTGCTTGTAAATCTGGCAGAGAACCAATAACCGTCCAGTTATAAGGATGCCCTTCTGGATATAAATTTTTTCTTATAATTTCGTTTGTATAACCGTAAGCTGCATTATCAACACGTTGACGCTTTTCGTTTTTAACTACTTGCTTTTCACGTTCTAATGCTTCTTCTGTTACAGTATTTATCATGTAACCAAAACGGTCTGAATCTATCCATAAAATTTTCTCGAAAGCATCTTTTGGAACTACTTCATAATACACAGTATAATCGTTAGATGTTCCGCCATTTCTACTTCCTCCCCATTCTGGTATCATTTTTCTGTTGGCACCAACAGGAGTGTTTTCAGAATCGTTAAAACTCATATGCTCAAAAAAGTGTGCAAAGCCTGTTTTTCCTGGTTCTTCACGATTTGAACCTACGTGCATTACAGTTGCAACTGCAACAATAGGATCACTTTTATCTACATGTAATATAACTTCTAGTCCATTTTCTAAAGTAAACTTCTCGTAATCAATTTTAAATTCTATGTTAACTACAGAATCTACTAGAGTCTGATTTTTTTCTGAACAAGAAAGCATAGCTGACAGTCCTATAATGGTAAATACAATTTTTTTTATCATTAGTGTTGGTTTTATATTAAAGATTCTCCGTTTAAATTAGTATTTAAAACATCACTCATATAATCAAAATATGGTCTAATGTCTTTAAAAGCTTTATCTATTTGTTCTAATATGTCTTTACTTTGCACTTCTTTATCTGTAAATTTTTTAGTGAAGATAAATTGTTTACGTCTTATTAAATCTATTGCCTTATGCTCTTTATCAAAGCCTTTTGGTGCTGTTTTTAAGGCATCTCCTTGTAAATCTTCCCAAACAGATTTAAATGTTTTATTTTCAATGATAGTTCTTATTTCATCATCGTCAATTTCAAATTCTTTACGAATACGCAATAAATCTTCTTTTGATGGATCCCAAAAGCCAGTAGCTACAAAACTCTCGTTGTTAGGCTGAATATGAAAATAATATCCACCTCTTAAATTAGGCTTTACACGATGAAAAGACCCACTAAAATGTGTTTTATAGGGCAATTTATTTTTAGAAAAACGAACATCTCGATAAATTCTAAATACTTTTACTTTATCCGTTTTATCGTGGACATTTAATTTTTCATTTATAGAATTGTAAAATACTTTAATGTCACTCTCTAGAGCTTTAAACGTTAACTTATTTTCGTTAAACCAATCTCTATTGTTATTTTTTTCTAATTGTTTTAAAAAATTAAAGACGTCTTTTGAAATCATGACCTATTTTTAAAAATGAATTTAAAGGTACAAAAAAAGTCTCAGCTCCAAGATTAGGAACTGAGACTTTTGTATTTATAATACTTGTAAATTAATCAATGGTTTTAACAACATTAATCGAATTGAAGACTCTTAAGTATTAAACCAGAAGCAGGAGCTATATAATCCATTTTTATAGTGTTTTCGGGTTCTAGAGACTTTTCTATATCGCTTAAAGTAAGTTTTCCTTTCCCTAAATCTATTAAAGCACCCATCATTAATCTAATCTGGTTTCTCATAAATCCTTTACCTCGAACTCTTAATAAATAGCTTTGTTTAGGAAAGAAATTTGCAGAATAAATAGTGTTTTCTACAATTTCACAAGTTAAAATTTCGCGATTATAAATTCCATTATCCGATGGTTTATAGCAGTACGTTTTTAGATAATGTTCTCCTTCAAATAGCTTTGCACCTTTTTTCATGATTTCTATATCCAAATCATCTAAAATAGTAGTTAGAATAGGAGCACAAAATGGGTGAAATTTATCTCCAAATGCAAACAAATAAAGGTATTCTTTAACTTTAGAGTTATTTATTATATTAAACTTAGCATCAACCTCTTTAATTGTTAAGGCTCTAATGTCTTGAGGTAAATTTGTGTTAAATAGCTTTAAAAAGGCCGCTTTATCTTCTATTGGTTCTCTTAAAAACAGCTCTATAGCTGCCGCTTCGGCAGATACCATTGCATCTGTTCTTCCAGAAGCTAAGCTTTTAAATCGCTTACCTTCAAGAATAAAGTTTAAAGTTCTATCAACCATTAAATGCAATGTTTTTACATCTGGTTGCTTTTGCCATCCGTGAAAACGGTAGCCTAAATATTGAATAGTTATGAGATAATAAAATTTCTTCAAAAAAGGTAGTTTAATAATTAGCTCGAAAATAACCTATAACTACCGTTTCACAAAATTTTTATAAATTGTATACTTAATAACTAACCAAAAATAAATATTATGACTGTAAATTCAAAACAAAAACCACCTATTTGGTTCTGGATAATCGCTGTTATTGGACTGATTTGAAACGGAATGGGAGTTAACCACTACCTACAACAAGCTTATAACAAAGAAAGTTTTAGAAACATGTATACTCAAGAGCAGATAGATATTGTTGCTAACGCACCTTCTTGGGTTACTGCTGTATTTGCAATTGCAGTATTTACAGGCTTTTTGGGCTTTCTATTTATATTGCTAAGAAAAAAAATAGGCTATTCTCTAATGTTATTATCTCTTTTAGCTGTTGTTGTGCAAATGAGTCATATTTTTAATTAATGGTCATGCTAGCAATATTGGCATGACAATAATGATTATAGTATTTGCCTTGCTTTTTGTTTTAATAGCTAGACTATTTAAAAAAAAGGGTTGGATATCTTAATTAACCAACAAAAAGATAAAAAAACATTAACTCAAAAATTACTGAGCTGATGCTTTTTTTATTAAATTTTTTATTATAATACAATTCTATTGAAAATAAAATACCCTTTTGATTCCTCTATAAAACATCATTTATTAATTGCTTTAGGTTTAGCAATTTGGATTTTTATACTTTACAGAGCATCTGGATGTTAATGAATTAAGAGATAATGAGAAGTTTCTGTTTTTATTTGGCTATGCAATTTTAAGCTTACTCATTTTATTTTTTGTTTTTGTTGGAGTAAATCATTCTTTGGAAAGACTCCCTAAATTTTAGGAATAAAAAAATCCGTTTGATTTACTCAAACGGATTTTAAATATGTTGATTTTATTCAACACATTATTTCATCGCTCGAGTGCAAATATAGTAATGATGATGTAATTGAATAAAATTTATTTGTATTTTGATATATACAAATATTCATAAAAAAAATTAATAACACCAAATCAAATGGTGTAAAATTAAAAACTTTATGATTTTATTAATTAATCTATTGGTTACCTAAAATAATTGGCATTCCACTGTCTCCAGAACCAATAACAATAACTTTACTGTTTGGAGACTCTGCCAGTTTAACCGTTGCCTCAATACCTTTGTCTTGAAGAATTTTATCTGTTAAAGATGCGCTTAAAATACGGTTAGATTCTGCTTTTCCTCTTGCGTCAATAATTACTTTTTCTGCTTCTTTTTGGGCTGTTACAAGTCTAAATTCATATTCTAAAGATTCTTGCTCTTGCTTTAGTTTACGTTCAATTGCTTCTTTAATAGTATTTGGTAAAGTTACATCTCTAACTAAAACCTCGTTAAGTTGAACGTATTGCTTTGCTAAAATTGTTTTTGTTTCAGCAAATATTTCATCTTGTATAGCATCACGCTTACTTGAGTATTATTGTTCTGGTGTATAACGTCCAACTACAC
>NZ_JASJHV010000032.1:0-7845 GCF_037625555.1 Lacinutrix sp.
GTGCTTTTCCAGTATTAAAAGATATTTTATTTAAAGCATACGAATTAGGTATACAAGCAAAATTCACACCTATTATATTAGAAAATTACGAAAAATGGGTAACGCTTCAAGGTAAAAACCGCTATATCATTACTATTTTAGGAGAAAGATTAACTGCAGAACAAATTTCTAGAGTTACACACATTATTTCAGAAAAAAACCTAAATATAGACGCAATTAAAAGACTAACTGGAAGAAGATCTTTAATTGAAAAAGAAGAATATCCTAGAGCTTCTATAGAATTATCAATTAGAGGAAAAATAGATAATAAAGCAGAGTTTACCGAAAAATTTATGCAAATATCTAAAGAATTAAATGTTGATATCGCTTTTCAAGAAGACAATATTTATAGACGCAACAGGCGCTTAGTATGTTTCGACATGGACTCAACTTTAATTCAAACAGAAGTTATAGACGAACTAGCAGAACTAGCTGGAGTTGGAGAAGAGGTAAGAGCCATTACTGAGTCTGCAATGCAAGGTGAAATAGATTTTAATGAGAGTTTTAAAAAACGAATGAAACTTTTAAAAGGTCTAAAAGAGGAAGTGCTAAAAGATGTCGCAAAAAATTTACCTATTACAAAAGGAGCAAGACGTTTAATAGATACCCTAAAAAAATACGGTTTTAAAACAGCAATATTATCTGGAGGTTTTACCTACTTTGGCAACTATTTGCAAGAAGAATTAGGCATAGATTATGTGTATGCAAATCAACTAGAAATTATAGATGGTAAACTAACTGGTAATTATCTTGGTGAAATTGTTGATGGTAATAAAAAAGCAGAATACCTTAAAGAAATTGCAAAAAAAGAAGGTTTAAACATTAGTCAAACAATTGCTGTTGGTGACGGCGCAAATGATTTAGCTATGTTAAATTTAGCAGGATTAGGTATTGCTTTTCATGCAAAACCAAAAGTTAAAGATAATGCGCAAAGTGCAATTTCAAGTATTGGTTTAGATGGTGTTTTGTACTTATTAGGCTATCATGACAGACATATCGATTTGTTAGAATAACGTAATTGCTTTGTAATTTTCCTGCAAAAATTTAATTTATAATTAAAAACAAATAAACTGTTCATTATTTCTTCATAAATCTATATTAAAACCTTTAAAAAGACTACAAAAAATAATAACTTTGCATGGTTTTTTAGTTGTATTATAATATAACAACTCTTATCCTTAAAATTATATGCGCAAATTATTCTTATTACTTATTTTATATCTTGTTTCAACAGTTTTTTATGCACAAGAGACTACAAATCCTTTGTTAGCAAAAGATGTTGAAGGGCAAAAAAAATGGGTAGACAGCGTGTATACGTCATTAACATTAAAGGAAAAAATAGCACAATTATATATGGTGCAGGTCTTTTCGAGTCAAACAGAGGCAGAAAAGTCTAAAATTCTAGATTTAATAAAGACAAATAAAATTGGAGGCCTAATTTATTCTAAAGGAGGCCCTTATCGTCAAGCTAAGCTTAATAACGAATTACAAGCCGCTTCACAAATACCAATGCTTATTGGTATGGATGCTGAATGGGGATTAAGCATGCGTTTAGATTCTACATATGCTTTTCCATGGAACATGACTTTAGGAGCTATAAAAGACAATAGTTTAATTGAAGAAACTGGAAGACAATTGGGCGAACATTGTAAACGTTTAGGTGTTCATTTTAATTTCGCACCTGTGGTAGACATAAATACAAACCCTAAAAATCCAATAATTGGAAATCGGTCTTTTGGAGAGGATAGAGATAACGTAACTAATAAGTCTGCAGCATTCATGAAAGGTATGCAAAGTGCAGGTGTTTTAGCTAATGCTAAACATTTTCCTGGTCATGGTGATACAGAAGTAGATTCTCATGAAACATTGCCAACTGTTGCTTTCACTGCAAAACGTATAGATTCTGTAGAGTTGTATCCATATAAAACATTAATAAAAGAAGGGCTTTCTAGTGTTATGGTTGCCCATTTAAGCATACCTAGTTTAGAGCCTAGACAAGATTACCCATCATCAATATCTAAAAACATAGTAACAACTATACTAAAAGAAAGATTAGGATTTAAAGGTCTTATTTTTACAGATGCTTTAACCATGAAAGGTGCTTCAGATTTTGTCTTCGAAGGTTTAGATGGTAATACAGAAGATTCTAAAAACACTATTGGAAATATAGATTTAGCAGCTTTCTTAGCAGGTAACGATGTAATATTAATGTCTGTAGACGTTACTTCTGGAATAGAAAAACTAGAAAATGCCTTTAATAAAGGAGTAATTACTGAAGAGCGTTTAGCGCATTCGGTAAAAAAAGTACTACAAGCAAAATATAAAGTAGGTTTAAATAATTACAAACCAATTTCAAAACATAATTTAAGTGAAGATTTAAATCGATTATACGATGATATCTTATATGAAAAACTAATGGAAGCAGCAATCACTATTGCTCGTGATTCTACTAAAATATTGCCACTACGCCATTTGGAAACTAAAAAAATAGCATATGTTAAATTAGGTGATGATAATGGTTCGATATTTTTAAAGACTTTAAAGAAATATGCTCAAGTACATGAAATAAAAGCCGATAAACTGAGCGATTTAATTACAAAACTTCAAAACTATAATACTGTAATAGTAGGTTTTCATAAATCTAATGACAATCCTTGGAAATCTTATCAATTTTCAGATCAAGAATTAACATGGTTATATGAAATAGCGAGAACAAACACTGTTATTCTTGATGTATTTGCTATGCCTTATGCATTAATAGATTTACAAACTATTACCAATATAGAGAGTGTAGTTGTTAGTTATCAAAATAGTGAAATTGCTCAAGAAAGTTCGGCAGAAATTATTTTTGGAGCACTTGCAGCAAAAGGATATTTACCAGTATCTGCAGGACCAAATTTTAAGCTTGGTTCTGGTTTACAAACAAACTCACTAGAACGCTTGGGATATAGTATCCCTGAGCGAGTAGGACTAAGTTCTTATAAATTAAAAAAAGTAGACTCAATTGCCAATCATGCGGTAAATGCTGGTATGACACCAGGTATACAACTAATAGTTGCAAGAAAAGGAAAGATTGTTTACAATAAAAACTTTGGTCATCACACATACAATAAAGGTTCAGAGCCTGTAAAAGAAGATGATATATATGATGTTGCTTCACTTACTAAAATTGTTGCTACATTACCTTTATTAATGGAATTAGAAGAACAAGGCATTGTATCCTTAGATACTAAGCTTTCTACAATTTTGCCTTTTTATAAAAAATCTAATAAAAAGAATATAACAATCAAGAAAATGTTGTCTCATTATGCGCAACTAAAACCTTGGATTCCGTTTTATTATGCGACACTAGACTCTGTTACCAAACAACCTTCATCAAAATATTATAGTAAAAAACAAACAAGTAAATTTAATATCAAGATAGCCAATAATCTTTACATGAGAGAGGATTATAAAGATTCTATCCCAAAAATTATTAAGGATACAGACTTGTTAACACGTTTGCGATATCGCTATAGCGATTTACCATATTACATTCTAAAACAATATATTGAGAAGCATTACAATAAACCTTTAGATGAGTTAGTACAAGACCACTTTTATAAATCATTAGGAGCAAATAACACACACTATAACCCTTATAAAACTATTAGTAATTCTCGTATTCCACCAACAGAAGAAGACGATTATTATCGTTTTCAAAAAGTACAAGGTTATGTTCATGATATGGGAGCAGCAATGCAAGATGGTGTTGGAGGACATGCTGGTGTATTTAGTAATGCAAATGATATTGCTAAAATTATGCAAATGTATCTTCAAAAAGGCTATTATGGAGGTGTACGCTATTTAAAACCAGAAACTCTAGATAAGTTTAATACCTGCTATTATTGTGATAAAGAAGTAAGAAGAGGTATTGGTTTCGATAAGCCACAACTAGGAGATTCTGGACCAACTTGTGGATGCGTATCCATGACAAGTTTTGGTCATTCTGGCTTTACAGGAACCTATACTTGGGCAGATCCTGACGAAGAGTTAGTATATGTTTTAATGGCGAATAGAACGTATCCAACCTCAAAAGGTAAAAACATGTTGTTAAGAGCAGATATTAGAACAAATATCCAAGAAGCTATTTACGAAGCCATTAATAGATAGTATTATTTAGTCTAAAAGTTAAATAGAAATTAATATGTAAGTATTTTACATTTTAACTACTAATAAAAAAAGAGTAAACCGAAATATGAAAATAGGCATTGTTTGTTATCCAACATTTGGAGGAAGTGGAGTTGTAGCTACAGAATTAGGATTAGAACTTTCTAAACGTGGTCATACTATTCATTTTATAACTTATAATCAACCTGTTCGATTAGAATTATTAGGTATTAATATATACTACCACGAAGTTAATGTTCCAGAATATCCATTATTTCATTATCAGCCCTATGAATTAGCTTTATCTAGTAAATTAGTAGATATGGTAAAGTTACATGATATAGAAATTCTGCATGTGCATTACGCTATACCTCATGCTTACGCAGCATATATGGCTCAAAAAATGTTACTAGAAGATAACATATATGTACCAATAGTAACAACACTTCATGGAACAGATATAACATTAGTTGGTAATCATCCGTTTTATAAACCTGCCGTAACATTTAGTATCAATAAATCTGATGCTGTAACAGCAGTATCTAAAAGCTTAAAAGACGATACTTTACGTTTATTTAATATTAAGAGAGAGATAAATGTTGTAACAAACTTTATAGATTTAAGTAAGTTTAATCATGGTTTTACAGATTGTCAGCGTGCAATGATGGCAAACGACAACGAGAAAATTATAACTCATATCAGTAATTTTAGAGAAGTTAAACGTATTCCAGATATTATAAACATTTTCTATAACGTTCAAAAAGAAATACCAGCAAAACTAATGATGGTAGGCGAAGGGCCTGATCGCGAACCTGCAGAAAGATTGTGTAGAGAACTAGGGATTTCTGACAAGGTTGTATTCTTTGGTAATAGTAATGAAATAGATAGAATTTTATGTTTTAGTGATCTCTTTTTACTACCAAGTGAAACCGAAAGTTTTGGTCTATCTGCTTTAGAAGCAATGGCTTCTGGTGTACCAGTAATATCAAGTAATACAGGTGGTATTCCTGAAGTTAATGAAGACAGTTTTTCTGGTTACTTAAGTAATGTTGGAGATGTTACTGAAATGAGTAAAAATGCTATTAAAGCTTTAAAAGATGAAACGCTTTTGGCTAAATTAAAGCTTAATGCAAAAGCTCAAGCACAAAAATTTGACATCCATAATATTGTACCACAATATGAAGCTATCTATGAAAAAACACTTGAAACTTGTATGAATTCTCTTAATATTTAATTAGAATTAAAATCTCTAGTTGGCCTTGCTGCTTCAGGACTTTCGTCTTGCAAGTAAATTTTATATTCTTTAGCAAATTCGGAATCACTACCGTAGTATAAGTCTACAAGTTGATCTGTTGATAGTGAGTATAACAAAAGCCCAAAACCTCCAATAATTATAAATCTTAAAAAATTAATTCTAATAAACTGTCTACGTCCTTTTAAATAAAATATTAAAATAGTAATTAGTAGAAGTGCTAAAAGCACTAAACCAATACCTAGGTTAACATGTCCATAAGGCCAAAATTGCAATTTAAATAGTATGTGAATTGAAATTATAGAAAATGTAAAACCAGTTGCTATAGAACCAAAAATCCTTAATTTTGAAATGTTTTGATAAGATTTCTTTTTAGATAGAGCTCTCAAACCTACTTTATTTAGAATTGCAAAACCAAAATAAAAGTATAGCATAGATAAAAAAAGGATACCTAAACTTAGTATTTCGCTACCATAAGGCCAATGTATCAATTTGATTATTAATCCTAATATTGCTATGAAGACAAATACAATTTCTGCTTTTCTCATTTTTTAAAATTTTAATATAAATTAACAATAATATAAAGAGTTACATACGTTTTATTTTTAAACTCCTGTCGTATTTATTCATAATTAAAAAATAAATACTAACTTTCTATTCAAATCAATCTCAAGTAAACCAAAGTATTATGAACAGAAAATCCTTCCTTAACCTTACAGCAAGAGCAGGCTTGTTTTTAGGTGTTACACCTTCATTAATTGCATGCGCAAACGATGAAAAATCAGAAAAAGAAATACTTCAAGAGTTGTTAAAAACCGAAAAAGTATTAGGCAATTCTGTAAACTTAACTACACAAGCCATTAGCAATGTGAGAGTAGGAATTATTGGAATGGGAAATAGAGGTAGTGTACTCATTCAAATGTTCGAGTATTTAATTAAAAATAAGCATGCAGAAATTGTTGCTTTATCTGATATAATTGAAGAAAAACTACAAAAAAATCAAGCATATTTAAAAACCATTCAAGATAAATTAGCAACGTTATATTTTAAAGATAAAGACGATTGGAAAAATCTTGCCAAACGAGACGATATAGATCTAATTTTAATTGCGACTCCTTGGGAATACCACACAGAAATGTCTGTTTTTGGAATGGAAAACGGAAAACATGTGGCCTGCGAGCAACCAATGGCAATGACTTTAAAAGATTGCTGGAAACTAATAGAAGTTGCAGAGCGTACAAAACAACATTGTATGTATATGGAAAACTGTTGTTTTAATGGAGAAGAACTTTGGGTGTTAAATATGATAGATCAAGGTGTTTTTGGTGATATTAATCACGCAGAAGGTGCTTATATTCATGATTTACGTAAACACATGATGCATGAAACGTATTATGAAGACCAATGGCGAATAAAACATCATGAAACTACAAATGCAAATATATATCCAGGACATGGCTTAGGACCTGTAAGTATGTATATGGATATTGGTCGAGGCGATAATTATGATCATTTAGTAAGTATGAGTTCTCGAGAACAAAGCCTGAGTTATGGTGCAAAACAAGAAAATTTTAAAACACAAGAATTTGCATGTGGTGATATGAATACCACACTAATTAGAACAAAAAAAGGTAAAACCATAATGTTGCAATTTGATACCCATACTGGTAGACCATATTCACGTTTAAATACAGTTACTGGTACAAAAGCAGTACATCAAGGCTATCCTTCACGTTTATATTTAGGACATGATGAGTTACAATGGTCTCATGGTTGGTTAAAAGACGACGACTATAAAACATATAGAGAAAAATACGACCATCCGCTTTGGAAAAAAATAAAAGAACAAATTGACGCTAATGCTGTTGGACATGGCGGAATGGATTTTGTTATGGTTTATAGATTAATTCGTTGCCTAAATCAAGGGTTACCATTAGATATAAACTTATACGATAGTGTAATGTGGAGTGCTATTACACCGCTTTCTGAATTATCTGTAGCAAACCAAAGTGCTAGCATTAAAATACCGGATTTCACAGGTGGAACTTGGGACAAACAGCGTAAAGCAGAAGTTTTAAGAGATATACTCTAAACCAAAAGTTTTATTAGTTATTTCTTTAATAGCTTTATAGTTTTTAATAACACTTTTTACTAAAGCAAATTGGTTTTTTGCACGTACAAGGTTATAGTTATTATAGGCTATTTTGTAGTATTTATCGTCGTTTAAAAAATCGATTAAAAAGCGTAAGCCCATGATGTAAATAATAGTTTTTACAGCAAGAGGTAAATGTGTGATTTCAGTCTTTGTTAATAGCTTTTTAGTTGAAATAGCGAAGCCTTCACAATACGCTTCGTAATAATCTAGTTTAATTTTAATAGCGTAAAAATTGTTATTATCTTCTTCC
>NZ_JASJHV010000033.1:0-8039 GCF_037625555.1 Lacinutrix sp.
AGATTATTCTATAAAATCTAAAAAACATACAAATCCAATTAACTCTAAAACTAGATCTAGATTCCCAGAAATTATTAAAAATATTTCTTGGATTTACACCAATATCATAGGAGATAATGATAAAGCTTTAGCGGCTGTAAATGAGGCTGTTAAAATAGATCCTGATGACACTTCTCTTTTGTTAACAAAAGGAAGCATCTATTACAAACAAGGAAAAAAACAAAAATTTAAATAAATAATATAAGAATTAATTTCTAAATATCCAAATATCCAAATGATGTGGATTCACATTATAATATTGGTGTAATTAGTGCGGAAAACGGAGAAATAGAAACTGCCCGAAAAGCTTATTCAAGAGTTTTAACATTAGATCCTACGTATACTAAAGCTGTAATAAACTTGTCTAAAACGTGTATTGATGAAGCTGGAGAAGTTGTTGATTTAATGAATAAATTAGGAATTTCATCAGAGGAAAATAAGAGGTTTGATGATTATCATGAAGAACAAATAGCATTATATAAAAATGCAACTCTAGTATTAGAAAATATAGTTGAAAAAATTACAATTAACGATAGTAATTTAATTAGTATTTTAACCTAATTAAAAGGATTGTATTCTTTTTTACAAGATGATATAAAATACAATAATGTTAATACTAGACTTGCTGAGTTAGGAAAGTAATAATCATAAAAATAGATTTTAAAAAACAAAAAATTATCTGTTTTAAAATGATAGTATTAAATCACCTTTTTAATAACACGAAGTTTGTGTGTATGTATGCGCTTATCTACATTATATATACCTGAATGGTCTAATCTATCAATTCGTACTTTACCATGTGCATGAATAATGTAATTGTCTTTCATTATTATACCAACATGCGTAATATTACCATCAGCATTGTCAAAAAAGGCTAAATCTCCTGGTTCACTTTCTTCAATAAAACTTAAGGCTTCACCTTGTGTGGCTTGCTGAGACGCATCACGTAATAATTTGTAACCATTTAGTTTGTAAACCATTTGGGTAAAACCAGAACAATCTATACCAAAAGGTGTTTTTCCTCCCCAAAGATAAGGTGCGTTTAAATAATTAAAAGCTGTAGGTATTAACTGGTCTTTACTCTTTTTTTCTTTAGAAATTAAACCATCAAAAGAATGTTCTAAAACATTTAAACCATTAAGTTGAGAGCCTAATGGAATAGAGTAGAGTTGTTTATTTTTATCTTGAATAAATTCCACTAAATCTGAAGACATTTTTGGATTTTCATGTCTTAAATCATCATAAACATCTTTACTTATTTCAAAATATTGTTTGGTGTCTATCCAGCCTTCGTATTTATCGAAGGCTAAACGGATTTTACACCAAGATTTTCGCATTTCTAAAATTTTAAACAAATCTCCATACAAAACTTGCGATACCATTTCACTGGTATCAATATTTTCTAGTCTTAAAGGGACAATGCTTAAATTACAAATACCGTATTGCATTAGTATCAGTTAAATTAATTTCTTTCTAAAACTAATGCCGAAGCACCACCACCACCATTACAAATAGCAGCTGCACCAATTTTAGCATTATTTTGTTCTAGTACGTTTAATAATGTAATTAATATGCGAACGCCAGAGCATCCTAATGGATGACCTAATGAAACAGCACCACCATTAACATTTACATTATTATCATTTAATCCTAATATTTTCATGTTTGCTAAACCAACAACTGAAAAAGCCTCGTTAAACTCAAAGAAGTCTACATCTTTTATATCTATACCTGCTTTGTCTAATGCTTTAGGTAACGCTTTTGCAGGAGCAGTAGTAAACCATTTTGGTTCATGTGCAGCATCTGCATATCCTTTTATTGTAGCTAAAGGTTTTAAACCTAATTCTAATGCTTTTTCTTTGCTCATTAAAACCATCGCACCAGCTCCATCATTAATAGTAGAGGCATTTGCAGCCGTAACGGTTCCATCTTTAGAGAAGGCAGCACGTAGACTAGGAATTTTATCCATTTTAACGTTTTTAAATTCTTCATCTTCAGAGACTATTAAATCATCACCACGTCTTTGAGGAACGGCAACAGGAACAACTTCATTATTAAATTTTCCAGCTTCCCATGCAGCAGCAGAACGATTATAAGACTGTATTGCATAAGCATCTTGATCTTCTCTAGAAAATGTGTATTCTGTTGCGCATGCATCTGCACAAACACCCATAGCTTCTTGGCTATAAACATCAACTAAGCCATCTTTTTGCATACCATCAATTAGGCTAGCAGGTCCAAACTTAGTTGCACTTCTTGCATGAAAATAATGAGGTATTAAACTCATGTTTTCCATTCCACCAGCAACAACTATTTCTGCATCTCCAAGCTTAATTGCTTGAGCAGCTTGCATAACAGTTTTCATTCCAGATGCACAAACTTTATTAATAGTAGTACATGGAACAGTATCTGGAATGCCAGCAAATATAGCAGCTTGTCTTGCGGGTGCTTGACCTATATCAGCTTGTACCACATTTCCCATTAAAACTTCTTGAACCAATTCTGGTTTTAAATTTATTTTATCTAATGCGCCTTTAATAGCTATTGCTCCTAATTTTGGAGCTGATATAGTTGATAGAGCACCTAAAAAAATACCTATTGGAGTTCTTGCTGCCGATACAATTACTACTTCTTTATTCATTTTATATGTCTTAAATTTTATGCTTTGCGAAAATAATCAATTTTTAGTAAAAATAAGAGTGATGTAGCTATTATAAGCTATATTGAATTCATAATTTATTACATTTGAATTTAAAGAATAAATCTAATTTTAATAATGAAGGACTTAGTAAATAAATTTTATAAAAATCATGCATTGGTTTATAAGGTACTTCTCTTTATTGCTACTACTTTTTTAATTGTTTATTTGTTTCCAAAAAGCGGAAAATTTAAGTATGATTTTGAAAAAGGCAAACCTTGGCAATCTGAAACTTTATATGCACCTTTCGATTTTGCCATTCAAAAAACAACAGAAGAATTAGTGCATGAGAAAGAGCAAATACAAAAAGCAGCTATAAAGTACTTTAATTTAAATGAAACAATTAAACCAAGTGTTTTAAAAGCTTATAATGAAAATTTTAATATTTCATTTCCGGACTCTATTTATGAATCTAAAATTGGAATTAAACAATTTGGTATTACATTATTAGAAAAACTTTATGAATATGGTATAACAAACGAAAATGAATTAAATGAAAGTAAATCACCTGTTGTTATCCTAAATGATAGAGTAGAAGTTAGCAAAACAGATTTCATGAATATTTACAAGCAATCTCAAGTAAGACCAAAAATTGATGAAGAGCTTAAAAAACACAATCTAGAACAATATACAAAACCATTATCTATATTATTTTTTAATATCATAGAACCTAATCTTGAGTTTAATAAAAACCTTTCTGAAAGAGCCTTAGAAGAAAGTTTAAGCTCTATATCTTATAATAGAGGTAGTATAGAAAAGGAAACTCTAATTATTTCAAAAGGAGAAGTGGTAGAAGGTAATAAGTTTCTAATACTAAAGTCTTTAGAGTCAGAATTCGAATCTCAAGTTTGGAAAGAATCTAATTACAATTTAATAGTTTTCGCTTATACTTTACTTGTATCTCTTACGCTATTAATGCTATTATTGTTTTTAAGAAAATACCGATTAGATGTTTTTAATAATAACACCAAAGTTACTTTTATATTTTTTAATGTATTCTTAATGGTGCTGTTAACAACACTAGTTGTTAATTATGATTCAAAATTTATCTACATTGTACCAATAACAATACTACCATTGGTTTTAAAAGCTTTTTTCGATGCAAGATTAGGTCTATTTGCACATGTTATTACTGTTTTGTTATTGGGCTTTATTGTTCCGAATAGTTACGAATACATGTTTTTACAAATAATTGCAGGTATAGTAACAATACTAACAGTTTCAGAATTATATAAACGTGCAAACTTATTTATTTCTGTTGGTCAAATTACTAT
Source organism: Lacinutrix sp. (assembly GCF_037625555.1). Taxonomy (GTDB): domain Bacteria; phylum Bacteroidota; class Bacteroidia; order Flavobacteriales; family Flavobacteriaceae; genus Lacinutrix. The sequence continues at coordinate 4,012 of NZ_JASJHV010000033.1, forward strand.
TATTTATATTATAGCCTATTTTGCTTTTTTCTTAATTCACGAAGGGAGTATAGACACTTTAAAATGGGACACCTTTGGTCTTTTTGTATTATGTGGCTTAGCAACACTTTTTGTACAGCCCTTAATTTATATATATGAAAAACTCTTTGGTTTAGTTTCAGATGTGTCACTTTTAGAATTGTCAGACACCAATACAAAACTATTAAAACAATTATCTAATGAAGCACCAGGAACATTTCACCATTCACTAAACGTTGCGAATTTAGCAGAAGCAGCAGCAAACGAAATTGGAGCTAATGCTATGTTAATTAGAGTTGGAGCCCTATATCATGATATTGGTAAAATGAAAAACCCAACCTATTTTACAGAAAACCAGTCCTCAGGACTTAATCCACATGATGAATTATCTCCAAAAGAGAGTGCTAAAATAATAGTAGATCACGTAATTAATGGTATTGAAATCGCTAAGAAAAACAATTTGCCTGATCGCGTTATAGACTTCATTAGAACACATCATGGAGATAGCAGTGTTTATTATTTTTACATGAAAGAGAAAGCTTTAAACGAAGATGCAGATATATTAAACTTCTCTTATCCAGGACCAAAGCCATTTAGCAAAGAGACTGCTATTTTAATGATGTGTGATAGTGTAGAAGCAGCTTCCAAAAGTTTAAAAGAGCCAACATCTACTAAAATTGATAATTTTGTAGAAAATATTCTTAATAAACAAATGGAAGATGGACAATTTCTAAACGCAAACATAACTTTTAAAGAAATTCAATCCATAAAAAAAGTGCTAAAACGCAAGCTTGCAAATATTTACCATTTAAGAATAGAATATCCTGAATAATATTTTAAAAAATTAAATAAAATTGTTGCGTTATATTAGATGTTATCTTACATTTGCATCCGCAATTTATTGCAACGTTAATACAAATATAATTGGAGAGGTGCCTGAGTGGCCGAAAGGAACGGTTTGCTAAATCGTCGTACCAGCAATGGTACCCAGGGTTCGAATCCCTGTCTCTCCGCAATTACTAGATAATCATTTTCGGGGTGTAGCGTAGCCCGGTTATCGCGCCACGTTTGGGACGTGGAGGCCGCAGGTTCGAATCCTGCCACCCCGACTTTTATTTATATGCTACGGGCTCGTAGCTCAGCTGGATAGAGCACCTCCCTTCTAAGGAGGCGGTCACAGGTTCGAATCCTGTCGGGCTCACAGAATCCTTTTCATTTACTTGAAAGGGATTTCTTGTTTAATATCCTTTTTAAATTTAATAATTACCAATGGCAAAATCTGGGAGTGCTAAAAACACGAAAAATAAAGCTAAGCACTCTAAGCTAATGGATAAGAAGAAGAATAAGCTTAGACAAGAGAAAATAGCAAGAACAGAACGCTTAAAGGCTATTGTAGCAATTTCTAAGAACGATTCAGAAAAAAAGCAATAGTTATTTATAGCTTATTACACATTATTATAGTTTTTGAATTATAGCAATTTGTTGTAAAAAACAAATAACCTTTACCACCATCTTTTAGTTTTAACTTTTCTCTAATCTTGTTTACTGTTTCCGGAAAATTTCTTGTAGTTATGTTTGCCTTATCTTCTTTAAATTCTTTTTTGAATTTCTTTTTGTTATAATCTAAAACACGTTCTATTTTAAACTTTCTACCAGGAAAATCTATTAGATTTTTAGAAGTGTAAAGATGAGAATGCTTATGTAGTTTAAATATATTAAGCTTTTCTGCTAATCTTTCAAAAGCACCAGATTTTAAAATCGCAACATTAGGCTCGTACAAATAGTCTAAAGGCTCACTTAATAAAGCACTAGCTGAGGATTCTTCATTTAATAAATAATTAAATTCTTGATTTGTTTTCTTTGTGATATTTACTGTTTTAACATCTATTTCACCATTATAATCACGTTCTAAAACCCATAATAATTCTTTTACTTCATTATTTAATGCCACACAGTGGATGGTTTTAACATGACTTAATTCTTTAATACCAGAACTTATATCCAATAGAGGAGATGTTTTAACCATGATATTGTTAGCATGTTTAAAAAGCAATTCTAGATGACTAGGAACACTTGGCATACAATCTTTGAGTAAGAACACTTTGCCTTTAATATCGTCTCGTCTAGATGGGTCTATATAAATCCAATTATAATGTTGATTTTTTTCTATTAAAGTTGTAATCCCACTCTCTTGTATACATGTAATATTTTCAATTCCAAACTGTTTATAATTGTGTTTTACAATTCGAGACAAATTGGTATCAATTTCACAATGATAAACTTGATCCATTTGTTTTGAGAAGTAATAACAATCGACTCCAAAACCACCAGTTAAATCGATTAAAGATTCACCAGAAACTAATTTTGCTTTGTATTGTGCAGTAATTTCAGAAGAGGTTTGCTCTATATTAAGCTTATTTGGATAATATATATTTTGAGTAGAAAACCATGTAATTAGCTTTTTTTTACATCGTTTTTTAGCTTCTATTTGGTCAATCAACTCTTTTGAACTTGCTTTAGAGGTTATGATGCCTTTTAATAATAATTCTACTATGTTTGATTTTATATTATCATTTATAATTGTTTGATTTTCAATATTTAAAATATGTTTATTCAAACTAATACTTATATGTTTTTAGTTAATTTTTTAACCACTTTATTTTCAGATAAAAACTCTTTCAAAATTACTTTTATAGCTGTGTAAGCAGGAACAGCTAAAATTAAACCAACGATACCAAATAAAACTCCAGCTATTAAAATAACTAAAAAGATTTCTAATGGATGGGCTTTTGTTGCCGTTGAAAATATTTTTGGCTGACTGAAAAAATTATCAATTAATTGTCCAATAACAAAACCTATAATAGCCCAAATTGTTGCAGGTAAAATAACTTCGTTAAAACTTTCTCCAAGGTTACTGGTCATGATAAGTACAATCATTAGTACACCACTAATCATAGGTCCTACATAAGGAATCAAGTTAAGTAAAGCACATAAAAATGATATTATTATTGCGTTTTCTGTTCCAGATATAAGCAGAAATATGGTATAGATGACAAATAAAATTAGTATTTGAAATATTAAACCAACAAAATAACGTGAAAGTAAATCTTTTATTTTTTCGGATGATTTTTTCCAACGTGATTCATTATTATCTGGCACAAAAGTCATCATTCCATTTTCAAATAACTTACTATCTTTTAAAAAGAAGAATGAAATAAACAAAACAGAAAATAAGCCTATACTTAAGCTTCCAAAACCACTAATTAGCGAGTTTAAAAAGTTTGGAATTAAAGAATAGTCTATCATTCCTAATAAATTTGAGTCTTTAATGGATTGTTCTACGTCTATATTATAGAGGTCAAAATAATCAATAATTTCTTTGTATAAACCCTCTACATTGTCTTGTAACTCGTTTATATTTAATAGCGATAAGTTTTGACCTTGTTCTAAAATTAAAGGGATAAATAATAACACTAAACCAACTAACAAGCCTATTAGAATAAACATAGTAACAATAACAGCAATTGTGTTTCTAAACTTTAGTTCACGCCTTAAAAACAATACAATAGGCCTTCCTATTAGGGAAATTACTGCAGCAATAGCAATGTAAACTATTATAGTTTGTACTTTATATAAAAATAATAATAGTAGAAAAACACCAAGAATTAGACCTAGTGATTTTAAAATACCATTAGAAATTGTATTAGAATTCATTTAGTAAATATATAAATAATTTAAATAAGTTGTTTTGTTATTTCATAAAGCGCAATGTTTGTTGCTTGCACTACATTCATACTACTATTTTGTCCAAACATATTAATATGAATAGTAGTGTCGCATTGTTTTAATATAGATTCTGATATGCCAAAGTTTTCATCTCCAATAATTTCCTTTGCTCTTTCTCTCATATTTCTTTTTGGGCTAACTAAACAGCAGAGAGTAACAATTCCACAATCCACAAATAATTTAGATATTTCTGCAGTTCTTCTTATGTTTTCCATTCTATCCTC
>NZ_JASJHV010000034.1:0-15199 GCF_037625555.1 Lacinutrix sp.
TAAACTCAACGGATGTTGATTTATTTATACCACATCAAGCTAATTTAAGAATATCAGAATTTGTTCAAAGACAGTTCAAATTTAATGATAACCAAGTGTTTAATAACATTCAAAAATACGGTAACACAACGGCAGCATCAATTCCTATTGCACTAACCGAAGCTTGGGAGGAAGGAAAAATAAAAGAAGGTGATAACGTCGTGTTAGCTGCTTTTGGTAGTGGTTTTACTTGGGGAAGTGTGATAATGAAGTGGTAAGTAATTAAAATTTTTAAAAAAAAGAGTTAAATAATAATATAAAATACCAATGTTACGACATTGGGATTTTTCTATTTTAAGGATAGAATAATTTATCGCTTTAAAGTAAAGTGGCCTTTAAACTCGATACCTTCTATTGTTATTAAATACCAATAATCTGCAGTGGGTAGTAAATGTCCATTTAAAGTGCCATCCCATCTTACGCTTCTGTTTTTAGTAGCAAAAAGCAACTTGCCAAAACGATTAAATATAATCACTTTAGAACTGTTAAAGTATTCCAAATCGTTAAGCGCAAAGTAATCGTTAACGCCATCACCATTTGGTGTAAAAAACTGTGGAATATAAAAGTGTAAATGTTGCTGTGTTATTTCAACGTTACATTCTAAAGATCTTACGTAAGCCGAATAAAGACCATTAGGCATGTTTGTAAATATATTATCATTCTGGTAGTTAATACCATCTAAAGAGTACTGGTAATTTGCCTGTGTGCTTGTGGTTATAATTATTGAATGATTAACAGATTCAACACTTGCAATTATTGGTGTGACATTGCTAGTTACTGTGAAATTTGTAATTTCTAATGCACAACCATCTGTAACTTCTACGCTATATGTACCGGAGTTTTCAATTTCAATAGAAGACGTTTGCTCTGCTGTAATCCATTGGTATTGTGGATTTTGTATTGATGTGTTTGGTTCTAAAATTAATGTGTCTTCATTGCATATAGATAGCTCAATATTTATTACATCTATTACTTGTGTTCCTGTAATCTCCCAAACACATGAAGTGGTATTAAATGTTGCAGTTTTCCAACATTCTAAATTAGTGGGTTGCACGTCTTGATTTCCGTTATTTATCCATGTGCATGAAGTGGTGTCAAATTGAAAATCATCCCAACAGTTTACATTTGTTGGTTGTGTAGGTTGTGTACCGTTGTTTTCCCATGTACATGAAGTGTTGTTAAACTGATAATTATCCCAACAGTTTACATTTGTAGGTTGTATAGGCTGCGTACCATTATTTACCCAAGTACATGAAACGCTATCAAACTGATAATTATCCCAACAGTTCGTATTTGTAGGTTGTGTAGGTTGCGTTCCAGAAACATCCCAACTACAAGTTGCACTATTATAATTAGTCGACTCCCAGCATTCTAAATTAGTTGGTTGCGTGGGTTGTGTTCCAGAAACATCCCAAGTACAGGTTGTGTTATTGAAAGTGCTTGTCTCCCAACATTCTAAATTAGTTGGTTGAACTGGTTGTGTTCCAGAAACATCCCAACTACATGTTGTATTATTGAAAGTGCTTGCCTCCCAACATTCTATTGTTGGTTGACTAGGCTGAGTTCCAGAAATATCCCAAGTACAGGTTGTAGCATTAAAAGTTGTTGTTTCCCAGCATTCTAAATTAGTTGGTTGAGCAGGTTGTGTTCCTGTAATATCCCAGCTACAAGTAGTATTGTTTAAACTCGCGATTTCCCAACATTCTAGATTAGTGGGTTGTATAGGTTGCGTACCAGAAACATCCCAAGTACAGGTTGTGGAATTAAAAGCCGACGTTTCCCAGCATTCTAAATTAGTTGGTTGAACAGTTTGTGTTCCGGTAATATCCCAGTTTCAGGTAGTATTGTTTAAAGTCGCGATTTCCCAGCATTCTAGATTAGTAGGTTGGCTAGGTTGTGTACCAGAAATATCCCAAGTACATGTTGTGGAATTAAAAGCCGCAGTCTCCCAACATTCTAAATTAGTTGGTTGAACAGTTTGTGTTCCAGTAATATCCCAACTACAAGTTGTACCATTAAAAGTTGTTGTTTCCCAGCACTCTAAACCAATTGGTTGAGCAGGTTGTGTACCTGTTATATCCCAACTACAAGTTGTAGCATTAAAAGTTGTTGTTTCCCAACACTCTAAATTAGTCGGCTGTGTTGACTGTGTGCCAGAAATTTCCCATAGACAAGTCGTGGTATTTAAAGTAGCAGTTTCCCAACACAACAATGTTGGTTGAGCAGGTGGCTGAGTAATAGTAACTGTTATAGTTGCAGAAGCTGTATTATCTGGAGGAACTCTCCCAGAATCGGTTACTAAACAGTTATAAATAGTAGTTGAATTTATATTTATTGATAAATTGGCATTTGTACCTAAAACAGTTGTAGAACCTTGTACTGTCCATTCATAGGTGTAAGTTCCTAATGCATTAATAGGATCTGGAGTCGCATTAAGTTGTGTTGTTGCATTGTTACAATAAGTAGGTGTAGTACTCATTGTAATGTTTTCTTCTATTGATAAATTTATGGAGCAAATAATGTCTGAAACAACTTCTGAGGCACCATAAATGCTATGACTTGTAAAATTAGAACAATTAATACTTGCTTGTAATGGCGATACATTTATTGTTGCTGAATCATTGCCTCCTGTAGCTATAAGTTCGTAAGTTGGATTAATACTACAGGGATCTGCAGTAATAATGGTGACCACTCCGAATATACTATTTAGCCCACCTGTGTTTGGAATGGTACCAATTAATGTTGAATTAGATGGTGTTGTAACATCAACTTCCACAAGTTCATTGTTATCTGCACTTAGATATAAGCTACCTTCAAAATACGTTAAGTCTCCAGCACTTCCATAACCAACATTTCCTAAAAGTGTCGCTGTCAAAGCGTTTACATCTATTCTAAATAGTTCTCCTGGAGCATCTCTATTAACACCTAATAAAAATCCATCACTCTCTTTAACTAAAGAATCTATTTCAATATCACCACCAAAGCCAATGCCTGTTAGAATTCCTAAATTAGTAATTACACCAGTTGAAACATTAATTCTATAAAGTGAAGCATCATATCGAATTCCATATAAAGTGTTATCAGTGTCACCTTGAGAAATGTCTGTAAAACTATCAGTATGGCTTGCAACGACTGTTGTTGAGCAGGTTGAGAAATCTGCCAATACAACATCACCATTTGCTATACTTAAATAGGCAGTATTAACAGATTGTGCTTGGGATAAAGCACAAAATATTAGTAGTATAAAATTTAAAAAAAAAATATTTTTCAATAGCGATAAATAAAATGCAGTCTCAAATATAATTCTTTTGAGAGTATTATATTAGAATTCTCATGTTTATTTTATTAGCATTATTAGAATTCTAATAGTTTTATATGTTACGCTTTCTAGCACAACTTTTTAAAAAGTAACATTATTTATATGAATAAAAAAACATTAGTACTTGGCGCATCTACAAAGCCAGAACGCTATTCTAATATGGCAATTAGGAAGTTAAGAAACTACAAACATGATACTGTGGCTTTTGGCATGCGAGAAGGTGAGGAGCATTGTGTAGTTATAGATACAGAATTACAAGACTATAAATATATAGATACAATTACCCTATACTTAAATCCAAAAAGACAAGAACAGTATTATAATTATATTGTCTCTTTAAACCCAAAACGCGTTATTTTTAATCCAGGAACAGAAAACCCTGAATTTTATAATTTGCTAAAGGAAAATAATATAGAATTTGAAGTTGCTTGTACTTTGGTTTTGCTGTCTACAAACCAGTATTAAAAGTTTCTTTTTTTGAAATAATTAGCAATCCTAAAAAGGTAATAAATCCATTTAAAGGTAAAATCTCCCAGTGGAAAGCATATTGACCTATAAAACTATCTGGAAAAGTTGTAGGAGCTAACGTTATTAAATAAGTAATAATAATTGAGGCTAAACCAATTGCCCAAGCGAAATTATCTATAATTTTTCGTTTGGTTAAAATACCAAAAGCAAAAATTCCAAGTAGAGGTCCATAGGTGAATGTGGCAAATTTAAAGAGATTACTTACAACACTTCCTTCTAAAGAATTGAAGATGATAACTACAACAATTAGTACTAAAGAAACTATAATATGTACCTTTTTACGTAATGGCTTTTGTACTTCAAGTGGTTTCTTTTCAATGTTTAAAAAATCTACAGAAAACGAGGTGGTTAAAGAAGTTAAAGCAGAATCTGCACTACTATAGGCAGCTGCAATTAATCCTATAATAAAAGTTATGGCTAAGCCTTTGCCTAAGCCTTGATTCATTGCTATTTCTGGAAATAATAAATCGGTTCTAGTAACACCATTAAGTTCTGGTATTGCAACATTAAACTGTTCTGCATAAATAAATAATAAAGCACCCAGTGTTAAAAAAACAAGGTTTACAATAACTAGTAAAATAGACATGGATAGCATGTTCTTTTTAGATTCGTTTGCATTTTTACACGTTAGGTTTTTTTGCATCATATCTTGATCTAAACCTGTCATGGCAATAGTTATAAAGATGCCTCCAATAAAGTATTTCCAGAAGTTTATTTTACTATTTATATCTTCGAAAAAGAAAATCTGACTCTTGTTTTTAAAAGTTTCTTTGGTAAAAGTTTCAGCTAAAGTCCAATCTAGTTTGTTTAAGATTAAAACAATAGCAACAATTACTGAAGTTAACATGGCTATGGTTTGTAAAGTATCTGTCCAAATAATAGTTTTTATGCCACCTTTATTAGTGTATAACCAAATTAGTAGAATAGAAATAACAACAGTTACCCAAAACGGAACACCTAAGCTTTCAAATACAATATATTGCATGGCTAATGCAACTAAGTATAATCTAAATGAAGCACCAGTTACTCTAGATAGCAAGAAGAAAAAAGCACCAGTTTTATAGCTAACAACACCAAAGCGTTCTTCTAAATATTGATAAATAGAGGTTACATTTAAGCGATAGTATAGTGGAACCAATACAAATGAAACTACCAAGTACCCAATAAAGAAGCCTAAAACACCTTGCATGTAAGCAAACTCTTGACCAGCTATTAAACCTGGAACCGAAATAAATGTAACACCAGAAAGCGATGCGCCAATCATGCCAAAAGCCACCAAATACCAAGGTGCAGATTTATTAGCTTTAAAAAAAGCAGCATTAGTGTCTTCCTTTCCAGTGAAATATGAGATTAAAATTAGCACACCAAAATAGGCTGCAATAAGTAATAATATTTGAATAGCTGACATGTAAATTGTTTTCTGAAGTCGAAAATACAAAATTAGTTAAGAGTTAAGTATAAACACTTAAAAGTTTCAAGTTGAAGGCATAAAAATTAGCGAAATTGAAGGCTAAGTTATAAATTCGCACTCTATGGAATTCTCTTCTAAACTTTTAGAAAATGCGGTGAGCGAAATCTCACAATTACCAGGTATTGGTAAGCGTACAGCATTACGTTTGGCTTTGCATTTGTTAAAACAACCCAAAGAGCAAACAGCTAATTTAACTCAAGCGCTATCAAATATGCGTGAGGATTTAAAGTTTTGTAAATCTTGTCATAATACTAGCGATGTTGATTTATGTAAAATATGTAGCAATCCACTAAGAAAAGATAATATTATTTGTGTTGTTGAAGATATTCGAGATGTTATGGCTATAGAAAACACAGCTTCTCACAGAGGGTTGTACCATGTTTTGGGAGGGAAAATTAACCCAATAGAAGGTATTGGACCTCACGATTTAAACATTGTAAGTTTAGTAGAAAAAGTAAAAACTGGAAACATTAAAGAACTTATTTTTGCTTTAAGCCCAACAATGGAAGGTGATACTACCAATTTCTATATTTTTAAACAATTACATGGTTTAGAGGTGGAAACGTCTACGATTGCAAGAGGTATTTCGGTTGGAGATGAATTAGAATATGCAGACGAAATTACTTTAGGACGCAGTATTTTAAATCGTATACCATTTGAAGCATCACTAAAACAATAGCCATTTGCAACTTTCAATCATCATACTAAATTACAATGTGCATTACTTCTTAGAGTTATGCTTGCAAAGTGTAGAAGCTGCAATTAAAAATTTAGATGCTGAAATTATTGTAGTCGATAACAACTCTCAAGACGACAGTTGTAAAATGATTAAAAAGAAGTTTCCAAATGTTAAACTCATTGAAAATAAAGAAAACACAGGCTTTTCAAAAGGAAATAATATTGGAGTTAAGCAAGCAAAAGGCGAATACCTTTGTGTACTAAATCCAGATACTGTTATTGCGGAAAACACTTTTAAAACGCTTTTGGCTTTCGCCGAAAAACAAAACAATTTGGGTATTGTTGGTTGTAAGTTAATAGATGGAAATGGTAATTTTTTACCAGAAAGTAAACGCAATGTTCCAGTAACTAAAATAGCAATTAACAAAGCTTTAGGGAACTCTAAAAACTATTACGTAAACCACTTAAAAGAAAACGAAATTGGTAATGTAGATGTTTTTGTAGGTGCTTTTATGTTCTTAAAACGTAGTGTTTATAGGAGAGTTAAAGGGTTTGATGAGGATTATTTTATGTACGGAGAAGACATTGATATAAGTTATAAGGTAAAGAAAGCTGGTTACCAAAGTGTCTATTTTGGAGAAATAACAGCAATACATTATAAAGGAGAAAGCACATTAAAAGACAAAACTTACGCGAAGCGTTTTTATGGCGCAATGCAAATATTCTATAAAAAACACTTTAAAAGTAATTTCGTTTTTGATGCTTTAGTGTTCTTCGGAATACAATCTGCCAAATTATTTGGAACTAAAGTTTCAATAGAAAAGATGAATTTCGAAAATTACTCGCTTATTTCAAATACTATAAATAAAGCTTTGGCTTTAAAGCTTTCAAAGCCATTAATATTGCTTTCAATAGCCGCAGCACATAAAGAGAATACACAAATTATTTTTGATGCTAATCATGTAAGTTATCAATCAATGATTGCTGAAATGAGCAATTCTGAAAAAAATAAAAATTTATCGTTTAAAATACTTCCAAAAAACGCTAATTTTATCCTCGGAAGTCATTCGTCTAAAAGCAGAGGCGAAGTGATACATTTTTAAATATCAGTTTATTATAAAAACTGAATTCAAAATTATATGGAATAGTCAGACAAATACACTATTTTTTATTAATTTTACATTCTGAAAATACAATAAGACACATTTTTTATTAATATGGCAAGATTTGAACTAAAATTACCGAAAATGGGAGAAAGCGTTGCAGAAGCAACAATTACTTCATGGTTAAAAGAAGTTGGAGATACTATTGAGCAAGATGAAGCAGTTCTAGAAATTGCAACAGACAAAGTAGATAGCGAAGTACCATGCGAGGTTGATGGTGTTTTAGTAGAAGTGCTTTTTAATGTAGACGATGTTGTTCAAGTAGGACAAACAATAGCTGTTATAGAAACAGAAGGAGAAGGCAATGCAACTGTTGAGACTCCAGAAGTTAAAGAAGTTGAGGTAGAAAAAACAACACCATCAACAGCAGATGTTGTACAAACTGTAGTTGCAGCACAAGAAACTACTGCACCCATTAGTTCTAATGGAGATCGTTTTTATTCGCCATTAGTTAAAAATATAGCTAAAGCCGAAGGTATTGCTCAGGTAGAGTTAGATGCCATTCCAGGTTCTGGAAAAGAAGGTAGAGTAACTAAAGCAGATATGCAAGCGTATTTGAAAATACGTAGTTCTCAGCCTGCAAAAACAATTGCTACTCCTACACAAACAGTTCAAACTTCTACTAAGATAGAGGTGAAAAAACCAGCAACTCCAATAATAGCTGCAGAAAGTGATGAGATTATAGAAATGACTAGAATGGGCAAATTAATTGCGTATCACATGGTAGAAAGTTTGCAAACTAGTGCTCACGTTCAAAGTTTTATAGAAGCAGATGTTACTAATATCTGGAATTGGAGAAAGAAAGTAAAAGATAGTTTTATGAAACGTGAAGGTGAGAATCTAACCTTTACGCCAATTTTTATGGAAGCCATTGCAAAAGCATTGCGTGATTTCCCATTGATGAATATCTCGCTTCAAGGCGATACCATCGTTAAAAAGAAAAACATTAATCTTGGTATGGCTGCTGCATTAGGTAATGGCGATTTAATTGTGCCAGTTATAAAAAATGCAGATCAACTAAATTTAGTTGGGATGACTAAAGCTGTTAACGATTTAGCAGCAAGAGCAAGAGATAATAAATTAAAGCCAGACGATATACAAGGCGGAACCTATACAGTTACTAACGTTGGTACTTTTGGTAGTATCATGGGAACTCCAATTATTAACCAGCCACAAGTTGGTATCTTAGCATTAGGTGCAATACGTAAAGTGCCTGCAGTTATAGAAACACCAGAAGGCGATTTTATTGGTATTCGTTATAAAATGTTCTTATCGCACTCTTACGACCACAGAGTTGTAAATGGAGCTCTTGGCGGACAATTTGTAAAAGCAGTAAAAGAGTATTTAGAAGGTTGGGATTCTAACAGAGAAATATAAATTCTTGTGGATATAGGAATCTTCTTTTTGATTTCTAAATCTTAAAATTATAAAATAGCAAAAACACAGTTTTAGACTGTGCTTTTCCTATTTTAGAGAGGTTTGTTTATGTTCTCAGTTTTGAAACCGTTTCTATGTTTTATATCTTTCAGTAAACCAGGTTCGTATATTTTTGTTACAAAGTCAAACTAAACAAATCTTTGAATTTCTCTTATAATTCGTTGTTTATTTTAATAATTTTAAGCAGTGTTTATTTCAGCTTAATTAGTTTACCTGGAATACTGAAATTTTTATCATCAAGTTTGATATAGCTATTGTAGAATAGTTTATCACCTATAATCTCAATCATTTCAACTTTTACACCTCCTTTATCGTTTATTATTTGTGCTATTTCATCATGTAAATCAGAATTTGGATTACTTGTTAATATATAATTACATTTATCTGTGTATTTAATATCAATTAATAATTCTTCTCCATTTTCCTTTATTTCTATTTGTTGATTATTAGATCTAATAACTTTAAATGAAGTAGGATTATATCTATCCGCAGGAATTAAAAATTCACCTTCTTTAAAATCTTCACAATTTAGATTTTGCGAGAAAGAATTGAAGGTAAAAAAGAGAGTGCATATTATTAGAAATTTGTTCATTTGGTTGCGTGTAATTATTAATTAAAAACCTTTCTTAGTATACTATTAAAGTCTTCAATAGATTTAATATTTTTATAAAACTGCTCTTTAATTTTTAATAATGGTAATGTTGTTTTTATTGGTTTTTTATCTGTTTGAAATTCTTCAACAGCACTCAAGTATCCTGAAGCATCTTCATCTATATTCAACTCGTTAAAATTTATTTTCGCCTAAAATGCTTTTGACTTCTTGACAAATAGTACAATCGTTACTTGTAAATAAAGTTACTTTTTGGTCTTTTAAAGCATTATCTAATCTAATATCTAAGTTAATTTCGGTCTTGTCTATTTCTAAGGTTGGAGCAATTTCGTTTACAATAAAAGTACTATTGTATTTGCCTTCAGATCCCACTAATTGAATTAACAATCAAAGTTCTACTTTACTATTAGGTGGTACATTTGTTATTAATGGTCTTTTGCTGCTACGTCTAAAATCTTTAGTAACAACTCTTAAAAAACATCATAAGAAATAGAATCGCTATTTACAGCATAAAGTGTTAAACATTTACCTTTTTTTTCTTCTACAAGTTTAACATATTTATGCTCATTTTGAGCAAAACAAGCCATAGAAATAATTAAAAAAGTAAGAAGTGTAATGTGTGTTTTCATTGCAAATTTTAAATAATCAAAGTAAAAATAACATAATACATTTATATTTGCATAAACCATAACACGTTTCGCCTTAAAATTATAAAATACATGGAATTAAACCTCACAAAACCAGTTTGCTTTTTCGATTTAGAAACTACAGGAATTAATATTTCTAAAGATAGAGTAGTAGAAATATCAATTTTAAAAGTATTTCCAAATGGTAATAGGGAAAGTAAAACATGGTTAGTAAACCCAGAAATGCCCATTCCTGAAGAAACTTCTGCAATTCATGGTATTACAGACGAGCGTGTTGCAAATGAGCCAACGTTTAAAGCTTTGTCAAAAGATATAAATAACATGATTAAGGATTGTGATTTAGCAGGCTTTAATTCTAACCGATTTGATATTCCTTTATTGGCAGAAGAAATGCTTAGAGCAGATATGGATTTCGATATGAAAGGAAGAGTAGCGATAGATGTTCAAACTATTTTTCATAAAATGGAAAAAAGAACCTTAAGTGCAGCTTATAAATTTTACTGCGATAAAAATTTAGAAAATGCACACTCGGCAGAAGCAGATACTTTAGCAACATACGAAGTGTTAAAGGCACAATTAGATCGATATGAAGATTTAGAGAATGATTCAAAATTTCTAGCAGAGTTTAGCTCACATAAAAAGTTTGCAGATTTTGCTGGCTTTATTAATTATAATAAAGAAGGAGAAGAGTGTTTTAGTTTTGGGAAACACAAAAATAAAAGAGTATTAGATGTGTTAGAAAAAGAACCAGGTTACTTTGGTTGGCTATTAAATGCAGATTTCCCTCTCTACACAAAAAAGGTACTCACAGCAATTAAATTAAGAAGTTTTAATAATAAGATTTAAAAAACACAATATTAAGTATCTTTATTCTATAAAAAATGAAACTAATTTGCATAGGTAGAAACTACACAGACCATATTAAAGAACTAGAAAACGAAAAACCAACAGATCCGGTAGTGTTTTTAAAACCAGACACTGCAATTTTGTTAAAAAAACAACCGTTTTTTATTCCGGAGTTTTCTAACGATGTACATCATGAAGTAGAGGTTTTAGTTAAAATTAATCGTGTAGGCAAATACATAGACAAAAAATTCGCACACAAATATTATGGAGAAATAGGTCTTGGAATCGACTTTACAGCTCGAGATTTACAGGTAAAACTAAAAGCCAAAGGCTTGCCTTGGGAAAAAGCCAAAAGCTTTGATGGCGCAGCAGTAATAGGTGGTTGGTTGCCAAAAACTGAATTTAAAGATTTAAACAATATCAATTTTAGTCTTAAAAAAAATGACGAATTTGTACAAAAAGGAAATACAAGTTTAATGTTGTGGGAAATTGATGAGATTATAGAATATGTGTCTAAATATTTTACTTTAAAGATTGGAGATGTTATATTTACAGGAACTCCAGCTGGAGTTGGCAAGGTCTTTGCTAACGATAAGTTAAACGGATACTTGGAAGACAAAGAACTATTTTCTATTACTGTAAAATAAATGGAACAGCACTATAAATTACACCGATTAAAAGAATTAGCAGATAATGATAAAGAGTTTCTTTTAGCTCTAGCTCAAGCTTTTTTAGAAGAAGTTCCTGCGGATGCAATATTGTTAAAACAAGCAGTAGATAACAATAATAAGCCACAAACCTACCAAGTGTCTCATAAAATGAAACCTACCATAGATGTTTTTGAACTTGGTGTTTTAGATAAGTTAATTGAAATCCAAGATTGGGCAAAACTTGCAAAAGAAGGAGAAGATGTTTCTGCACAGTTAGTTATAGTTTTAGAAGCAATAGAAAAAGCTACTGCAGAGATTAAGGCAGATTTTAATTTATAATACATGCAGGCTGAAATTATTACCATAGGAGACGAAATTCTCATTGGTCAAATTGTAGATACTAACTCTGCATATATTGGTAAAACACTAAATAGTATTGGTGTATCTGTTTATCAAATAACTTCAATACAAGACGATAAGCAGCATATTTTAAAAGCTTTAGCCGAAGCCGAAGTTAATGCAGATATAATTATTTTAACAGGAGGACTAGGTCCAACTAAAGACGATATTACTAAACACACCATTTGCGATTACTTTAATTATGTTCTGGTTCGAGATGCAGCTGTCACCAAAAACATACAAAGAATTTGGAATGACTTTATAAAGAAGCCAATTCAGCAAATGAATTTAGATCAAGCATTAGTGCCATCAAAAGCAAAAGTGCTAATGAATCTTGTAGGTAGTGCACCAGGAATTTGGATAGAGAAAGGAGAAAAAGTTTTTATATCTATGCCTGGAGTGCCTTTTGAAATGAAAGCACTGATGCAAGAAGAGGTGCTTCCAAAGTTAAAAATTAAATACAAACGACCTTTTATAAAGCATAAAACATTTCTTACTTATGGCATGGGAGAAAGTGTCCTAGCAACCATAATAGAAGACTGGGAAGATAATTTGCCTAATAATATTAAATTAGCCTATTTACCAAATTTAGGAAAAGTAAGACTAAGGTTGTCTGGAAAAGGTTTTGATGAGAAAGCTTTAGATAATGATATAGAAAAACAAGTAGAAGCTCTTTTACCATTAATAAAAGATGTTTTTACTGGTTTTGAAGAAGATGGAGATTTAGAAGTGTTAATAGCAAAACAACTTACAAATCAAAATAAAACATTATCTATTGCAGAAAGTTGTACAGGAGGAAAGTTAGCTGAGACGTTTACGCAACATTCAGGAGCATCGACTTATTTTAAAGGAGGTATTGTTACTTATGCAACACAAACTAAAATTGATGTATTAGGCGTTTCAGAAGAAATAATAAATAAGTACTCTGTAGTTAGTGCTCAAGTTGCAGAAGCTATGGCTACACAATGTGTAAAATTATACAACACAGATTTTGCAATAGCAACAACTGGTAATGCAGGACCTACAAAAGGAGATGAAAAAGCAGGAGTTGGAACCGTTTATATTGCATTGGCTACAAAAAAAGATGTATTTTCTCAGAAATTTGAACTCGGTAATAATCGAACAAGAGTAATAAACAAGGCAGTAAATAAGGCATTAGAGCTCCTTCAAAAAGAAATTTTTAAAAATTGATAAAAAACAGATTGTCAATACTAAAACATTTTCTATATTTGCACCTCGAATTTTAGTAACAATTTAAAGTTATAAGTAATGTCAAGAGTTTGTGAACTTACAGGAAAGAAAGCAATGGTTGGAAACAACGTATCGCATGCAAAAAATAGAACTAAGCGTACATTTGACGCTAATTTAATGAAAAAGCGTTTTTTCGTACCTGGAGAAGAGAAGTGGATAACTTTAAAAGTTTCTACATCTGCTTTAAAAACAATCAATAAGATTGGTATCGTAGCAATGTTAAAAGATGCACGATCTAAAGGATTTATAAAATAATAGCCAAGCTATATAAGGATTAAGAAAATGGCAAAAAGAGGAAACAGAGTACAAGTAATATTAGAATGCACAGAGCATAAAGAGTCTGGTAAACCAGGAACTTCTCGTTATATTACAACTAAAAATAAAAAGAACACACCAGATAGAATGGAGATTAAGAAATTTAATCCAATCTTGAAGAAAATGACTATTCATAAAGAAATTAAATAAATAAAGGAATGGCAAAGAAAACCGTAGCGTCTTTACAGACATCGT
Source organism: Lacinutrix sp. (assembly GCF_037625555.1). Lineage (GTDB taxonomy): Bacteria > Bacteroidota > Bacteroidia > Flavobacteriales > Flavobacteriaceae > Lacinutrix. The sequence continues at coordinate 13,549 of NZ_JASJHV010000034.1, forward strand.
CAAAAAGATTGTCTAAAGCAATCAGAATGGAAAAATCTCCAAAAACAGGAGCCTACATGTTTGTAGAATCTATTATGGCTCCAGAATTTGTAGATAATTTCTTAAACAAGAAATAAACTCTTTCCTATACAATACTTTTAAAGCTGCTTTCTTAATAGAAAGCAGCTTTTTTAATTTAAAAAAATATTACGTTTCTTTACACTTATTAATGACAAAGTAGCAGTTTTACAAAAAGGGCTTAACTATTGTTAATATAATTTTAGTGTTAACTATATTTTCAAGTTTTTTTGAAAGCCAATAGTTATTACTTGTTCTATTAAAAAAACAAGTAATGCGCACATAATCTGTAGAGTATTAACTTTACAATCAATAACAAACAACAAGCAGTAATGAGTTTTTTTAAAAAAATATTTTCTTCAGAAAAAAAGGAAACTTTAGACAAAGGTTTAGAGAAAACAAGCACAAGTTTTTTAGGTAAACTAAGTAAAGCAGTAGCTGGAAAGTCTAAAGTAGATGATGATGTTTTAGATAACTTAGAAGAGGTGTTAGTGTCCAGTGATGTTGGAGTAAATACAACGCTTAAAGTTATTACTCGTATAGAAGAGCGAGTTGCAAAAGATAAATACTTAGGAACAGACGAACTTAATAGAATTCTTCGCGAAGAAATAGCAGGTTTATTAAGTAAAACGAATTCTGGAGAAGATACAGAATATACTATACCAGAGTTACCAAAACAGGAAAACGGTAATAAGACACCTTACGTGTTAATGGTAGTAGGTGTAAATGGTGTAGGTAAAACTACCACTATAGGTAAATTAGCATACCAATTTAAAAAGCAAGGTTTAAATGTTGTTTTAGGTGCAGCAGATACTTTTAGAGCTGCAGCAATAGATCAATTACAAGTTTGGGCAGACAGAGTAGATGTGCCTATGGTGAGACAAGATATGGGAAGCGATCCAGCTAGTGTAGCTTTCGATGCTTTAGAATCTGGAGTTACCCAAAACGCAGATGTAGTTATTATTGATACAGCAGGACGACTGCACAATAAAGTTAATTTAATGAACGAATTAACTAAAGTAAAACGTGTTATGCAAAAAGTAATAGGAGATGCACCACACGATGTTTTACTAGTTTTAGATGGCTCAACAGGTCAAAATGCATTCGAGCAAGCAAAACAGTTTACAGCAGCAACAGAGGTAACTTCTCTAGCAGTAACAAAACTAGATGGAACAGCAAAAGGAGGAGTAGTAATTGGTATTAGCGACCAGTTTCAAATTCCTGTAAAATATATTGGTGTTGGTGAAGGTATTGAGGATTTGCAAGTGTTTAATAAATGTGAGTTTGTAGATTCGTTTTTTAAGTAATAACTGTTTTTTTAGATGAAAATTAAATTACTTACAGTTTTTTTGTTATTTGCATTTTCAATGTCTTTCGCTTAGTATGATTGGACTCCTGGTAAATTGATTTTAAAAAATGGAGAAGTTTTAAAAGGTTTAATAAAGATAACAACTCCATCTGCTAATCCTATTGGATTAGCTTCCAAAAAGCTTAAATATAAAAAAGATAAAAATTCTAAGAAAAAAAATTGGTAGTGACAAAGTTAGTAAGGTATTCTTCTTCACTTCAAATCAAAATGTTGGTTATTATGAAT
>NZ_JASJHV010000035.1:0-8790 GCF_037625555.1 Lacinutrix sp.
CTCATCTACAATAGCAAAGTGGTGGCGCCGTTGTACTAAATCGTCTGGTGAATTTGCCATGTTATCACGAAGATAATCGAAACCAAATTCGTTATTTGTACCATAAGTAATGTCTGAGTTATAGGCTTTTCTACGACCATCACTGTTTGGTTTATGATAATCTATACAGTCTATTGTCATACCATGGAATTGGAAAATAGGAGCCATCCATGCCATATCACGTTTTGCTAAATAGTCGTTTACTGTAACTAAATGAACACTTTTTTCGGCTAGCGCATTTAAATAAACAGGAAGTGTTGCTACAAGTGTTTTACCTTCACCAGTTTGCATTTCTGCAATTTTACCTTGGTGCATTGCAATACCACCAATAAGCTGAACATCGTAATGGATCATGTCCCAAGTAATAGGTTTACCAACAGCATCCCAAGAGTTAGACCAAGTTGCTTGGTCTCCATCTAAGGTTACATAATCTCCCATTCCAGAAACCTCTCTATCAAAAGGACTCGCTGTTACTGTAATCTCTGTATTGTTTGTAAAACGTTTTGCTGTTTCTTTAACTACAGCAAAAGCTTCTGGCAAAATAGTGTTTAAAGTTTCTTCAACCGCTTCATAAGATTCGTCTTCAATTTTATCAATTTCTTGATAAATGTCTTCACGTCTGTCTATGTCTTCAGTCGCATCTGCTTCAACTTTTAGTTTGTCTTTACGCTCGTTAAAAGGTTTGCGTGTTTCTGCTATAATAGCTTTAAATTCAAAAGTTTTAGCTCTTAATTCATCATGAGATAGAGCTTCAAGAGCAGTTTCGAAGGTTTTAATTTTATCTACTAAAGGTGAGATGGCTTGTACATCTTGTTTGGATTTGTCTCCAACAAATACTTTTAGTATGGAATCTAAAAAACTCATAGTTTTATATTTTATTTCTATTAAACGCTTTGATAGCGTTTAGTTATGTATTTATCTAATTCCTAGAACTGTCTTAATGTGCACAGTTTAAGGTATACTGTTTTATTAGGTAAACGCCTTTTTTTATAAGGGTTTAAATATACGTTTTGTTGTTCTGCTATTCTAAAAAATAAAGCACAAAAAAAGCCTCGAATAGAGACTTTTTTCTTTTTGTTGTAAAGACATTGTTAATACTCTGTCTTAAGCTAGTACGTAGCAAAGCTAAATTTTAGCATTATTTTCTAGTACTCGTCGTCATTCCAGAGGTAGTCTTCATCTGTTGGGTAATCTGGCCAGATTTCTTCGATAGAATCGTAAGAATCTCCTTCGTCTTCAATTGCTTGTAAATTTTCTGTAACTTCTAAAGGTGCTCCTGTTCTAATCGCGTAATCGATAAGTTCATCTTTAGTTGCTGGCCAAGGTGCATCACTTAAATGAGATGCTAATTCTAATGTCCAATACATTTCTTAATGGGTTTTATTTTTTGCAAAAATAAATTTTTAGTGGTAATAGACAAGAAAAAAGTGAATTATTTATCAGTAATAAAAAAGAACGTCATTTTTCACTGAAACTATTTGATACTAAATCTTTTGCAGTGTTATTAAATTACAAGACTCAAGATTGTTTTTCTCTTTAGCTTTAATGCTTCTCAGGAATCCATTTTACTTCGTCTACTTGTAAGTCATGAGACAACTTTCGTGCCAATACAAAAAGGTAGTCAGAAAGACGGTTTAAATAGATTAACGCTTCTGGTAAAAGCGGTTCTAATTCGTTTAAAGCACTTGCCAAGCGCTCTGCTCTTCTACAAACACAACGCGCTATGTGACAGAATGACACCGTTTGGTGTCCTCCTGGTAAAACAAAATGCGTCATTGGTGGTAGAGCTTCGTTCATGGCATCCATCTCTAATTCAAGGATAGTAATATCTTCGTTAGAAATTTTATTGATGTTTAAACGCTCTTTACCATTTTTTAAAACCATCTTATCTGGATCTGTAGCTAAAATGGCTCCAACTGTAAATAGTTTATTTTGTATTTGTATTAAAACGTTCTTGTATTGCTGGTTTATGTTTTGATCACGAATAAGGCCAATATGAGAGTTTAATTCGTCTACAGTACCATAACTGTCTATACGAATATGATGTTTTGGTACGCGAGTACCACCAAATAATGCTGTTGTGCCTTTATCTCCAGTCTTTGTGTATACTTTCATGTGTCTTTTTTGTTTTTTAATTGGTCACATGTTGCTTCCGTTTAGCTGTTCTGTTAGTGTCTTAATTAAACTATTGTGGAAGTTTCATGGTAACGAAGTTAAAAGTTATAAGCTGAAAGTTAAAAGTTTTAACTTAAAATTAGTTTTAAGGTTTAAACTTTTTGTTGCTTATAAAAACTAAAATTAAACCAATAACAATTGCGATAGGTAGCCAAGGAATTTCCATAGGTTTATTTATTAAAACGCTTGTTGTTTTTTTTCTTCTTATAGCTGTCTTTAAAAGAAGTACTTCTTTTTCTTGGAATGCCTATAAAAACGATGATGAGTATGGTGATTACTATTAAAATTATAAACATGTTTATATTCTTATTGTAAAATGTTCTTTTTCTTGTTCTTTTCTAAAAAATACCATTCCACAAAAAAAGAGATCTATTGTTACAGTAACTTGTGGATGTTTTTTAATTTGATTCCAAGCTTCGGTCATGTCTTTAGACCAATAAATATCGTCAAAAATAAATACAGTGTCGTTACTTACTGTTGGTAGTAAGGTTTTGAAATAGTGTATAGTTGCTTGTTTTTGGTGGTTGCCATCAAAATAAATTAAATCGTATGCATTAGATTTTAGTGGTTTAACAACATTACTAAAATCGCCAGTTAGTAGTTCTATGTTGTTTAAATTGAATTGCTTGAATGTGCTTTTTGTAAAAGTTGAAATATTTGGACAGCCTTCAATAGTTGTGATTTTAGCTTTTGGGTTGCCAAGTTGGATAGCATGTGTTGCAATACCTAAAGAGGTGCCTAATTCTAAAATGTTTTTAAATTGAAAATAATTTACAAAACGATAAAATAATTTTTCGCGTTGTTTTGTTGAACCAGCATTTTTAGCAATTTTAGATATTACTCTTGTATTGCTTTTACTTGTTTTAGATCCTGCTCCTAATTCTGTAATTTGAATACTATTATTGTTTGATAGTAATAATGCTCTGTATAGTTTTAATTTAGAATATTCATTATATTTTTTATTATCGTAAAAACATTTTGTAACCAAATTGTACACAAAAGGAGAATGCACACCATGTTGGTTTTTAGATTTAAGCCAAAACTTTAAATATGCTATTACTTGTCTTAGCATTAGTTTTCCATTTTTTCAGTAAGCTCAAACCAGCACATTTCTTTTTCTTCTATACTATCAATAATAGTTTGTAATTTGTTTGAAAGCTCGTTTATTTCAATGGTTGATAAATCTGGGTTTAGAAATTTTTTCTCAAGTTCTATTTTATCAAATTCTAAAGTTTTTATTTTACTTTCTAGATTCTTGTATTCTTTTTGCTCGTTATAAGACAATTGAGTATTACTATCTTTTTTCCAGTTTTTCTTTTCTTTTTTTTCTTCTTGCTCAGTTTCAGATATAACAGACTTACTGTCATCATAAGCTCTAAAATCGCTATAGTTTCCTGGAAAATCTTCAACAATACCTTCGCCTCTAAAAACAAATAAATGATCTACTATTTTATCCATAAAATAACGATCGTGGGATACAACTAATAAACAGCCTGGGAAATCTAAAAGAAAACTTTCTAATACATTTAGCGTTACAATATCTAAATCGTTTGTAGGTTCATCAAGAATTAAAAAATTTGGATTCTGAATTAATACTGTACACAAATACAGTCTTTTTCGCTCACCACCACTTAGTTTTTCTACAAAATCGTATTGTTTTTTTCTATCGAATAAAAAGCGTTCTAAAAGTTGTTGTGCACTAATTTGACGCCCTTTTTTAAGCGGAATATAATCACCAAATTCTCGAACAATATCAATAACTTTTTGCTCTGGCTTAGGTGTAATACCACTTTGTGTGTAATACCCAAATTTTACAGTTTCTCCAATTATTATTTTTCCAGAATCTGGTGTATCGGTTTGGGTTAAAATATTAAGAAAAGTAGATTTTCCAGTACCATTTTTTCCTATAATACCTATGCGTTCACCTTTTTGAAACATGTAATTAAAGTCTTCTAAAATGACTTTGTCTTTGTAGGCTTTTGATACTTTTTTTAATTCTACAATTTTGCTTCCTAAACGCTCCATATTTAATTCTAGTTGAATTTCATGGTCATTTCTGCGTTGGCTTGCTTTGTGTTTAATTTCTGTAAAATCGTCTATTCTTGACTTGGATTTTGTGGTGCGTGCCTTTGGTTGGCGACGCATCCAAGTTAATTCCTTTTTAAATAACTGTTTAGCTTTACCAATTTCTACTGTATGCTGTTCGATTCTGGCTTCCTTTTTTTTAAGATAATAGGAGTAATTACCTTTGTATGAAAATAGTTCACCTTCATCTAATTCTATAATTTCATTGCAAACACGCTCTAAAAAGTAACGATCATGCGTTACCATGAATAGGGTAATGTTTTCTTTGGCAAAAAAATCTTCTAGCCATTCTATCATTTCTAAATCTAAATGATTTGTAGGTTCATCAAGAACTAAAAGGTCTGGTTTGTTAATTAAAGCATTGGCTAGAGAGAGGCGTTTTTTTTGTCCGCCAGACATATTACTTACTTTTTGTTGTAAATCTTCAAGCTTTAATTTAAATAGTATTTGTTTGTATTGTGTTTCAAAATCCCAAGCATTTTGAATATCCATTTGCTCGAATGCAATCTGGTAAGCCTCACTATCTTCTGGATTTAAAAGTGTTTTTTCATAATTTTTAATAACATCTAAAATTGGATTATCATTATTAAAAATGGTGTCTTCAACCGTTAATTCGCTATTTAAAAAAGGTTCTTGAGGCAGGAATGATACTTTAATGCCTTTTCTAAAAACCACATTTCCAGTATCTGGTTCATCGGTTTTTTCTAGAATGTTTAGAATAGATGTTTTTCCAGAGCCATTTTTAGCAATAAAAGCTACTTTTTGATCTTTATGGATGCTAAAAGAGAGATTTTCAAAAAGCGTTAGCTCTCCATAAGACTTCGAGATGTTTTCAACAGTTAAATAATTCAATGTGAGATTTTTTACAAATAACGGATAAAAAACTAAAAAATCCGATAAGAGTTTTGTTATTTACGATGAAAGGCTATATTTGTGTTAAACCAAAGCAACCCAAAATGAGTAAATTTATAGTCGCTATTGCTATACTATTCAGCATATTATGCTCTTCATGTATCACTAATAAAGATGTTGTTTATTTACAAGATAAAGGGACTGTTGTAAATGATTCTTTGTTGTTAACAGAAATGGGAAAACCATATCGTGTTCAAATTAACGATATTCTTAGTGTTAATATAAAATCTACAAATAGTGAGATTACCGAGTTATTAGAGATTTTTAAACCTGTTAAACAAGAAGGGATATCAAATAGTGTGCATGTATTATATTAAACATCGAGGCTTTTTAATCGATTTTAATATTATTATAAAAACCCTAAGCACTGTTATATTCTTTAGAGGTCAGTAGGTGTTTATCTCTGTGTTTAAGCTTAATTAGTGTATAGTTAGTCTTGCTGTGTAGAAGCATGATTTTCATTATTAAAGTACCATATTAAATACATATACCTAATTGCAAAAGCACTAAGAATAGGAGTTAGTGCTGGAGCAAAACCTTGAACTCCAATAAACCAATGTAACACCATTAAGCACAACATAATAATAAGTAGTTTTAAATATCCAACAAACCAACGTTTAGGTACGCTTTTAAAGACTTGAGTTAAAGCGATAATACTTATTGGGCAAGCCCAAAGTAAATTATAGTTGTGTGCTGTAGCAGTGTGGTCTGTAGCAAACCAGAGTAAAAGTAAAAAAACACCAATTAATCCCGTTACACTAAATAGTATAACATCTAAACATTTAGAGCGACTGTTTCGTTTTTTATCATTGAAGGTTATGAATAAAACCAACAATCCTAATAGTGATAATATAAATATTGGGCTTGTAAAAAAGCTTCCTTTACTAAATTCACCATTTTGGGTGTTTATTATATTGGTTTCTATTACTAATGGTTTTTTAGTCCAATTATATGAAGCTTCTTCAAAAAACTGAAAAATATTTTCTGGCAAAAACATATATTCTCTAGGAGTTGCATTTCTATCAATAACAGAGCCTAAGGCTATATCAATACCAAAACTTCCCCAAGAATTCCAATATAAATTATTTTGAATAAGTGTTCTAAAGGTTTCATTTTTATAGACGTTAGGTGTTTTGTATTCTATAGTTCCATTTAAAACCGCTTCTAATACGTCACGCATTTTTGTAGCACAGTTATCGAAGAAAAAATCGTATAAATAAGGTCTATTTTCTAACTTATAATTGTTTGCTAGGTAATTTATTAAAGACTCTTTTTGTGCTTGATTTAAATTTAATACCTGCTCTTTAATTGTTCGGTTTTGCGATTTGTAATACCCTAAAATATCTAAAGAGTTTGATGCACCCATTAAATACACAAGCTTACCTTTTGCAAAATTGGTATAGAAATTTGGGTCTTCAAAATTATACCTTCCGTAGTCGTAAACTATATCTAAATAATCGTTTTTTACTCTAAAACCATTATGCCCAAAACTGTCGTTTAGTAAGTTTCCTGGATCAATAGTAATAATACTAATAGTTGTGTTCTCAGTTATTTGTGGAACTTGAGAATACGAGAAAAAGAATGAAAGTAGGAGAGAAGTAAGTAAAAATCTTTTCATGTTTTCAAAGTTTAGATTTTTATCTAAAGACGCTAAAATCTAGTTTCAAAGAAAATACGTTAGAATATAAAGCCACACTTTGGTCACCAATATCTGTAAAAGCATAATCTACTTGAATACCTTTGTATTTAAAACCAACTCCAAAGCTAGGTTGAAAACTTAAACTTTCAGAATTATCGATTTGTAATTCATTTTGAAAATTACCTACACCAGTTCTTAAATAAATCATATCAATATAACCAAACTCGAAACCTAAAGCAGGATTTACACTTGCAACAGATGTAGAAATAATGTCGTTATTTTGTTCAAAACGTACAATTAAATCTAATTCTCCTTTTAAAGTATAATCATAATGAAAAACATAACTTTTAGAGATTCCTAATTGTAATTTAGGTATTGTAATTTCTGAAGCTTCAGGGAGTTCTTGATTTTGACCTTCTACAGCACCTTGAACTCTTGCAAAAGCTTCTTCATCGTAGCTCCATGAGTTAAAAGTTGTTGTAATGTCTCTTGCCATTAAACCAAACTTCCAATCGTTTTCACTCTCAAATTGTATACCAGCATCTAATCCAAATCCCCAAGAATTAGCAAAGTCACCAATAACACGACGAATTATTTTGGCATTAACACCATAGTTTAATCCTTGAACAGGAAGCTTTCTCGCGTAAGAAAACGTTAAACCATAATCTGCAGTAGAAAATAAACTAATACGATCGTAATTAATATTTCCTTGGTCGTCTATAAGTTTTGTGGTATCTAAAATATCATCCACCGCAAAACGAATTAAAGAAATTCCTATTGCACTTCTATTATCTATAGGCATTGCAAAAGCACCATAATCATAATTAGCAATGTTTGCAAAGTAACTAGAATGCATTAATGCTAATTGCTTATCTTCTAAATTAACTAATCCAGCAGGATTCCAGTAACCAGAATTAACATCGTTAGTGGTTGCTGTAACTGCATTACTCATTCCTAAAGCAGCTGCATCTACACCAATATTCATGAATTCGTTAGAATATTTGGTTTGTGAAAAAAGTGAGAGTGACACTATAGTTAGTGCTAGTGTTAATTGTAATTTCAATTGCTTTTTTTTTACAAAGATGATAATTTTTCTTTTTATATTAAACTTTAAATCAAATTCTATATTGTGTTAACTTCTTTTTAAAATTGCTGTAAGTGGTTTTTAAATGAAATACTTTATTATTTTTACAAAAAACTAACCAATGCAAATTAAAAAATTCATTCCAAATTTTGTAACGCTTTTAAATCTATTATGTGGATGTATAGCAGTATTGTTTGCTGTTAATAATCTTTTTGTTTCTGCAGCATTATTTGTTTTTTTAGGTGTCTTTTTCGATTTTTTAGATGGTCTTTTGGCACGTAAACTAAATGTGCAAAGTGAATTAGGTTTGCAACTAGATTCTCTAGCAGATATCGTTACAAGTGGTTTAGTGCCAGGAATTATTCTTTATAAATTAATTGCAATAGCAGTAGATGCTCCACCAATGACTGCCTCTAGTGAGTGGTCTTTACATTGGTCTGGTTTTTCAATGTCTTTTATACCTGTTATTGGTCTATTTGTCACACTCGCTTCTGCTTACAGGTTGGCAAAATTTAATATAGACGAAGACCAACAAACTTATTTCAAAGGGCTTCCAACTCCAGCAAACACATTACTTATTATATCTTTGCCTTTAATAATGGAGTTTCAGCACAATGATGCTATTAACGCTATTATATTAAACAAGTGGTTTTTAATATCTCTAACCATAATTAGCTGCTATTTATTAAATTCTAGTGTAAAACTCTTTGCATTAAAATTTAAAGATTATAGCTTTAAAAATAATGCCATACGCTATATCTTTATTATTTTAAGTTTGGTATTATTAATAGTACTTCAATTTGCAGCAATACCAGTAATTATTCTATTATACATTATTCTTTCTTTAATTTCAAAA
>NZ_JASJHV010000036.1:0-3024 GCF_037625555.1 Lacinutrix sp.
TAAAGAGGCTGTCATTTCACCTCCAAAGGTTTGGGCTATACAAAACCCGATAGATTGGTGCTTGCAATCTTGGATGGGAGAGGGTATGATGATTCCGGGTTGCTGGCTTATACCAAAACCAATTATTGATAAGGCAGGTCTTTGGGATGAGCGGCTCTCTTTGCATGATGATGGAGAGTTTATGTGCAGAGTGTTACTAGCCTCAAAAGGCAATGTATTTGTAGAAAACACGGTTGTTTATTATAGACTGGTTGCAAGTAGCCTGTCGCGGCAAAACCAGAGTTATAGAGCAGCAAAATCTGCTCTAGAGGTTTGTGAATCATACAGGAAACAAGTGTTGTTTGTAAAAGATGGTCCAAGAGTAAGACAGGCGCTGGCATATAATTATAAACGTTTTATTTATGAGTTTCATCCCAAACATAAAGATTTATTGCAGAAAGCAAAGCAATCTATCCAAACATTGGATGTCAAAAACCTTCCTTTGGTTGGTGGAAAAAATTTTAAAAAATTGACAAAAATAGTAGGTTTCTATAACGCCTTGTCATTAAGAGATTCTTTTAAAAAAGTAATGAAATAGTAGCATTGAAAAACCTTTTATACATATCCCCTTTACCCCAAGATAGCCAAACAGGCGGAGCTAATGCTGTTAACTATCATATTTACAAGCAACTCGAAAAACATTTTAATTGTACCTATGTCCAAATAAATCCTAAAGAATCTAAATTAGGCAAATGGCGTTCGCAATTTTTACGTAAAATTTTAAGAAGGCCTGGGCGTTTTAATTTTTATTCTAAGAAAAGACTCAGGCAAATTGCCAAGCAGTTTGATGCAATACAGGGCAATTATGATATGGTCTTTTTTAGAGGTTTTACACCATGGATAGCTTGCCAACCAAGGGTGCCTTACTTCGCGTATAATGATGTGCATTTTTTACAGTTTTTTAAAAACACCTTTAACTATCATCAATTTTTAAAACAAGATATAAAGCGCATTTGTTTGGCAGAGAAAAAGTGGCTAATAAAAGCCGAAAAACTATTTTTTGAGTCGCAATGGGGCGCTAATCAATGCCATGATGACTATGCTATTAAAGTCGTTAAATTAAAGTCTATTGGTCGTGGAGGCAATATTCCAATTCCTAAAAAAGACACGTATTCTGGTAGTTTAAATTTGGTGGTTATTGCCAATAACTTTTACCAAAAAGGGGGTGATTTGGTTTTTGAGGCCTTTAAATTGTTAAAGCAGAATCATAAAACATTACAATTACACATTATTGGTGGTCATCCAGGGCAAAACGTAGAAGCAACCAAGGGTGTTGTTTATCATGGATTTTTATACAAAGAACAGTGTAAAGATTTAGTGCAACTAGAGGCTGTTTTAGCACACGCTTTTTTACTGATGCATGTTACCCGAGAAGATGTTAATCCTTTAGTTCCTACTGAAGCAGGGTATTTTGGTTGTCCTACTGTGAGTGTAAATCATTTTGCTATACCAGAGCTTATTGTACATAATAAAACCGGGATCTTGTTGGACTACTTACCAAAACCTAAAGGTATTGCTGCGGTAGTTGAGTCTTTAATTTTAGATAAAGAATCCTATTTTATTATGCGAAAAGCGACAGCACAATTTAATAAAGAGACTTTTGCTTGGAATCAAATAGGTGAAGTGCTTAAAACTATTTTAAATAAAGAATGTTAAATAAATGAAAGTACTTTACATAGGGCAATACACCTTAGGCACTACCTCTAGAATGCGAGGAGAAGCTTTAAAGGCAATCATAAGACCAAACATTTTTGAGGTAATAGATACACACGTGCCGTTTTATAAAAGTCATGTGTTGTGGCGTTCGTTTGCATTTCGTTACAAGAAAGGGCCTGTTGTTAATCGGATAAACACCTTTGTTTTAAGTAAACTCTCAGGAACTTATGATGTTATTTGGGTAGATAAAGCGATATTTATTAGTCCACAAGTGACAAAACAATTAAAATCTCTCGCTAAAAGATTAATACATTACACACCAGACACTGCATTTAAAGGCAACAGATCTAAATGTTTTTATAGAAGCTTATCGTTTTATGATTTTGTATTTACCACTAAATCTTTTGAGAAGGCAGACTATTTAAAATACATTAAAAAAGAAAAACTTATGTTTATTCCTCAAGGCTTCGACAAAAATGTACATTACCCCAGGCACACCTTTCAGCAGAAAGAAAGGAAAGTACTTTTTATTGGTTTGTATGAGCCTTCAAGAGGGACTGTTATTAAAGCCTTATTAGATCATAATATTAAAGTAGAAGTGGCAGGTAAAAATTGGATGCCGTTTATTAAAGCGCAAAATTCAGTTAATTTAAATTTTTTAGGTGAAGGCTTATTTAATGATGCATACGCAAAAGCGATTTCAAGTGCTCATTTAAGTCTGGGTCTAGTATCTAAGCGTTTTCCTGAATTACATACCACACGTACTTTTGAAATACCAGCCTGTGGTACCGTGCTTGTAACCGAACGTAATACTGAAACTACACAGTTTTTTAATGAAGATGAGGTTCTGTTTTTTTCTAATGAAGAAGATATGGTAGATAAAATAAGTAAGCTTTTATTAGATGATGAGGCTTTACAGCAAATAGCTCAAAAAGGACATCACAGAGCAACAACCAGTGGTTATGATTACCAAAGCCAGTTGTTAAATATTTGCACACATATAGGGCTATCAAATAATGCCTAAACCAATACCTAAAAACAGTAGCTTGAAACGCGTCTATATAATACATTTATTACCATTGGAGTATTATCCTCCAATCACAAATTTATTAAATATACTCAGTAAGGATAAACTAGTTAAAACAGTTGTTTTTTCTACAAAAAACAATAAAAGTAGACCGAGTTTTCAAACTAAAAACATCCAAATATCCAGGGTTAGTTATCCAGGAGATCAAAAAAATATAATCTTAAAATTTTGGTCATTTTTTACTTATGTATTTTTGCCATTATGGCAAATCATCGTATTTAAACCACATGTGCTTATGTATT
>NZ_JASJHV010000037.1:0-8497 GCF_037625555.1 Lacinutrix sp.
GCCTAACGACATTTTGTCAGCGAATAAAAAAATTGCTGGTATATTGATAGAGAATGTAGTAAAACACAATAAATTAGACTATTCTATTATAGGAATTGGATTGAATGTAAACCAAACTGATTTTGAAAACCTAGCTAAAGCCACTTCTTTAAAAAAATGTTGCGCTAAAACATTTGATTTAGATGAAATACTGCTTAAGTTTTTAGTAATCTTAAAGGATAGTTTTAAAAGATTAGAAACGAATGCTTTTGAAGCCTTAAAGGCAGATTACGAATTTAAACTCTTTAGAAAAGATAAACCTTCAACATTTAAAAACGCTGAAGGTTTATTGGTTTCTGGTTTTATAAAAGGTATATCTTCAACAGGAAACTTGGTAATCCTTTTAGAGGACCAAATTATTGAAGAATATTCCTTAAAAGAAATTACTTTACTTTATTAAACTGCTGTTTGCATGTTTGTAGCAAGCGTATCTATAAACTTACTAATAGGGCCTTTAATCATCATGGCCATCATGGCATTAAATTCTCCTTCAAATTGAAGCTGAACTTCGCTAGTAGTATTATCTATTTCAATAATATTAACAATTAAAGAAAAATCTAGTTTTCCTCCAGCAGCACCTAAGAAAATTTTGCTGTGTGGTATTGTTTCTTTTTTCTTGAGTACAATTTCTGGCATTCCTTTTAGAGCAAATAAAAATTTGTCTTCTCCTAGAACTTCAAATTTGCTTATGTTTTCTGGCATAAGTGTTTCAAAATTTTTAACATTACTTAAAAAGTTAAAAGTGTCTTCAGCCGATTTGTTTATTGTTATTTTTTGTGATTCTAAATTCATATTAGAGTACTTTTTAAATTGTTTTGTATTTGGTTTCACAACCGTTTTATATGCATTTAGATATCAAGAAGCGTTCCATTCGCTTGGATTATCTTTCCAGGCAGACAAAGTTTCTTGTTGATTATCTGTAATATAATTTGTCTCTGCAGCCTCAATAAGTAAGTTCTCGTAGTTGCCTAGAGTGTGCAACTCTATATTTTCGTTTTTAAAATTAGCTTTAGCAACATCAAAACTATAAGTGAAAATAGCAACCATGCCTTTTACATTTACATTCGCTTCTCTAAGTGCTTTTACTGCATTAAGACTACTTTTCCCTGTGCTAATAAGATCTTCTACTACAACAACATTTTGACCGCTTTCTATAAAACCTTCTATTTGGTTTTGGCGACCATGTCCTTTAGCTTCAGGTCTTACATAAATAAATGGCAGCCCTAAATACTCTGCAACTAGCATACCAATACCTATTGCACCTGTAGCAACGCCAGCAATTGCATCTGGTCTACCATAATGTAGTTCTATAAATTTAGCCATTTCTTCACGTACATAATTTCTTACTGGTGGATATGATAAAATTATTCTATTATCGCAATAAATAGGCGAATTCCATCCAGAAGCCCATGTAAATGGTTCTTTTGGGCTCAATTTAATAGCGTTAATTTGTAGAAGTACTTTTGCGGCTTGTCTAGCGATGTGTTTGTCGAAAATCATAATCGCAAAAATAAACAATTATTTAATTTTATGTGGTTATACATAAAGCTAAAATTTATTTTTTTAAGAGTACTATAACTAAAATAAAAATAATATTTTTACAAAAGCTAATTATTCGCCACATTAAAATATGCATTACATTTTTGTAAATGATAAACCAATAATTTTAACAACATTAGTTGAAAAGGAAACAGATTTTAAAAACTTTCTTTTAAATGATGTAGATATTGAACAAGCTTTAAGAGTACTTAAGAAGAAAAAAGTAAAATCGATAAGGCTTATACATCATAATGAAGATAAAGTTTTAAAAAAATTTTTGAAAAAACTACCCAATGTAATAGCTGGTGGTGGCAAGGTTTATAATAAGAACAAAGAAATATTATTTATCTACAGAAATAATAAATGGGATTTACCAAAAGGTAAAACAGAGAAAAAGGAATCCATAGAAGAAACCGCACTGCGAGAGGTAGAAGAAGAAACAGGTGTAACTAGATTAAAAATTGTAAAACCTTTAGATACTACTTACCACATATTTAAAAGAAACGATAAATTAAAAATAAAAGTCACCTATTGGTTTGAAATGGCTACCGATTTTGAAGGTGAATTATTTCCACAAGAGAATGAAGGTATTGCCAAAGTGGCTTGGTTAAATAAGACCCAAACAGAACAAGCGTTAACCAATTCTTATGCTAACATTAAAATGCTTCTTTAAAACATTACCTTAAATACTACTTTAATATCCTGTAAATAGGGTATTGTAAATGTGCTTTCTCGTAATTTTCACTTTTTTTATGAATCCAATCTAATTGTGCATACCAGTTATTAGCAAAATCTGGTTCGTAAGATTTTTTTAGATTAAGCTCTATTTGTAGTCTTGGATTTTGAATTAATAATAGCTTAGCTTTATCTTCCCATACATAAGGAGAAAAACCTTCTTTTTGCTGTAAAATAGTATCGAAAAAATTCCAATTAAAAAACGAATCTGGTGCTTGTGGCTCTAAAGTTTCTAGTAAATATCTTAAGCTCGCTTGATTGGTATTAATAAGAAAATCGCCTTTTTTAAATGTAATGGTTTTTGTTGACGAGGAGATAGAAGTTTTATAGTGTAGGTAATGGCCTTCGTAAGGAGCGTTTCTACTCTTGTAATCTTCAATTTTATAACTCTCTACAGTAATTGTAGAATCTTTTTTTAGCGTAAGCATTTCTGTATTATTCAATTTTAATAAATCAATAATAGTATGCCATCCTTGAGGAATAACGTAGGCTTTAGGTATTACAATTTCGTTTACGCCTTTAAAATGGTTTTGGTAAGTTACTTGTTTTAAAAAGGGCTTTTCTTTATTATATTTTAGTCGGTTTTTGCCTGTGATCTCACTAGGGATTCTTTCGCCTTCATAGCCTTTAAAACTTAGTGTAGCGTTTTTTAGAATATCAATTTCCCAATTTAAAGCATAGCTTTCTTGCTTAATTAACTTGTTAACAGCATCTAATCGTAAACTTTTAATTTTCTCACCATCTTTTTCTGTAATCTCAACCATGCTTTTCATGAGTTCGTAAGTTCCTTCAACTCGTTGTTTATAAGGTTTTAACATGTGTGTTTCTACCATCATGCCTAAAGCATTAAAAAGAGTAGTGTATCCTGTAGAATAACGTGGTGAGTCCATAAATTGACTAAATCCAGATTCTGGTGTACGGTTAAAAACATTAACATAAGGTGTAATGTCCCAATTTTTATTGGCAAGTTCTTTTTCTAGACTTGGCATCATTTCGTTTTGTAAATAGTTTCCTAATTCACCACCAAGTTTATTGTGTTGCGTAAATAAATGTGTTAAAGTATATTGGTAGTCTGCTCCATTACTTACATGGTTATCTATAAAAACATCAGGTTGTACTAAATGAAAAATTTCGGCAAAAGTTTTAGCGTTTTTGGTATCGCACTTTATAAAATCTCTATTAAGATCGTAATTTCTGGCATTTCCTCTAAAACCATATTCTTTTGGTCCGTTTTGGTTGGTTCTTGTAGATGTATTTCTGTTTAAACTTCCACCAACATTATAGATAGGTATGGTAACTAAAACTGTATTTTTTGGCGCTTCAATTTTACCTTGCGCTAAGTCTCTGTATAGCATCATAGTGGCATCTATACCATCACTTTCTCCAGGATGAATACCATTATTAATTAATATAATACGTTTATTTTTGCGTATTTGAGAGAAATTAAATTGACCATCGTTATTTAAGGTAACAATATGTAAAGGTTTTCCAGAATCTGTCTCACCAATAGATTCTATTTTAATTGAAGGATAAGTGTCTGCTAAATTTTTGTAATACTTAATAGTTTCTGTGTAAGTGGCAGTTTCTAAACCTTCAGATTTTTCGAATACTGTTTTGAAATCGTATTCTTTTTTTGTAGTACAGCTGATACTGGAAAGTATAAGTAAGGTTATTAGTGTTTTTTTCATTTTGTATTTTTTAGGTATTAATAATGTAACACTTAATTTATCTCTCGATATGCTTTATTGCTAATATTAGCAATTCTTTTTTCAAATTCATCAATTAAATTTTTACAAAATGCAATTGTTGGTTCAATTACTTGAGTCCAATTGTCTAACTCTAAATGGTATTTTGAAACAATTTTCCATCCGTTATTGTTTTCGCAAGTTATCATTGGACTATAATTATGGTCTTTAGCAATTTTACTTAATAAATTTAGGTTTGGATTTTTCTTAAAAAAATATTCAAGATTTTTGTTATCTGTCTTGATTTTAAATCGACTTTTTTTTCTTAAAAATAAATAGGCTGAATAGTTTTTGATAATTCGCAAGTAATTGTGCCAACGTACGCAGTTCCTGTTCTGTTAATAATTGTAAATTTGTTTTCCTTGTATTTAAAAGCTAATTTGTAAGTTACATTAGGGCTTCTAACACCACCACCAATCGAGATGTCTTTATCTTTAAAGTTGAATTTTCCATTCTCATTCTTAGCAATCGTATCAAATACTTCTCTATACATTTATAATATTATTAATGTTTTTGTTTACCAAATTATTAATAGTAACGTTCAATAAACAAATATAAGAATTGCAAGTTTGTGTATCTATTAATTAAGCGTACTTTTGCAGCTTGAAAAAATAGACCATGACAGCATTTTTTAGAAAACAGACAGCAAACGCAAAAAACGATATTTTAAGCGGAATTACAGTAGCTTTAGCCTTAGTGCCAGAAGCTGTAGCTTTTGCTTTTGTTGCAGGTGTAGATCCATTAGTAGGTTTATATGCTGCATTTATGATTGGCTTAATTACTTCTATATTTGGTGGTCGTCCAGGAATGATTAGTGGAGCAACTGGAGCATTAGCAGTAGTTATGGTCTCTTTAGTAGCCGAAGGTAATGGCATGGGAGAAGCAAGCGAAAATTTAGGGTTATATTATTTATTTGCAACTGTTATTTTAATGGGAATTATACAAATGTTAGCAGGTGTTTTTAAGCTTGGAAAATTTGTAAGATTGATACCACATCCAGTAATGATGGGTTTTGTAAACGGATTAGCTATTGTGATATTTCTTTCACAATTAGGAATGTTTAAAGAGCTTGTTGGTGGTGAAAAAGTATGGATGCAAGGTTCTGTATTATATATAATGATTGGTTTAGTCTTGTTAACTATGGGAATAATGTTTGGTTTGCCAAAGCTTACTAAAAAACTACCTGAGGCTTTAGTTGCTATTTTAGTAGTATCTGCTATTGCAATTTTTGGTAACCTAGATGCAGCAACAGTTGGTAGTTTTATTAGAGATGGTGGTGGAGCAGGTTTAAAGGGAGGTTTGCCAAGTTTTCAATGGGATATTTTTAGTAAAGTACCTTTTAATTTAGAAACTTTAAAGTTCATCTTTCCGTATGCTTTAATATTAGCAGCTATTGGTTTAATTGAATCTTTAATGACCTTAAATTTAGTCGATGAATTAACCGAAACCAGAGGTAACTCTAACAGAGAATGTTTAGCTCAAGGAGGAGCAAATATAGTTACAGGTTTTTTTGGTGGAATGGGTGGATGTGCCATGATTGGGCAATCGTTAATTAATATTAAAGGAGGAGGAAGAGGCAGATTATCAGGTATTGTAGCAGCATTAACTTTATTAACTTTTATATTATTTGCTTCAGGTTTAATTGAGCAAGTACCAATAGCAGCTTTAGTAGGCGTTATGTTTATGGTTGTTATAGGAACTTTTGCATGGTCTAGTTTTAGAATTTTAAATAAAATACCTAAAAGTGATGTTATTGTTTTAATTGCAGTTTCTATATTAACCGTAATTTTCGATTTAGCAATTGCAGTAATAGCAGGTGTAATAATAAGCGCATTAGTATTCTCTTGGGAAAATGCAAAACGTATTCGTGCTAGAAAGCGTATGCGCGAAGATGGAACTAAGGTTTACGAAATTTGGGGTCCATTATTTTTTGGAAGTATTCAAGCATTTAACGATAAATTTGATGCTAAAAACGATTCTGAAAAAGTAGAAATTGATTTTGTAGAATCTCGCATAAGCGATCATTCTGCCTTGGAAGCCATTCTTAATTTAGTGGCAAAATATGAAGCAGAAGGTAAAAGCATAAAACTTAAACATTTAAGTGAAGATTGTAAAGAGTTACTCTATAAATCTAATCCTAAGTTTAGAGAAGTTATAATTGAAGCAATTGATGATCCTAGGTATCATCTAGCAGAAAATCCAGAAAAGTTTACCAAAGGTTTATCTGAATATAAGTTTTAATTTGTCAATGCTGGTGTTTTTTACCAAAATCAGCAAATTTTAAATAAAAAAATAGAAAAGCACAGTTTTTTAAACTGTGCTTTTTTGGTCTACGAAAAGTATATTTTTTAAGAGACTCTTTAATATTTCTGAATATTAAGAATTAATATTCTTTTTTTTAAAAATTGAATAAACCCATTTGAAAAAGAAAAATATAACCAATATAATTAATAATATAACTATGTAATACATCCATAAATAATCAGTTTGACTTTTAAGGCTATAATATTGTTTTAATAAAAAAAGGAGACAAGCAGTAATATAGGATATTATAGCTATTAGTAAATTTAAATGTTTCATGATTAATGTATGAATATATCACATGCAGGGTAACGAATAAAACAATCGCTATTTACAATCCAACCTTCTTATTTTACTCTTACACTATCTGGCACTAACTTGGTGTAATCTCCATTGTTTCTAATCACTTCTCTAACTATTGAAGATGAAATATAACTTGTGCTTGCAGCTGTTAATAGAAATACAGTTTCTGTAGGAGCAAGGTCTCTATTGGTATGCGCAATGGCTTTTTCAAATTCAAAATCTGCTGGGTTTCTTAAGCCACGAAGAATAAAATCGATTCCTAATTCTTGACAAAAATGTACTGTTAAACCTTCATAACTTACCACTTTTATTTTAGGTTCGTCTTTAAAAGCTTCTTTTATAAAACCCATACGTTCTTCTAGAGAAAACATGTATTTTTTAGAAGAGTTTACTCCAATGGCAACTATAACCTCATCAAACAAAGTTACACCGCGTTTAATAATATCATAATGTCCTGAGGTTATTGGGTCAAAAGATCCTGGAAAAAGTGCTCTTCTCATGGTTTAATATTTTTTTATTCAGCTTAAATATAATTATTTTTTAAACACTTTAGTTTACTAATTACTACTTCAAAGCTTCTTCAATTGCACTTTCAAACAACTCTGCCATAGTAATACCAGCTTCTGCAGCTTGTTGTGGTAAAATACTTTCGTTTGTTAGGCCAGGAACAGTGTTTATTTCTAGTAAATGTGGTTCGCCATTTTTAAAAATAAATTCACTTCTTGTAAAGCCTTTCATTTTTAATATTTCGTAAACCTTTTTTGCGAGTGTAATTACTTTTTCTTCTTGTGTTTTAGATAGTCTTGCAGGTGTAATTTCCTGGGACTTACCAAGGTATTTAGCTTCGTAATCGAAAAAATCATTCTCACTAACAATTTCAGTAATTGGTAATACTTTAGTTTTTCCTTTATATGTAATAACTCCTACAGAAACTTCTATACCATCTAGAAAAGATTCTATAATAATCTCATCGTCTTCTTTAAAAGCATTATCTATTGCTGCTTGAAGTTCTTCTTTCTTGTAAACCTTAGAAATTCCAAAACTACTTCCTGCTTTATTAGCTTTTACAAAACAAGGCAAGCCAACTTTTGTTATAATTTCATCTTCAATAACGGTGTCTCCTAAATTAAGATAATAGCTTTCTGCAGTTAATATTCCATAAGGTTTTAAAACACTCAGGCAATCTCGTTTATTAAAAGTTAGTGCCGCTTGGTAGGCATTACAACTTGTTTGAGGTATGCCAATAAGTTCAAAATAAGACTGCATAAACCCATCCTCTCCAGGCGAACCATGAATAGCATTAAACACACAGTCGAATGTAATTTTTGCTTCGTTTACAATAACTGAAAAATCTTTTTTATCTATTGGAAATTCAGTATCAACCGCATCTACATAAACCCATTTGTTCTTAAAAACATAAATACAATAAACATTATATGTGTCTTTGTTTAAAGTGTTAAAAACAACGTTTCCACTTTTTAAAGAAATTTTGTATTCGCTAGAATAACCACCCATTATTATGGCAATATTTTTTTTCATTCTTAAGTTTCCGCGAAAGCGGTAATCTATAATCGGTTAAACTTCGTATAAATTAATATAAAGCAAACAATAAGCTTCAAAGTTAATTTGTTTAGCTAAAATATCATTTATTTAATAGCAAAGGAAAACCTTTTTGTTTTTATATATTTGCCACACTTATTTTAACCAATTTATTATATGAGTATTTTTAAATTTATAACTAGTAAAACATTTTTTAAACAACTTGGATTAGCTATTGTTGCTCTATTAATTTTATGCTTTATTATTTTTAAATGGTTAAATATTACTACTAATCA
>NZ_JASJHV010000038.1:0-3849 GCF_037625555.1 Lacinutrix sp.
TACAAGGCAAAAAGAGACAAAAATCCAGATAAGAAAAGGGTGTTTTTATTGTATTGGAAGTTAAAAACAGCTAATAAAATGCTCATCAAAAGCAACAATAAGAGGATCCCTAAAAACATGGTTGAGGTATTATTTTAAAAAAAAGGAATACATTAATTACGCCCCTAAATTACACAAATTGGTGCGATTTCCACGAAATCGCACCAATTGATTATATATAGTTACGTGTACGCGCGCGCGTAGTATTATTTTTGCATGCTTAAATTAAGGCAACTTAGGTTTTGCCCCAATAATAAAAACCCCAATTCATTGCAAAGAATTTTAGCCATTCTACTTTTCTTATTCCTGTTTTCAGGAACTAGCTTGCTATGGGGCCAAACTTTGACCATTTCAAATAGTGGCCAAACAGGAAGCTCTGGAACCAACTGGTCTATTTCTGGAAACACCCTAACAGCCATAGGAGATGCAAGTGTGCATCCTGGGGTCATTGAAAATGCACTTGACAAAAATTTGTTGGTTCAAGTGTTGGGCAATGGAGGAAAACTTATCATTGATGCTCCCATCCGATCTAATCACAGCAGCCTTTTAACATTTAAAGCACAAAGTAGCATTCAAGTTTCCGCAGCCATTCAGCTTCCAGGAGGCGAAATTTATTTAAGTGTAGCGAATAACGCTATGGCACTTGGGAGCATTTGTGTAGATAGTGACATTAGTGTTGCCTTGGCCAGCGGGCAAGGAGGGAATATTCTCTTAGAAGCCAAAGATATTACCCTCTCAGAAAATGCCAAACTTTTAGCACAGGGCCACACAGGCGGAGGAAATATTCTGGTTGGTGGGGACTGGCAAGGAGGTGCTAGTGAAGAAAACAGGGTTTTTGAAGATCCAAATAAATTAAAGCAGGCCACCAAAGTAAGCATGCATGCCAAGGCCTTCATAGACGCCAGTGCCACTGAAAACGGAGATGGAGGAAAGGTGGTGTTGTGGTCTAACATCAAAGATCCAAACTCCGTTACCAAAGCCCAGGGCAGTATTTTTGCTAAAGGAGGCAGTATTTCTGGAGATGGTGGAAAGATTGAGACCTCTGGAGGTCTTTTAGAGACAGAAGGGATTAATTTATCTACAGAGTCAATTAATGGCAAAACTGGTTTGTGGTTGTTAGATCCTTACAACTATTTTCTTGGAACAGCTGAATTGAATACTTTAAATACAGCGCTAAATTCATCTAATGTGAGTATTTTAACCACGAACAGCTCAAATAGCGGAATCGATAGTGTTTTTGATAATTCACATGGAGGAGGTCATCAGATTGGAAGTGGTCACATTGTCTTAACAAATGATTTTATATATACTGGCTCGAATAATACAACCTTAACTTTAACCGCAGATGCAGATATTTATTTAAAAAATATTTCTTCTACAAACGCAGCCTTAACTCTTAATCTAAATGCGTCGGGAGATCAGGTTTTTTTAGATGGTGATATTGTTACGAATGGAGGTTCAGTAAATTTTAATAGTCAGGACGTTCATTTACAAAAGTCGGGTGATCAATCTATTGTAACCTCAAATGGTAATCTAGATTTCAACAATAGTGATATTAAATTACTAAAAAGTGGAGGCGCCGTTATTTACAATACAGGTTCGGGTAATTTAGAACTAGGAGAAGGAGTTATTGAATATACAAATACTAAATGGTCTATTAGCTCACCAAATAATTTGATGAGTTGGTCAGGTCGTAAAGATGGAAGTAATGATGATACAGATATAGATACTGGAGTAGATATAGTGACAGGGAAGGAGTATTCCATGCGTTTGTTTTTTTGGGACAGTTGGGATAATGAGGCATTTAGAATACAAGTTGGTTCATACTCAAGTTCAGGTTCACTTTATTTTAGAGCGGTTAGAGCCTATTATTCTGGTATAACTGTTAGTAATGCTAATTATGGACTTCAATATAATATTGTAGATGAAGATGAAAATATAGCTATTAACAGCTATTTTAATGATGCATATGTAGATATAACTTTTGTGGCAGAACGAGATGGAAATTTAATTATGCGCCACGGTTTGAGTTCAAATGATCCAGATGAGTCAGCAGAAATAAATGATGTATTTGAAACTACTTTTTCAAGCAATGCTTCATTTGCAGGTACTCGCAGTTTAAAACTTCAAACAGCTGCTGGTCAAATTTCAGGATCATCAAATATTACTGGTTTAGCTACTTTAGAAGTAGATACAAATAGTGCTAATAATAATTTATCAGGAATCATTTCTGGCTCAGGAAATTTAATTAAATCAGGAACAGGTACACTGACGCTTTCAAACAATAACACCTTTTCTGGAAGTACAACTATTTCTGATGGTACTTTAGTTTTGAAAAATGACGCTCCAAACCCAACCTCCAAAACAATATCGGGTACAGGAAAAATATTTATAGAACCCAATAGCAGTAGTTTTTCTTCTTCTTATTTTTCAACATCTGGCTGGACTTTTAATAACACATTAGGGGGCTTAACAATTGGAAATACCTCAAATACTGCAAACATTGAAATATTTAATGACATTGAAATTGCTGGCCCCATTTCTATATATGGCCATAGTATATACTTAAAAAATGATGTTGACTTTGATACGTCAGGAGCTTCTAATTCAGACATACTAATTATGGGCCAGGGCTACGTGGTAATGGAAACAAACGTAGATTTCACAACAAATGGAGGAGACGTTATATTATGGGGTAACTCGGTTAATACAACATCAGGAGAGGCAAATAACGAAGTTGATCTAAGAGGAACAAATAACGTTAGCACTTCAGGTGGTAAGATTGTTTTGGCAGGAGGCTTAGATTCTAATAATGACGGCTTACCAGACGGTTATGCTTATAGAAGCTACAATGACGACATAAGGTCTGCAGATCTAGGTGCTAATGTTTCGCTCAACTCTGGCGGTGGAGACATTATTATTAGAGGTCAAGGAGGGGGTGTTGGTGTTGGTTTTACTGGAACAGGTGTAACACTAGATAGTGGGTCTGGAAATATTAATATAGAGGGAAAGAGTACCACAAATCATGGGGTTTGGAATAATGGTGGTTTAAGCATAGATACTGGATCTGGTAATTTGAATATCACTGGAAATTCTTCTGGAAGTAGAGGTATTTCATTTGATGGTGCGCTAACATTAGAGAGTGTTTCTGGGGATATTCAACTCACCGGGATCAGTACGGCTCACAACGGTATATTATTTAGCGGCGCAACCATCCTAGATAGTGGTTTAGGTAAAATTTCCTTAACTGCTTCTACAACTGCTACCCAATATGGCTTGTATGCCATTGATGATTTCGTTATAAATTCAGGCAGTACATCTGACACTGCTATTGAAATTCAGGGAACTTCTTCTAGTTCTAGAGGTGTATACTTTGGTACGGGAACTGCCAATAAAAACATACTCATTCAATCTACTACAACAACAGACAACAAAGGGGATATTATTATTGAAGGAAATACTTTAACTGGGGAGATAGGGGTTGGACTAGATTTTTGGGGAAGCGGCTCTAAGACCCAAATTTTAGCTGGATCTGGTGACATAATAATGCATGCTAAAGGTCATGAGTCTAGAACCTTATATACTAGCACAGGATTATTTATAGGTAAATCTGCCAATACAAATGCAGTTAATGGCATAACTCCTGTTTCTTATGTAAATACCGGTAATATTAGTATTTTATCTGAAGGAGGGATTTATGCAAATACTGGTGGTGGCGGTTTATGGACCATTGCTACTGGAGACAGTTCCACTGAAGGTGGAGATGTCGTTATTGCTTCTGATACTAATGATTCCAATGGAGGTTTTCAA
>NZ_JASJHV010000039.1:0-5108 GCF_037625555.1 Lacinutrix sp.
TCTGCACCCATTTCAACGTGACATCCTGTGGCAAGACAATCCGCGCCAGATCGCCATCATACGCCCGCGCCTTGAGCGTTTGTGCACGCCGCGCCGTAATCGCCAGCACCGCATCACCCTGCAATGTTTGCACATCCGCAAGGCGCTGCGCGGTCAGCGTCACAAGAATAGCATTAGAAAATGCAGCTTCTGTTGCAGGAATGATATTAACAACTGAGTGTGCTTTAATTGATATTAAAGAAGATGCTCCTGCTGGTGGAATGCCTCCTATGGGTGGCGGAATGCCAGGCATGATGTAGCAGCGAGTCGCTGTAGACATTTTACTCACTCTTACTTTGAAAAATTTATGATGTGAGTTAGATAAATTTAAAAAAACGCTTCTGGATTTTCTGGAAGCGTTTTTATTTATTTTGTTTAAAATCTAACTACTAATTCCGAATTGTTATATTTTTTAGACTTGTTATTTTAAAAAAATAATCAATTAAAATGAGTCGTCATTTTAAAGCAGTCTAAAAACTCTCTTTTGGTTTCCTTTTCTTTAAAATTACCACCAAATTCTGCCGTTACGGTAGAACTTTCTATGTCTTTAATACCTCTTGAGTTTACGCATAAATGTTTGGCATCTATAACACAAGCAACATCTTTTGTGCCTAATGCTTCTAGTATTGCTTGTACAACTTGCATTGTTAGTCGTTCTTGTACTTGGCCTTAAATACGTACCATATTTTTCTACAATATTATAAGACAACTTATATCCTTTTTTATTTCTGTAACATGTTTTGTGTTGTGTAAAACGTTCTTTAGGTGTTTTACTTGTCATGCCAACATACAAACATTGTAACACACCATTAAATTGTGGATTGGCGTTTCTAAACTTTGCGTTTTAGGTAAACACACGTTTGGACAATTCTATTATGTAGATTCTGTATGGCATTGTAAAAAAATAAGAAAGCCTGAATTAAAATTTAGGCTTTCTTAAATATAATTTAATATTTAATTTTTATGATCGTCATTAACTTCCTCATCACGATATTTACAACATGGATGAACAGTTTCGTAGGCTGCATCTATTGCTTTTAATTCTTTAGTGTCGTGTCCAACAGCTACTATGCTTTTAGTAATAGTTTCTAGATTTGTTTTACGCTCATCAAAAATTAGTTTTAATTCGTGAGTTTCTACATCCCAAGTAGCAGATTTCACACCTTTGGTATTTAAACTTGCTTTTTCAATACGCTTTTTACACATTAAACATACACCATCCACCTCTAAAGAAGCGCGTTCATTTTTATTTTGAGCAAATGTTAAAGAAACCATTAATAATGCTAAAACGAGTACTGTACTTTTTAATATTTTCATTGTTAAATTGTTTTGTTATTTTTAGTTAAAAATTATAATATTCCTGCTTCCACAGCAACTTGGTTATTTGATTTTAAATCTTAATCCTGCAAAATAATTTGCTCCAAAAATTGGACCATAAACAAATGTAGTATCAAAACTTGAGTCAAAAGGATTATCTGCAGACACTATTGGATTGTCTTGTCTTGTGTTAAATATATTTTCTCCTCCTAAATATATTTCAAATTTTGGAGAAAACACTTTTGTAACCTGAGCATTAAAAGTAGCTACAGTTTTAGAGTATTCTAGTAATTGATATTGTATAGGATTATTTTGCGTAGATGATAAACGCTGTGCACCTAACCAATTATATGTAGCATCAAATTTCCATTTAGAGTTGTTTTTTATTTCGGTTTCGAATGAAGCATTAGCAAAAAAACGATGTTTTGGTGTTAGTGGTCTTTCTAGTTTACCAGAATTAAACTGTGTTTTTACATCGTAGTTTTTATAAGCTACACGTGTATTAAAATTATTAAAAAGTTCATAATGCAGTTCCACTTGAAAACTGTTTGCATAACTTTCTCCATCTAAATTATAGAAATTTACTTCTTGTGCGTTTTCATAATCTACAACCACTTGGTTTTTAAAATTTGTTCTATGAAAATCTGCAGTTAACTCTGCTTTTCTACCAAATAGTCTAAATCCTTGTAGAAAAGACACACCATAATTCCATGCGATTTCTGGATCTAAACCATAAATTTCTCCAGTAGTATTTAAAGTGTTTATATTTCTAGAAGTTGAAAATAGTTTTTGGTTTTCTGCAAAGATATTAGCACTACGTTTCCCTCTTCCTACAGATGCTCTAAACACACCTTTTTCCCATGTTGTGTAACGCATATGCAAACGAGGTGTAATAAATGTACCTAACAGATTATGTCTATCTACTCTTAAGCCAGCAGTAATATTAAATTTATCTAAATTAAAATAATTATACTCTATAAAACCACCAATTGAGTTATCGGTTCTATTAAAATCTACTGTATTTACAAACTCTTTATATTGATCATAAGTATAACTTATTCCTGTTTTAATTTTATGTCTAGAATCGCTAATTATTGTATTATAAATTACATTAGCATATAAACTACTATGTTGAATATCGTAACTATTTAACCCAAAATAAGAATCTTGCTCATGACCACTATAAGCAGCTTGAACTCCAATACTTTGCCATGGCAATTCTGGGTTTACATAGCCTAATTTAGCACTTACCTCATAACGCTCTGTATCTATTTCTGTACCCCAACTATTTGTAGTTAACTTATCTATATCTGGATTAAAATCTAGCTGACCTGCTTGTTTTTGGTCGTTTAAATACTTCAAATTAATAAAACTTACAATTCCTTTTTCTGGATTTGTATACTGCCAACGGTTCATTACATTAACCTGATTATACAGCGGCATATCTAGAAAACCATCGTTATTAACATCGTGTTTTGTGTTTAGAGTACTTCCATGTAAATAAATTCCTGTATCCCATTTATCACTTACTTTCGTGTTAAAATGTGTGTTTAGTTCTAAACGTGCATTGCTTGCTCCATAAAGGTTTATAAATAATTTATCGTCTGTTGAAGGCTTAACCAATTCGGCATTTATTTGTCCTGCAATACTTTCATGACCATTAACAACACTTCCTGCACCTTTGGTAATTTGAATGCTTTCTACCCAAGTTCCTGGAATAAAACTTAATCCAAAAGCTTGAGATGCACCACGAATAGATGGAATGTTCTCTGTAGTAATTAATATATACGGACTGGTTAAACCCAACATTTTTATTTGTCGAGTTCCTGTTACAGCATCAGCAAAATTAACATCTATAGACGGATTAGTTTCAAAACTTTCAGACAGGTTACAACACGCAGCTTTTAAAAGCTCGTCGCTACTTACCATAATTACATTTTGAGACGACAAATAAGATATTGCTGAAGCTTTATTTCTAGAAGAAATTTTAATTTCATCTAGCTCGCTTGTTGGTTTCAAGCTATGTGTTATTGGCTTGGGTTCTAAAACTGTTAATGTATCTGTTTTAAAGCCTACATAACTTATTATTAGCTTAGTATAGTCTTTTTTATAGAGAATCGAAAATTTACCATCAAAATCTGTTACATCACCAACTTTAGTTCCTAACCAAAAAACATTTGCACCAGGAAGAGGTGATTTAGTTACATTATCTTCAAAAATGGCTCCTTGCAATTGTGTTTGAGAAACTGCAAAAAGTGGTAATACTAGTATTATATATAGTAGCTTTTTCATTATAGATAAGTATTAGTTAACATAATGATTGCCATAATAATCATGATTGAGTTTTCAATAAATGTAGCTTTCGTCATAGGTAACTTAAGAGCTGTACCAAGACAAGCACATTGTATTGCATTTTTATCTAAAAGTGTTTTTGTTACTCCAATAGTTGTAATACCTAGAATAATTATTGTAATAATTAAGGCTATAGGAATTTGAATTCGCATAAAAAACAGCAGCCCTAAAGTTAGTTCTAAAAAAGGGTAGATTTTAGCATAAAATGGCACTTGTTTTGCAAACGGATCGTACATTTTAAAAGACTCTGGAAAACCTTTCAAATCTAAAATTTTAAAGAAACTAAACACAACATAGAATAAACCCATAAAATCGAGCATAAAACTTGTCCAATCCCATTGCTTATAATGCATTAAAATGGACGCGATAGTTATATATCCAAAAATTATAAATAATGGTTTTAGTTGTTGCAAATCACTTTTTTGTTCCTTGTTCTCTTTTGAATTAAGAACGTTGGTATTGTTTTGTGTTGAAATTGAAAATTTTTCGGGTAATGCTTCTTTTAAAATGGCTATAGAAATGTGCTGTTTCATTTCTACCTGAACTTCTTCTTTTTCAAGATTTACATTAGCACTTGTTAAGTTAGGTAGAGCTTTTAGGTGTTTTTCTACCGAATCCTTACAGCTATTACAGGTCAAGCCTGTAACTATATATGTATGTTTCATTGAGTTTTATTTAATAAATTATTTCATGAGTTGGTATTTCCGCGAAAGCGAAAAAACAAAAAAAATAAAAAAATAAAATATCAAATTAAAAAAGTCTCCTGTAGTAAATGTATGTTGTAAGTGAGATTTGGAGGCGCGTACTCCAGATGAGGTGTTGTTTGCTTTTGCAAACTTTTAAATAATGAAATGTAAGAATACGCAAAGGTCGCTAAAACTATTTGTTCGCTTAAGTTTAAGTCATCAAAAGTATTTACTTTTAATTTATCTTGACCTTCTAATACTTCAACCTCATCTTTACAGCAATTTTTCTTAATTGTTGTAGTTGCAGAAGTTTCCATCCCACAATTTTTTACTTTAGAAAAAATAGCCGTGTCTACTAAATTATTACCACAATAGTGAGACTCAACAGTAAATGATAGTGTTGAGAACAACACTACAAATGCCATTATGAAAGAGAAGCTTTTATGTAATAAATTAATTTTCACGCCACAAAGTTAATTAAATTTTAAATAGTAAGTTATTATTTTTAAGCTTTAACAGTAATTTATGCTCCTTTTCTTTAATAATAAAAAGCAGGCAGCAACAACAGCAAAAGTATTGGTTGTATTAAAAACCTTCTAATATTAAAAAAAATATAATAGTCTTCTTGTTTTGGGTTTAAAACAAAATACAAAAATAAACCTATTAAAATAACATAAGAAAAAACATACATTAATACAGAAAACATAACCACAC
>NZ_JASJHV010000040.1:0-39593 GCF_037625555.1 Lacinutrix sp.
ATTGAAGATGGTATGGATGAAAACGATTGGGATGGATGGAAATACTTAACAGAACAAATTGGTGATAAGGTTCAATTAGTTGGAGACGATTTATATGTAACAAATGTTGAGCGTCTTTCAAAAGGAATAAAAAATAACATAGCTAACTCGATTTTAATTAAAGTAAACCAAATAGGTACTTTAACAGAAACCATTGCAGCTGTAAACATGGCACATAATGCAGGTTACACCTCTGTAATGTCTCATAGATCTGGTGAAACTGAAGATAATACTATTGCAGATTTAGCTGTAGCGTTAAATTGTGGACAAATAAAAACAGGTTCTGCCTCACGTAGTGATCGTATGGCAAAATACAATCAGCTTTTACGTATTGAGGAAGAATTAGGAGAAGTAGCATATTATCCTAAAATGAATGCATTTAAAATAGGTTAATCACTTCACTTAAATATTATATTAAAGGCCTTTCAGTACTATTCTGGTAGGCTTTTTTACTTTTATAACTTATATCAATATCGTAATTGTTAAATCCTTGTAAAGAAGCATTAAAAATCGCAACATGTTTTGTAATTTAGCATCAAGCAAAAAACAAGTAAAATCAATAATAATATGTCAAAAACTGCTACGTTAGAAATAGACGGAAAAAAGCACGAGTTTCCTTTAATAGTAGGAACAGAAAATGAAGTTGCAATAGATATAAAAGCATTAAGAGCTTCAACATGTGGTGTAACAACCATAGATCCAGGATATAAAAATACAGGAGCATGTGAAAGTGCAATTACTTTCCTTAATGGAGAAGAAGGTATTTTAAGATACAGAGGTTATTCTATAGAAGAGCTAGCAGAAAAGGCAGATTTCCTAGAAGTGGCTTATTTGTTAATTTTTGGTGAATTACCAACTCAACAACAATTAGATAAATTTAATTCAGATATTAAAGCACAATCTGTTGTAGATGATGATATTAAAAAAATAATTGATGCTTTTCCTAAATCGGCACATCCAATGGGAGTTTTGTCGTCTTTAACAAGTGCATTAACCGCTTTTAATCCCTCTTCAGTAGATGTAGATTCTGAAGAAGAGATGTACAAAACCGTTTGTAAAATAATGGGTAAATTTCCAGTACTTGTTGCTTGGACAATGCGTAAGAAAAAAGGATTGCCATTAAATTACGGAGATAATTCTTTAGGTTATGTAGAAAACATATTAAAAATGATGTTCTCTAAGCCAAACGAAGAGTATAAACAAAACGATATTCTAGTAAATGCTTTAGATAAATTATTAATATTACATGCAGATCACGAGCAAAACTGTTCTACTTCTACTGTAAGAATTGTAGGTTCTGCACATACAGGATTATTTGCATCTATATCTTCAGGTATTTCTGCACTTTGGGGACCATTACATGGTGGTGCAAACCAAGCGGTTCTAGAAATGCTAGAAGCAATTAAAGAAGATGGAGGCGATACTAATAAATTTATGGCTAAAGCTAAGGATAAACAAGATCCTTTTCGTTTAATGGGCTTTGGACATAGAGTATATAAAAACTTCGATCCTAGAGCAAAAATTATTAAGTTAGCAGCAGATGAAGTGTTGGCAGATTTAGGTGTAGAAGATCCAGTACTAGATATTGCAAAAGAATTATCTTCTGAAGCATTAAGTGATGACTATTTTGTAAACCGTAAATTATATCCAAATGTAGATTTCTACTCTGGTATTATATACAGAGCAATGGGAATTCCTTTAGAAATGTTTACAGTTATGTTTGCACTAGGTCGCTTACCAGGATGGATAGCACAATGGAAAGAAATGCGTCAGCGTAAAGAACCAATTGGTCGTCCAAGACAAATTTATATTGGAGAAAACCACAGATTATTTAAAAGTGTTGAAAAAAGATAATATTAAATAATTATATATAAAGCTTCATAAGAAATTATGAAGCTTTTTTCTATATTACAAACATGTTAAAATTAAATATAAAAAACGAAACTTCACGCTTAAGAGCTGTTGTTTTAGGAACAGCAAAAAGTAATGGTCCAACACCTAAGTTGGAAGAAGTCTACGATCCAAAATCTGCCGAGCATATAAAAGCTGGAACTTATCCAATAGAAGCAGATATGCTTAAAGAAATGGAAGCTGTTGCCAATGTTTTTAAAAAGTATAACGTAACTGTTTATAGACCAGAATTAATAGAAAATTGTAATCAAATTTTTGCTAGAGATATTGCTTTTGTAATTGACGACGTTTTAGTTAAAGCTAATATTTTGCCAGAAAGAGAAGAGGAGTTAGAGGCCATACAATATGTTATAGATCAAGTTAATCCTGAGAAAGTTATACATCCACCAGAAGCTGTACACATAGAAGGAGGAGACGTTATGTTATGGAACGACTATATTTTTATTGGTACCTATAGAGAAGACGATTATGCAGATTATATTGTTGCTAGAACCAATATTGAAGGCGTAGCATTTCTAGAAAAAACCTTTCCACATAAAAAAGTGAAGTCTTTTAACCTAAGAAAATCACAAACCAATCCAAAAGACAATGCATTGCATTTAGATTGTTGTTTTCAGCCTATTGGAACTAACAAAGCGATTTTACACAAAGAAGGTTTTCTTGAAGAAGAAGAGTATAAATGGTTGTTAAACTACTTCGGAAAAGACAATTGCTTCATTATTACTAAAGATGAAATGTATAACATGAATAGTAACATATTCTCAATTTCTGAAACTGTTATTATTACTGAACAAAACTTTACACGTTTAAACTCTTGGTTACGCGAAAAAGGCTTTACAGTTGAAGAAGTACCTTATGCTGAAATTTCTAAACAAGAAGGTTTGCTAAGATGCAGTACGATGCCATTAATTAGGGATTAGATTTTACGAGATTCGTTTAACGTTTGTATAAGAATAGTAGCCGACCTAGGAACTCGAATTCTTCAAGTTGCAACTATATTTCATAAAAGTTACAATGCTCATATTTATACTATTTCGGCTATTATTTTTATACTTTGTTATGGGCTTTTTTATTTTTACACTATTTTAGAATATAATTATAGGTCCTTCTTTTATCTTCTTTCATTATAGTAATTTGATTATTATCAATATTTATAATTTTATACACTTCATTATCATAAGTTACATTAATAAATAAGCCCTCAATCTTATAATCTGAAATGTCAATTTCTTTATCTTTACCATTTATCACTGTCGGTGTTTTCTTATTAAAAGGCATTTTAATAATTTCTGATAGTTTATAAATAGATTTCTTATCAATCATTTTCTTAAAATTCTTAATATTAACTGTTCTATTAGAATATGCAACACCTGTCAATATTACTTCTGCTGTATTTGAACCACCTGTCCAAGCATTATATCTCGCTCCTTCAGTATGGTCACTAGATAAATAAACAACATTTGCCCCAATCATAGCTGCACGTATTTTTATTTTCCTTAATGCTTTATTTTTAATTTTATTAAGATTTGACAATGTAGATCCAGCCTTAACTTTTGAAGAAACATCACCTAATTTATACAATCCATCTACTTCATCATCTACATTTGACGTTAAAACCTTTTCCCAATCTTCCCATCCATTAACTTTTTGAAAACTCGAACTTTCAGCAAAAATTTCCTCACGACCTGACGAATAAAGAATTTTTGTAATCATATTTTTATTAATGGAAATAAGAATATCTTCATTTGGATAAGAATATTTTATATTTTCATCTGCAACTTCCTTAATCTTGCACGCTATCTTTTTATTGTGCGTATAAATGGTATCCCTTGTTTGTGAAAAAACAGGATTAAGAAATAAAACTAATGTGATAAGAATAATAATTTTCATTTTTTTTAAGATTTGTGTTTATAATTAATTTGCTTTAATTGTGACTAACGTCAAATTTTATTGTTGATTTTTAATATTCAATTTTTGACTAGGCCTGTTCCTTTTTTGCGTTTTCTAAAGAAATTAATCTTTATTTTGTGTTGTGGGGAATTGCCCATAACGGTTACGTATATGAAGAGTAGCAGATTTATATATACTATTTTTTAGTTTATAAACAAAAATAACAAAAATAATAGAAATAAACTAAACTTTAAGTTTATCTCGTAACTGCTATTTTTTATATACTATGTTAGCAAACGTTATTTGTTAGTTTATTTTTTCATGGACTTAATTGTATTCCCATTTTTAAATTTTAAAAAGAAAATTCCATTATTTAGATTTTGTATGTCTATTTTCTCATTATTTGATACAATACCAGAGTTAATCTCTGCACCTAAGACATTATAAATTTTGTAACTTTCATTTTTATTAATTCCTGAGATTATAATAAATTTAGACGAAGGGTTTGGGTAAATTGAAATATCATTATTACCAAACTGATTTTCTTGTACACTTAATATTGAATTTTGTAAATTAGGTCTAATGATATATGATACGTTAAAATTAAAGTTTTCGTTATTACTCCATGTACCATTTGGGCTTGCAGGCCAATTTATCCAAGTAGTACCAGGCGTAAATATATCTGTTGTTGTAGCTATAGAGATGCTGCTTGTACCTTCCTCAATTGCAATAAGATATTGGCTAGGGCTTAAACTATACGCACCACCTGAAATATTTGCTGTATATCTTTGATTAATACCGCTTATTATTACAGTTTCTGTTTGAGCAATAATAGAATTTGGAATCCCCGAAACCATATTCCATATTGTTACGTAAGTAGTAGTTCCATTTAAGGATTCATCATCATTTACTATTTCAAATGTAACGGATTCTATATCTTGCATAACTAAAATATCAAATTCTTGCCCTAATTGAGCAGAAGTACCTGCTCCAACTCCTAAAGAACCAGTCACTGTATTATCATCTCTTGCATATATGCCAGAAGTTACTTCTAGAATAGACGAAATTTCATTATCAGAAGGGTCAGCATCTATTTCGTCTAAAGTTAAATTATAATCAGTAGTATAGGTGTATGTGACTGTTGGAGTATATCCTGTAAAAGTTATAGGTACATTTACACCATTTAATATGTTTTGCGGGCTACTAGATTCAGTATAAACAACAGAAGAAGAAGAATTCATAACAGATAACTGTTAAAACCACATTAGTAGATTCTAAAGTACCAATATTCTCTATAGTAGCACCAGTAGCCATAACTGAAATTTGACTTAATGGTATTATTGTATATTGATCTTGCATTGTAGACGCGTTAGTAATTGCTAAATCATTTTGGTTATGCATTTTAGTTATAGCAAATAACATAAATATTGATAAAGTTAGTAAGTTGTAATTTTTTTCATTTGTTTAATAATTTAATGGTTAATCTTGGTTTTAATGTTTGCTAATGGGTCGATATGAAAACGTTTTAATGTTTTATATCTAATGTTAAACGAAGTTAGCTTAAAATTTTGAAAAAGTCAAGTCGCTAAAAAACTACTTTAAAGCTTAAATTAGGTGTAAAGCCAAGAGATTTATTATCAATTCTAGAGATAGAATTATCTTCGTTTAAAATGTAATAACTGTTAAGTGTGTTCTTACGGTTTAATACATTCCAAACCGAAAAGCCTAATTCTGCTTTTGTGTTTTTAGCTAAATTAAAATTATAAGTTCCAGAGAAATCGGTTCTAAAATAATCGTTTAGATTTGTGTTGTTTGCAGTGTCGTATTTTATAGCATTATCAAAAACGGGTTGTTGCGCATTAGGTGTTGTGGTAGGTCTTCCAGAATTCCAATTAAAGCCAAGTGCTAGTTTTAAATTATTAAGTGTGTAAGTTCCTGCAAAAGTAAGCGCATGAGAAATTTCAGTGTTACTAACAAAATCCTCAGCGTTGTTTAATGTAGGAAAATTATAATCATTATTACTTATAGAGTAACTTAACCATGTGCTTATGGTATTAAATTGTTTGTTTATTAAGAAATCTACACCTCTAGTTTTGTAGCCACCAATAGCATTAATGTTTTGGTATTGGTTTTGAAAACCTTGACTTCTTGTAGTAATACCTTCAACATTTTTTACAAAGGCTTCTGCGCTAACCAAAAGTTTATTTTTGTTGTAATGTAAACCAATAGATGCTTGTTTACTTTCCGTAATAGGAAGTGTTGTATTGTTAGCCAATACCCAACGTCGTTTTTCTATACCTAAAAAATCATTTTGTCTGTCTATAACTTGAGTTGTAACCTGGCTTTTAAACTCGCCTAATAATTCAACTTTAAGATGCTTAAATACTTTATGGTTAACACTTAAACGAGGTTCTAGTAACAAAACATTAAATGGTTTGTAATAATTACTTCTATTGCCAATTTTTAAATGTGTTTTATTGTTATAGGAAGAAAAAGCAAATTCGCTAAATGTAGCATGAGTTTCTACTGTGTGTTTGTTTTTATTTATAATATCTGGATTACTAATTTCTTCTAGATTTGTAATACCTACTTTAGAGTATTGATAACCATTGGTCCACCGTAAACGCTCATTAAAATCTAATTTAATTTGTACTGTAATACCATTATCTAATACTTTGTTGTTTTGTGTTAAGCGTTGGTTGGTTTCGGTATTAAAATTAGTAGCATCTAATTTATAATCCGAAATGTTTAACTTAACCTCTGTGCTTAAAAAGTTACTCCATTGTCTGCTATAATTTAATCCAGCAGCAAGATTTCTTTGTGTGATACCACTCTTTAATGTAGTAGTAGCATTGTTTTCTAAATAGTCTAATGTGTTAAAAATAGTTGTAAAACTAAACCTTAATTTGTCTTTTGTAGAGAGGTCGTGAAGTAGCTTTGCGCTAACATCGTAAAAATAAAAGGTTTCGTTAGATGTTGAGTTTAAACTGCTTTCTGATGTGTTGTTAATATTAGAATCTTGAAATATTCTATCAAAATACTGTTGGTATGTTGGTGTGTTTAAAGCATCTGTAATAGAGCGTCTTGCAGATAATTGCAATTCCATATTACCTTGTAGTTTAATTTTTGTGTAAGCATCTGCTTGTATTAAGTTTAAACCAATACCAGCTGTGTTATTGTTATTTAAATCATCATCAAGACGCATATCTATGGTACTAGAAATTCCATCTCCATAAAGTGCACTTGTGCCATTTTTTGAAACAACCACATTAGAAATTAAATTCGGGTTAAAAGCAGATATTAATCCGAAAAAATGACCAGATTGATACATTTTTATACCATCCCAAAGTATTAAATTTTGATCGTGTGTTCCGCCTCTTATGTTTAAATTAGAAACAGTCTCGTCTACACTTAAAACACCAGGTAATGCTTGTAAGGTTTGTAATACATCTGGTTCTATTAAACCAGGAAGAATACCAAACTCGTCAGGTTTTATAACTATTTCTCCAGTTTTGGTTTTAGAAATACCAGTAGTTAAGTAGCTTATAAGCTGGACTTCTTCAAGCGCTTCAATTGGTCTATTTACTTTTCTACTTGGTGAAATGGCAACAAAACGACTATTTATAATTTTAAAATTTAAATTGGTGTTTGTTCTAAGGTATGTTATGGCATCATTGTATGAAAGTATAATGGAAGGTTCCACTATATCAACCTCTTCAATAGTTTTGTCTGCGAAGGTAAACCTTATATCGAAACGTATTTCTAAAGCTTTTAAAACTTTTATAAGCGGAAGCCTTTCTGTTTTAAAAGTTTGAGAATTCACACTAAAAAAACAAAAGGAAAAGAGAGTAATTAAAAGTGTTAACGTAATGTTTTTACTCACGCTGTAGCGATATCTTGTTGTTGTTTTTAGTATACTTTAAGTTTAGCGGAAATGTAATAGCTTGTAAAGCTACTTCTATATTGTTATGCGAAAAACTACCTGTAAACAACTGGTTTGTATCTATATTATCAACGCTAAAAGTAACATTGTATTGTCTTTCAAATTCTGAAATTACTTGAGTATAAGGCATACTTGTAAAATCAGTTTCATTATTAATCCAATACGGACTCGTTTCTACTGCTTTTGGTTTTTCTATTACAATATTATTTAAAAGCAAAAAGTTTTCGCCAGGCTTTAAAATGTTTGTTTTATTGTTATGTTCTACTTTTACAGAACCTTCATAACAAATAACTTCAAAGAGGTCTTTTCTGTTTTTTACGTTAAATTCTGTACCTAAAACTGATATAGTTCCAGTATTAGTTTTTACAGAAAATTTAGAACCTTTTGCTACTTTAAAGTATGCTTCTCCGTTTAGATTTAGATCTCTATTATTTTCCCATTTACTCTTGTTGTACGTTAATGTTGATTTAGCATTTAGCACAACAAGTGACTGGTCTGGCAAAACAACATTTTCTTTTTGAGCAATTTCTGTATTTATATTAGTATTTAGAGTTGTAGTGTAATAAAAAAGGCTAAGGCTAATGGCTAGGATTGCAGCAACACGTAACAATGGTTTAAAGTAATTATTCCCTTTTTGTTTTCGTGTTTTTAAGGCAAAATTAAGGCTCTCAAGTTCAAAACTTATGTCTATGTTTTCTGGCTTAAAAAGCATAGTATTATGAGATAAACGAACTAAATCTGTATAATCTTTAAGCTGTTTAAAAGCTTCAAGATCTTCCGAATTTAATTCGTTATCTAACCATTTCTTTATTAATACTTTTCTTTTCATTTTATATGTAATCAACTATATAACAACACTATTGTATAAACTCCTACCTTGATATTGTTTTTTTTTAAAATAACTATAATTCATCAATGTCTAAACGTAGTTTTTTTAGGGCTCCATAAATTCGTTTTTCTACAGCTTTGGTGCTAATCCCTAAAAGCTCTGCAATCTCCTTGTGTTTTTTTCCTTCAATTCTGTTCATTAAAAAAGCAACACGTTGCGCATCAGTTAAATTGGTCAACGCTGTTTGTAATTTGTCCATATATTGTTTTTCCTCTAGTACAAACTCAGGAGTTTCGTTTGTATGATGCTTTTGTTTTATTTGTTGGTATTTTAAAACTACTTTTTGGTGTTTAACTTCATTCAGCATTAAATTGTTACCAATTGTAAATAAAAAGCTTTTAGCTTTTTCTGGTGTTACTTTTTTACAATTCTCCCAAAGCTTAATAAATGCCTCTTGCATTTTGTCTTTTGGGTCCAAACGCTCACCAAACTTATAGTAAAGGAAGTTATGCAAATGTTGAGAATGCTTTTTAAATAGCGCATTAAATAAGTTCTCTTCGCAAATATTATTGTGTAATTTTTTTGGCATTTTATTTATTAATGGTTCTAAATATAAAAAAAACAAATATAGTGTTATGGATTTTTAAAAGTAAATTGTTTTAATATAGAATAAAGTAATTATAATAATTCAAGAACGCTTAGAATACGTGGTTTAGAGAATTTTTTAAACTAG
This sequence comes from Lacinutrix sp., assembly GCF_037625555.1. Classification (GTDB taxonomy): domain Bacteria; phylum Bacteroidota; class Bacteroidia; order Flavobacteriales; family Flavobacteriaceae; genus Lacinutrix. The sequence goes on from NZ_JASJHV010000040.1 coordinate 9,346, forward strand.
TAGCGTTTTTTTTTATTAATCGATTACAATTTATTTGTATTATAAAGTAATGTCATAGTTACTTTTTTTAGTTGGTTATTTATTTAAAAGAGCTGTGATTTTTGATAGCTCTTTTTTTGCTTTAATATTATGTTCATTGAAGCTTTATAAATACACTTCAAATTCTTAAATTTGTCAATCTTAAAAACGAGTCAGGCTGTAAAACACAAACTGATTACTGAATACAATAAAGAATATGTTTAATAATTTAAGTGAAAAGTTAGATAAAGCGCTACACGTACTAAAAGGTTATGGAAGCATAACAGAAGTTAATGTTGCCGAGACTTTAAAAGAAGTTCGTCGCGCACTTTTAGATGCCGATGTTAACTTTAAAATTGCTAAAGATTTTACCAATAGAGTAAAAGAAAAAGCACTAGGTTCAGATGTTTTAACAACATTACAACCTGGACAATTAATGGTTAAAATCGTTAAAGACGAGTTAACCGAGTTAATGGGTGGAGATGCAGCAGGAATTAATTTATCTGGTGCTCCAACTGTAATTTTAATGTCTGGTTTACAAGGTTCAGGTAAAACAACATTTTCTGGTAAATTAGCAAATTTTTTAAAAACTAAGAAAACAAAAAAACCTTTATTGGTTGCTTGTGATGTTTATAGACCAGCAGCCGTAGATCAATTACACGTAGTAGGAGGTCAAATAAACGTTGATGTTTATAGCGATAAAGGGAATACTAATCCAGTTGCTATAGCACAAGCAGGTATTGCTTATGCTAAAGAAAATGGACATAATGTAGTTATTATTGATACAGCAGGTCGTTTAGCTGTAGATGAAGCGATGATGAGCGAGATATCTAACATTCATACAGCTATCCAGCCACAAGAAACGTTGTTTGTAGTAGATTCGATGACAGGTCAAGATGCTGTAAATACAGCAAAAGCTTTTAACGATGTTTTAAATTTTGATGGTGTAATTCTTACCAAATTAGATGGTGATACACGTGGTGGAGCAGCAATTTCTATTAAATCTGTAGTTAACAAACCAATTAAATTTATTGGTACAGGTGAGAAAATGGAAGCGATAGATATTTTCTATCCTTCTCGTATGGCAGATCGTATTCTTGGAATGGGAGATGTTGTGTCTTTAGTAGAAAGAGCCCAAGAGCAATTTGACGAAGAAGAAGCAAGAAAACTTCAGAAGAAAATAGCAAAAAACCGATTCGGGTTTGATGATTTCTTAAAACAGATTCAGCAAATTAAGAAAATGGGTAACATGAAAGATCTTGTAGGCATGATTCCTGGAGCTGGAAAAATGATGAAAGATGTAGATATAGACGATGATGCATTTAAACACATCGAAGCAATTATTCATTCTATGACAGTTCAAGAACGTACAAACCCATCTTTAATAAACGCAAGTAGAAAAAAGCGTATTGGTAAAGGATCTGGTACATCTGTAACTCAGGTAAACCAATTGCTAAAACAGTTCGACCAAATGTCTAAAATGATGAAAATGATGCAAGGTGGAAAAGGAAAAGCAATGATGAATGCAATGAAAAACATGAGGTAAATCATGTTTTTTTATTTAAAATAAGATAATTAATACCTCAAATTAAAATACTGCAATATGACAATACTTGACGGTAAAAAAGTAAGTAACGATATTAAAAACGAAATCAAGGCTGAAGTTGATAAAATGAAAGCTAACAACGAGAAAGTGCCGCATTTAGCAGCAGTAATCGTTGGTAACGATGGCGCAAGTTTAACTTATGTAGGTAGTAAAGTTCGTGCTTGCGAACGTGTAGGTTTCGAGTCTACAATGGTACGTTTGTCTAACACAACAAGTGAGGTAGAATTATTAGACAAAATCGAGGAATTAAATAATAATGATGCTATAGATGGTTTTATAATTCAGCTACCATTGCCAGATCAAATAGACACTCAAAAAGTATTAATGGCTGTCAACCCAGATAAAGATGTTGATGGTTTCCATCCCATGAATTTTGGAAAAATGGCGTTAGATATGTCAACTTTTATTCCAGCAACACCATTTGGTATTTTAGAACTTTTAGATAGATACAATGTAGACTCTAAAGGAAAGCACACAGTAGTAATAGGACGTTCTCATATAGTTGGTAGACCAATGAGTATATTAATGGGTAGAAAAGGATTTCCTGGCAACTCTACAGTAACTTTAACGCATAGTCATACCAAGAATATAACACAAATAACGTCTCAAGCAGATATTATTATTTCGGCATTAGGTGTTCCTAACTTTTTAAAAGCAGAAATGGTAAAAGACGATGCTGTTATTATAGATGTTGGTATTACACGTGTTCCAGATGAAACACATCCAAAAGGTTATGTTATTACAGGAGACGTAGATTTTGAAAACGTGAGTAAAAAAGCTAGCTTTATTACTCCAGTTCCAGGAGGAGTAGGACCAATGACTATTGCCATGTTACTTAAAAACACTTTGCTAGCTAGAGAAAGACACAGAGCTTTGTAATTACAATTTGTATATTGCATCGTGATATTTTCTTATATAAATTTGATTAGTTTCATAGAAATTGGTAGCCTTCAGCATATAGCTCCAATAATTTTCACTTTAATCTTTTCAATTGTTTTAATATGGTTTTCAAACCGTGAACTCAATAGAAAACATCAAGAACAGGTGTTTAATAGTCTAGGTGTATTTGTATCCTTAACTGTTTTAGTATTTCATATGTACCATATTTTAAAAGGAAACTATAACCTGTCAACAGATTTGCCATTGTTTTTATGCAGTTTTATGGCTCTGTTTATATTTGTTTTTACTAAAACAAGAAAATATTTGCTTTTCGAAATTTTATTGTTTTGGATAATTGCAGGTACTAGTCAAGCTGTAATAACGCCAGACATTCCTTTTGGTTTTCCAAGTTTCGATTATTTTAGATATTGGATAGCCCATTTAGGGTTATTAGTTATTATTTTTTATGCTATTTGTGTTTTAAAAATGAGACCTTCAACAAAGAGTATGTTTAAATCATTTATAACCTTACAGATGTATGCAATAGTTGTTTTTGGAATTAATTACATTTTAGATTCTAATTATTCCTACTTAAATAGTAAACCAAATTCTGCTTCTGCATTAGATTATTTTGGAGATTGGCCAATTTACTTATTGGTAATGGAAGCTATATTAATACCTTATTTTTTTATTATTTATTTGCCCTTTTTTATTACCAAAAAAATAAAGAAGAATACTATTTCGCAAAAAGCTGATTCATATCTCTAAAGGCCTTAAATTCTAGAGAATTTCCAGATGGGTCTTTAAAAAACATTGTTGCTTGTTCTCCAACTAAACCTTCAAAACGAACATAAGGTTCTATAATAAATTGAATATTCTTTTGTTTTAAATCTTTAGCGAAAACTTGAAAAGTATCCCAAGGTAAAACTACACCATAATGTGGAATAGGCACATGCTTACCGTCAACTTCATTTATGGCCTCAACTTCTAAAGATTTTTCTTTATAATGAATCACCAATTGGTGTCCAAAAAAATTAAAATCTACCCAATGATCACTGCTCCTCCCTTCTTCGCAGTTTAAAACATCTCTATAAAATAGACGACATTCTTCTAGGTTGTGAACAGGAATTGCAACATGGAAAGGTGTTAATTGAGACATAGTATTGAAAGTTTTTAAGATTGAAAACAAGAGTTTACTCTTTTCTTCTATTTATAGAATGTAATTTTTTAGTTTCTTTAGTTTCAATGGTTTGCTTGTAATGCTTATCTGAATCTTCTATAAGCACATTTAAGGTTTTTAACTCTTTTTCGCTAAACTCACGATATTCTCCAGAAGGAATATCAAGCTTTATATTCATTATACGTGTTCGTTTTAAAGAAGTTACCTCGTAAGTAAGGTATTCGCACATACGTCTAATTTGTCTATTTAAACCTTGAGTTAAAATAATAGTAAAGGTGTGTGAGTCGATTTTTCTAACCGTACATTTTTTTGTCGTTTTATCTAGATCTTCAAGATAAATTCCACCAGCCATACGCTTAATAAAAGTTTGAGATATTGGCTTATCTACTGTAACTAAATATTCTTTGTCATGATTATTACTAGCTCGTAAAATTTTATTTACTATGTCTCCATCGTCTGTCATGAAAATTAAACCTTCACTAGGCTTATCTAATCTACCTATTGGAAAAATACGTTTTGGGTACTTAATAAAATCAATAATATTATCTTTTTCAACACGAGTGTCTGTAGTACAAACAATACCAACTGGTTTATTAAAGGCAAGGTAAACAAAGTCGGCTTTACGCTCTGTAATAGACTTACCATCTACTTCAACTACATCATTATTGGTAACTTTTGTTCCTAATTCTGGAACAGATCCGTTAATAGTTACACGTCCGGTATCTATCAATCTATCTGCCTCGCGTCGCGAACAATAGCCAGCTTCGCTTAAATATTTGTTAAGTCTAGTTAGTTTTTCTTCCATGGTAGCAAAAATACAATTTAACTTTGAATGAAATCTATAACATGATTGTAAACCACTTTGTTTTGTAAACTATGTCCATAACCTTGAGTAGAAATAAACGTTACGTTTTTAAGATTACTAGCTATCATTTCTGCATCATTATAAGGAATAACTCTGTCTTTAATATCATGAACAATTAGCGTTTTTGTATCTATAGTTTTTGCAAAATTGGCTAATGAGAAATAAGATGGTTGTTGGTTATAACGTTTAAAAACTAAATTATTTAATCCGTGTTCTATTCGTTTATTATAACCCATTAAACCCACATAACGTTTAAAAACACCAGTAAATTCAGAAGGAGCTCCAAGTAAAATAAGTTTTTTTAAATCTTTGTTCTGGTAGTTTTTTTGATAAAACCCAGACGCCATACCACCAACTGAATGTCCAATAATAATTTCAGGTTTAAAATAATCTGAAACTACATTAATACATTCAGAGTATAAAATTGCGTTAAACTGCTTTCCACTAGTGTTACCATGAGCTGGAGCATCAAGAGAAATAATATTATAGTTTAATGTTTTTAATATAGTAATTAGTGGTTGCCAACGGTAGGTGTTGCTTTCCCATCCATGAGCAAGTAATATGGTTTTGCCATCGCCTTTCCATTGGTAGGTAGAAATATTGAGATCTTCATGTTTTAATTGAAATGCTTCGGAGGTTTCTAGAAAAGCTTTCTGATTTTCTAAAATGCGTCCTTGTCTTGGAGTTGCAAATAAATCGAGTGCTTTTTTAGAGGCATATTTTTTAGAAACAAAGCTTACTGCATTTAGAGTGTTACCTATTATTTTTATAATCGAGTTAGACATTTTTATGCTTCTCTATTTACTAAATCCATTGAAAAAGCTGGAGTGCAAATTGCAATATATTCGCAAGCTATTGTAAATGGATTTGAATATTGTACACGTGTGTTTCTTTCTATTTTTATAGATTGTCCAGCTTCTAAAATTAGTTCTTCTCCCTCAAGAATAAATTGTTTTTTTCCACTTATTATGTAAGTATATTCATCGAATTCTGGAGTTTGAAAAGGCTCGCTCCAACCTGCAGGAGCAACCATGTGTGCGATACTTATGTGTTTATTACCATCTGTGGCTTGCCCAAAGTGCTCTTCTATTAGTTTCCCATCAGTTGTTGGGACAACAAATGGGCTGTTTTGTATGGTGTATTTTTTGTTCTTCATTTAATCTATTATTCTTTTAAAGGCTTTTTCTTAATCATTCCTCCTCTTAAATCTTTTACTATGCCTATAATTATAAAGGCTTTCGAGTCTATTTTGTCTATTTCGGTATTTAATTTGGCAAGCTCTAACCTTGTTACTATAGTATAATAATATTTTTATCATAACTAACACCACTAGAACCAAAACCTCCTTTTCCTGCATAAATTGTACATGCTCTTCCTAATTTATTAATAAGCATCTGTTGTAAAGCATCATAGTGTTTAGAGATTATAGTAACACCTACATATTCTTCTACACCATCTACTATAAAATCTACAGTTTTTGCTGCAGATAGGTAGGTTAAAATAGCGTATAAAGCGGTTTCTATTGAGAGTATATATGCGCCAAAAGAGAAAATCACTAAGTTTATTAAAAACAAAACATCTCCTATAGTAATTGAAAATTTTCTACTTAAAAAAATAGCTAAAACTTCTGTTCCATCAATTACACTTCCACCTCTCATGGCTAGTCCAATACCCGACCCTAGAAAGAAACCTCCAAAAATAGAAATAAGGAGTTTGTCTTCTGTAATTGTTGGGTATTCTATAAAGTGAACTACTAGTGCAAGTAATGAAATTGTAATAATACTTTTTAGGGCAAATTTTTTGCCTATGATTTTTGTAGCTAAAAAGATAAAAGGAATGTTTACAATAATTAATAGATAGCTTATAGATAAATTAGTAATGTTTTCTAATAATAATGAAATACCAGTTGCACCACCATCAATAAAATTATTTGGTAATAGAAAGCCTTTTGTACCAAATCCTGCGGAAAAAACACATACAACAATAAACAAATATTCTTTTACAGCGTGTCTAATTTCAACCTTTATGTTGTTTACAATTTTTGCAATTTGCGAAGGAGTAGCAGCTTGCACTTTACTCTGCTTGGATTCAATTCTTTTACGAGCAATGTCTACAAGTACTTTCGAAAATAGTGGATTCATTACTTTGTGTTTTTTCTTAAATGATATTGGTTACTTTAATAATGCAGTAAAAAAGATATGCTAAACTACTACCAACCAACCATAAAATATTTAATTTTAGCTGTGTCAGGAATATTAATGGCTTCAATTTTTTTAGTCATGTCAAAACGCAATTCGCTTGGTAATTCTTCTTTGTCAATGGTGAAATAAGTATTGTTTTCATTTATAATAATAACAATGTTGCGAAGTGTGTTTTCTATGCTTGATATTTTGTGCTTAGATTTTAGGTCGCCAAAAGTGCTAAGCATTGTTATGCCAGTTGTTGTTTTATATCTTGAATCTATTATTTTAATTGTTCTAATGGTGGCTGTAGAGTCTAGTGCTTCTTTTGGAGAAAGCTCTAGTAGTTTTTTTCCTCCTTTTTCAAAAATCATTATTTTATTTACATTACCTAAAAACTCATCTCCAGCTATTTTTTTTACTATAGAATCTTTAACATAAATACTTTTTAGGTCTTTAACTTGAGTAGAGTCTGTTAATAATCCAATACTTTGTTTAGAGATTGAAAATGGATTTACTTCAGTATTACAAGAAGTAATTACGATTGAAATTGCTATAAGAGCAAAAATTATTTTTTTCATTAAAATTATTTTAATTTTTTGGGACTTTTTACATTACCTTCTTTAGAATGCCAAATACACTTCTAATAAAGGTTGCACTTGTTAGAACTTTAATTATTGGATTTTGTGCAGTACTTCGTCTTCTTGTTGTAGACCTGCTAGAGGCTTTTTTAGCTTTTTCAGCCGCTTCCTCTTTGGCTTCTTTTTCTTCTGCTTTTATTTTTGCTTCTTCTGCTTTTTCTATCTTTTTATTAAGTATTTCATAGGCGCTTTCTCTATCTATTTCTTCATTATACTTTAAAGCTAATTTAGAATCGTCAAGTAAGTTTTGTAGTTCTGTTGGTGTTAAAATATCCATTCTACTCATTGGTGCACGCATCATCGTTGCTGCAAGAGGTGTAGGGCGTCCTTTTTCGTCTAAAGCAGATACCAATGCCTCTCCAGTTCCCAAAGCGGTTAGTATTTCAGCTGTATCATAATAATCTGTATCAGGATAATTTTGTGCTGCAAGCTTAATGGCTTTTCTATCTTTAGCAGTAAAAGCTCGCAAAGCATGTTGTATTTTCAAGCCTAATTGGCTTAAAACACCTTCTGGCACATCTGTTGGGTTTTGAGTTACAAAGTATAAACCAACACCTTTACTACGAATTAATTTTACAATACTTTCGATTTGATTTAATAATGCTTTAGAAGCTTTATTAAAAATTAAATGCGCTTCGTCTATAAACATTATCAATTCTGGCCTTCCAGAATCACCTTGCTCAGGCATGGTTTCATAAATTTCAGCTAATAAACTCAACATAAATGTTGAAAATAATTTTGGCTTATCTTGTATATCTGTTAAGCGAATAATATTAATGTATCCTTTTCCGTCTCTGGTAGTTCTTAATAAATCTTCTACTTCAAAACTTTTTTCTCCAAAGAATAAATCGCCTCCTTGTTGTTCAATTTCTATTATTTTACGTAGAATGGCACCAGTAGATGCACTTGATATTCTACCATATTCATCAGAGAATTCTTCCTTTCCCTCTTTTGTAGCATATTGAAGTATTTTTTTGAAATCTTTTAAATCTAAAAGAGGTAATTTGTTGTCGTCACAATATTTAAATACAACGGCTACAACACTAGATTGAGTTTCTGTTAAATCTAAAATACGTGATAATAAAACAGGACCAAATTCTATAACAGTAGCTCGTAAACGTACACCATCTTGTTCAGAAAGTGACATAACTTCTACAGGAAACCCTTTGGCTTCAAAGTCTAAACCTATTTTTGCATGACGTTCATCTATCTTAGCATGTCCAGTACTTGGTTGTGCTAAACCACTTAAGTCTCCTTTGATATCCATAAGTAAAACAGGCACGCCTTGGTCGCTTAAGTTTTCTGCTAAAACTTGTAGTGTTTTGGTTTTTCCTGTTCCTGTTGCTCCAGCTATTAAACCATGACGATTCATAGTTTTTAAAGGGATTTTTACAAAAGCATCTTTAATTGTTTCTCCATCTAACATTGCAGATCCCAATGTAATAAACTCGCCTTTAGTTGTGTTTCCTTCTGTTATATGTATAAAGAATTCGTCTTTTCTGCTCATAATGATCTCTAATAATTTGCATAAAAATAGTAATCTTTAGCGTAAAGAATAGTAATTTCTTCAACTTTAAATACTTTAAGCATTTGATAAAATTTAAATACATAAATAACTATATTTGCAAGCTATGACAACAGAAGTTCAAGATTTAGTAAATAAGGGTAAAATGTTGCCTCTAATGGAGGAGTTTTATACCATTCAAGGAGAAGGTTTTTATAAAGGTACTGCCGCTTATTTTATAAGAATTGGAGGATGTGATGTAGGCTGCCATTGGGGTGATGTTAAAGAGAGTTGGAATGCAAAATTGCATCCACCTACTGAAACCGAAAAAATTGTTGCAAACGCTAAAAAATACAGTAATACAATAGTTGTAACAGGAGGAGAGCCTTTAACTTGGGATATGACGGAGTTAACTAAGCAACTAAAAGCCGAAGGGATTACTATACACATAGAAACATCTGGTGCTTACCAGCTTTCTGGTGAGTGGGATTGGATTTGCTTATCACCAAAAAAAATGAAGCTTCCAACTCAAGCTGTGTATGATAACGCAAATGAGTTAAAGTGTATTATTTATAATAAAGACGATTTTCGTTTTGCAGAGGAACAAGCAGAAAAAGTAAATAGCAATTGTATTTTATACCTTCAGCCAGAATGGAGTAAACGTGATACAGTTGTTCCTTTGATAGTAGATTATGTAATGGCTAACCCTAAATGGAAAGTATCTTTACAAACACACAAGTATTTAAACATACCGTAGAAGTTTATTTTTTTACAAATTTTTTAGATTGTCTTCCACTATTATTGTGAAAATCTAAATAATAAATACCAGAACTTAAGTCTTTTACATAAAACTTAAATACTTTCTCAATATTTTTGTTTTTAATAATCTCTCTAGTAAGTTGTTTTATAAATTTACCACTACTATCATATAATTCTACAAGTAAATTATCTTCTTTTTCAAAGCTTACATTAAAAATCAACTTTTCGTCAACTGCGTTTTCTTTAAGTTCAACAATTAAAGGTGAGTTTTCTTGATTGGTTTGTGCATTAGTACCCAAAGTTTCAGGTGTCTATTTATAGAGTATTGTTCCAGAGCAATAAGCCTTTGTTGTAGATACAATAAAAATTTTATTTAGATTATTGCCAATATTTAAGTTTGTCCAGTTTAATCAACCATCTGTTGTTTCATAAAACCCAGTAGTGTGTCCTCCCATCCATCCATGTGTTTCAGTAATAAAACCTACAGCTTTTATTTCTGATTCCGGAGCAGGAAGACTAGCCCATGTAATCCCACCGTCATTAGGTTTTAAGAGTTTACCAATACCAGATGCACCAGCTTCAACAGAGGCAAATATTATATTAGAATCATTTTTAAATACTTGAATTTTCCATACATAATCGCCTGGATCGTTAGTGTTGTATATTTCTGTCCAAGTATTTCCGCCGTATTCTGTTTTTAAAATTGTACCTCCTGAAGTTGCTCTTCCTGTGGCATAACCAAGTATTTCTGATACAAAATAGATATCTATAAGCGCTTCTGCATAAGTAGACATGTCTATAAAATCCCACGTAGCACCAGCATCACTTGATTTAATAACATGTGCTGGATTAAAATAAGCACCACTACCATAAATAGTAGAGGTTTCTAAGGCTGCTATGCCAAATATTGCTGGAGGATTTGGAGTTATGTTATTTATCTGGGACCATGTAACACCACCATCGAGTGTTTTAAATACAACGCCATTTAATGTTCCTAAAAAGCCAATATTTGTATTTAAAAATTCAATAGTTCTAAAGTAATAGTTTCCTCCTAAGTCTGTTTCATTTATTTGTTCTGTCCAATTAGTTCCTCCATCTGTAGTCTTTTATACTGCAGCGTAAAAACCATTGGCTGCCCAACCTGTATTTTCGTCTAAAAAGAATATATCATCAAAACGTTGGTTATTTATGTTTGAAATTGCATCAGGCATTGCTTGCCAAGTAGATTGAGCACTTAGGTTTAAATTAAAAAGTAGGATAATTAGTGATACATATTTTATTTAAAATAAGTTTTCTTTTAAAATGTAAAGTTATTCTTTATTTTTTTTAATTAAAAGTTTTGATTAAGCACTATTTTAGTATTAAAAGTTTAAAATTATAACCATTTTACTATTTACTGTTTTTAATATGTAAGATTATTTTAATATTTGTCATATAAATAAGAGTTAAAATATAAAAATATAATTTATGTGTGGTATTTTTTGTGCATTCAATCTTAAACAAAAAAGCGAAGATTTAAGACCTCAAGTTTTAGAAATGTCTAAAACTATTCGTCATCGTGGACCAGATTGGTCAGGTATTTATAGTGATGATAATGCTATTTTAGCACACGAGCGTTTAGCAATTGTAGATCCTGCCTCTGGGAAACAACCATTATTTAGCTCAGACAAAAAATTGGTTTTAGCAGCTAATGGTGAGATATACAACCATAGAGAATTACGAAAGCAATTTGAAGGTAAATATGATTTTCAAACGCAAAGTGACTGCGAAGTTATTCTAGCGTTATACCAGGAAAAAGGTGTTGATTTTGTGGATGAAATGAATGGAATTTTTGGTTTCGCAATTTATGATACAGAAAAGGACGAATACTTTATTGCTCGTGACCACATGGGAATTATTCCTTTGTACATAGGTTGGGACCAAAATGGAACATTTTATGTAGCCTCAGAATTAAAAGCTTTAGAAGGAATTTGTACTAAAATCGAATTATTTCCACCAGGACATTATATGTCTAATAGAGATGGAAAGTATGTAAAATGGTACAACAGAGATTGGAGTGAATACGAAGCTGTAAAAGAAAACGAAACTAGTATAGCGAAAATTAAAGAAGCTCTTGAAGCTGCAGTTCATAGGCAGTTAATGAGCGATGTGCCTTATGGAGTATTACTTTCTGGAGGATTAGATTCTTCTGTTGTATCTGCAATAGCAAAGAAGTATGCACAAAAACGTGTAGAGTCTGGCGATGAAAAAGAAGCTTGGTATCCACAAACACATTCTTTTGCAGTAGGTTTAGTTGGTTCTCCAGATTTGGCTGCTGCTCAAAAAGTAGCAGATCATATTGGAACAGTACATCATGAAATAAAATTCACAATACAAGAAGGTTTAGATGCAATTAAAGATGTAATATATAATGTTGAAACGTATGATATTACAACCATTCGTTCTAGTACACCAATGTATTTAATGGCAAGAGTTATTAAATCTATGGGAATTAAAATGGTGTTGTCTGGTGAAGGAGCAGATGAGATCTTTGGTGGTTACTTATATTTTCATAAAGCTCCAAATGCAAGAGAGTTTCATGAGGAAACAGTAAGAAAATTAGATAAACTTCACATGTACGATTGTTTAAGAGCAAATAAGAGTTTAGCTGCTTGGGGAATTGAAGGTCGTGTACCATTTCTTGATAAAGAGTTTATAGATGTTGCGATGAGTATTAATCCAAAAGATAAAATGATAAATGGAGAACGTATGGAAAAATGGCTAGTACGTAAGGCTTTTGAAGATATGCTGCCAGAAAGTGTAGCTTGGAGACAAAAAGAGCAGTTTAGTGATGGAGTTGGTTATGATTGGATTGATACATTAAAAGAAGTTGTCGATGCTGCAGTTACTGATGAGCAAATGGAAAACGCAAAATTTAGATTTCCAATACAAACACCACAAAACAAAGAAGAGTTTTACTATAGATCTATATTTGAAGAGCATTTCCCGAGTGATGCCGCAGCTTTAAGCGCGCCTCAAGAGCCAAGTGTTGCTTGTAGTACAAAAATAGCTTTAGAGTGGGATGAAGCCTTTAAAAATATGAATGAACCTTCTGGAAGAGCAGTTGCGAATGTACATGATGATTCGTACTAAGAATCATACTTTTATATTAAAACTAAAGCTTGGTTTATATTGTCATAATAATCTTTAGTGTAACCATCTACATTAGCATATATGTCGCTCTTTATTTTATAGTAGCGTATTTGATTTAGACTTTTCTCTTCTGAAGTGCCTAGTTTATTTTGATCTAAAATAGGAAAGCCCATTTCTTTGTTAAAGCTGTAGTAGTTTTCTACGGAGTCCAGTAATTTTTCCATAACGGTTTCTTCGTTTTGAGCATAAAATAAACAGGTGAAAAATGAAAGAATAAATGTAAAAATAGATTTAATCATTAGTTGCAGTTTGATAAGAATAGGTGATTATTAGCAAATATAGTAATGTGTAGTTAATATTTTAAGTAAAGCACTATATTTTAAACACCTGACAATCATTTGTTTAGTTATTTGCGTAGTAATTGCGCTGTGGTTAATTGGTAATTGTGTAGCTGTATAATCTTTTTAAAAGTAAAGTAAATTTATATTTGTTAAAGAAGTTGTTTCGAAAATTAAATAGGTTAAGAAGTAAAACTATTAGTTGCTTCAACGAAGAAATTTTTAAATGCTTTTAAGTTATTAATATAATTAATACTACTTTTACTAAGTCACGAGAGTTAGAATTAGCATGTAGTTCTAAAATAGAATAAAAATACAGCTATTAACCAAGTTTGTTTTAGAGCTAAAAGCCAATTCAAAAAAATGAATTGGCTTTTTTTTGTTTTTTTAAGCAGAAAAAGCCTCGTTTTTAAAAAGTAAGATCTTTCAAAATCTCGCTTCTGTGAGATTTTTTCATTTTTCATTTTTCAGAATAAAAAAAAATCACACGAAACTTAATTTAAGGCATTTTTTAGCTTGTTTAAGCGACTTTTTAGAAATCAACAATTGTTAATAAAAAACAACTAAATCCATTAAACAAAGCTATAAAGCCTTAATGTTTTCGTATATTTGTTTGTCTCTGAAAATTCAGTTTTTTCAGTTGAAAAATAACAAAAGCACTATAAAATAAAACATATATGAGCGAAAAAAAAGAAAGCTTTAACGAACACGGTTACTCAGCAGATAGTATTCAGGCCTTAGAAGGTATGGAACACGTAAGAATGCGTCCTTCAATGTATATTGGAGATATAGCAACACGTGGTTTACACCATTTAGTTTACGAAGTTGTAGATAACTCGATAGATGAAGCTCTAGCTGGACACTGTGATAATATTACAGTAACCATAAACGAAGATAACTCGATTACTACAGAAGATGATGGTCGTGGTATTCCTGTAGATTTACACAAAAAAGAAGGCGTTTCTGCTCTTGAAGTTGTAATGACTAAAATTGGAGCAGGTGGAAAGTTTGATAAAGACTCTTATAAGGTTTCTGGAGGGCTTCACGGTGTTGGTGTAAGTTGTGTAAATGCATTATCAGATCACCTTCATGCAATTGTTTACAGAGAAGGTAAGGTTTACGAGCAAGAATATTCAAAAGGAAAAGCACTATATCCAGTAAAGTCAACAGGAGATACAGATAAAAGAGGAACAACAGTAACTTTTAGACCAGATCCAACAATATTTACACAAACCTTAGAGTATAACTACGATACTCTAGCAAGTAGAATGCGTGAGTTAGCGTATTTAAATAAAGGTATTACAGTACATCTGGTTGACAGAAGACATAAAAAAGACGATGGCTCTTTTGAAGGTGAAACATTTCACTCTGAAGAAGGGTTAAAAGAATTTATCAAGTTTTTAGATGGAAACCGCGAGCCTTTAATGAAAGATGTTATTTCATTTGAAGGAGAGAAAAACGGAGTTCCAGTTGAGGTGGCAATGATTTATAATACAAGTTATGCAGAAAATTTACACTCTTATGTAAATAATATTAACACACATGAAGGTGGTACACACCTTTCTGGTTTTAGACGAGGACTTACACATACTTTAAAAAAGTATGCAGACGAGTCTGGAATGTTAGATAAGTTGAAGTTTGATATCGCTGGAGATGATTTTCGTGAAGGATTAACAGCCATTATTTCTGTAAAAGTTCAAGAGCCACAATTTGAAGGACAAACAAAAACAAAGCTAGGTAATAGAGAGGTTTCTGCAGCTGTAAGCCAGTCTGTTTCAGAAATGTTAACAGATTACTTAGAAGAACATCCAGACGATGCTAAAATTATTGTTCAAAAAGTAATTCTAGCAGCACAAGCGCGTCACGCAGCACAAAAAGCGCGTGAAATGGTGCAACGTAAAACAGTAATGAGTATTGGTGGTTTACCTGGTAAATTAAGTGATTGTTCAGAACAAGACCCAGCAAAATGCGAAGTGTATCTTGTCGAGGGAGATTCGGCAGGTGGTACAGCAAAGCAAGGGCGTGATAGAGCTTTTCAAGCTATTTTGCCATTACGTGGTAAAATATTAAATGTTGAAAAAGCCATGACGCATAAGGTTTTTGAAAACGAAGAAATAAAAAATATCTTTACTGCACTTGGTGTGACAATAGGAACAGAAGAAGATAGTAAGGCGCTTAACCTTTCAAAATTAAGATACCATAAAATAGTCATCATGTGTGATGCCGATATTGATGGTTCACACATTGAAACTTTAATTCTTACCTTCTTTTTTCGTTACATGAAAGAATTAATAGAAAACGGACATATTTATATAGCTACTCCACCATTATTCTTGGTTAAAAAAGGAGCGAAAAAAGAATATGCATGGAATGATGAAGAGCGTTTAGCATTAATGGAACAATATGGTGATGGTGCTAAAATTCAGCGTTATAAGGGTCTTGGAGAGATGAATGCAACACAACTTTGGGATACCACTATGAATCCAGAGTTTAGAACATTACGTCAAATACAAATCGATAATGGTGTAGAAGCAGATCGCGTATTCTCAATGTTAATGGGAGATGAGGTGCCACCACGTAGAGAGTTTATAGAAAAGAATGCAGTCTATGCAAATATTGATGCGTAGATTACTTTTTGTAGTATTTATTTCACCTGTTATTTGTCTATCTCAAGATTTAGACAATTTAGCAGGTGATTTAATTTATTTAACAGGTTGATACGACGAACCTGCAGCACAAGCCACAATATATCAGTCTTCAAGCAGTTGGTTTAAAACTGCTAAAGCCCAAGAAATTGGGACTTAGATATATCGTTACAAGCAAACGCCTTATTTCTACCAAAGCAGAAACGAAACATTAATGTTTCAGAGTCTCAACTCGTAAATTTAAGTATTCAAGGAAGTCAAACATCAGCAACTATTCCTATCGCTTTAGGTGGTGAAAGCGATGTGGTTTTTGAAGGCTTTATAGAAGAAGATGCTATAGAGTTTGATGCTCCAGAAGGATTAAATCAATCAGTATTTAATTACTATCAATTTCAAGCTTCTTTAGGATTATGGAAAGGAACCTCACTAATTACTAAGTATTCACCCAAGATTAAAATTAATAAAACGCGTTATCAAATATTTGGTATAGGTCTACAGTATAATATCTCGCAATGGATTCCAAATGCAGAAATAACAAAGTTCAACCTTGCTGCCTTAATATCTTATTCTAATTATAATGTAAGTGATGAATTTTCTCCTGCCAATTTAGTGCTTGGCACTATAAACTCAATAAATGTAGAAGGACAATCTTACCTCTTTACTGTTTTAGTAACTAAGTCTGTAAATAAATTCGATTTTACTGCAGCTATTGGTGTTACAAGAAGTTCTTTTACTTACAATATTGGAGGAGAAGGAGAGCTGCTTCTTTTGGTTTTAAATAAAGCATTAACAACTTTAGAGAATAAAGAGACTAATTTAAAAGGAGATTTAGGTATTAATTATAATTTCAATAAGTTTTCAATTAATTCCAATATCACTTTTGGAAAGTTTACTAATTTAATTATTGGTTTTAACTACACTATTTAAAACCATTTTTTAAAAAAATTAAATTACTACTGATTTCAGTAAACCATTTTTTAGGATAACTTTTACTTTTAAAACGCTTAATATTAACCATTTTCTGCTTCAAAATTTGTAAATTTGCAGCTTAAAATTATATACAAACTAAAAACATATTAAAATGAAGGTAACAGTAGTTGGAGCAGGAGCAGTAGGTGCAAGTTGTGCTGAATATATTGCTATTAAAGATTTTGCAAGTGAAGTTGTAATCTTAGACATTAAAGAAGGTTTTGCAGAAGGCAAAGCAATGGATTTAATGCAAACCGCTTCATTAAATAGTTTCGATACAAAAATTACAGGAAGTACTAATGATTACTCTAAAACAGCAGGATCTGATGTTTGTGTAATTACTTCTGGAATTCCTAGAAAACCAGGTATGACTCGTGAAGAGCTAATAGGTATTAATGCAGGAATTGTAAAAATGGTATCTGCAAGCTTAGTAGAGCATTCTCCAAATACAATAATCATTGTGGTTTCTAATCCAATGGATACCATGACTTATTTAGTTCATAAAACTACAGGTTTGCCAAAAAACAGAATTATTGGAATGGGTGGAGCACTAGATTCTGCACGTTTTAAATACAGATTAGCTGAAGCTTTAGGAGCTCCTATTAGTGATGTAGACGGAATGGTTATTGGTGGACATAGCGATAAAGGTATGGTGCCATTAATCGGGAAAGCTGCAAGAAATAGTGTAAAAGTTTCAGAGTTTTTATCTAATGAAAGAATGGATCAAGTAGTTCAAGATACTAAAGTTGGAGGCGCTATGCTTACAAGTTTATTAGGAACTTCTGCTTGGTATGCACCAGGCGCAGCAGTATCTGCTATGGTTCAAGCTATTGCTTGCGATACTAAAAAAATATTCCCTTGTTCAGCATTTTTAGATGGTGAATTTGGATTAAGCGATTTATCAATAGGTGTGCCTTGTGTATTAGGTGCTAATGGAATTGAGAATATTGTTGAAATTAGTTTAACAGATGCTGAAAAAGCAAAATTAGCAGAATCTGCTGAAGGTGTCAAAGCAACTAACGGATTGTTAGAATTATAATCTATAAACATTTAATAAAAACCTCATTTGTGCAAACTTGTGAGGTTTTTTATTTTTAAACATGAAAATATCCAAAATAATATTTGTTGTAGTTCTTTTATTAAGCATTGTTGGTTGTCAAAAACCAAAACTGCATCAATGTATTTATGCTTTTGATAATACCGAAGAAGCAACTCAAGAAAATATACGCAAAGTAATTAGTGTTTTAGATAAAAGATTAACTGTTTACGGTTTAAAACACACAATTGAAGCTTATCAAGAAGTTAATATTAAAATAACAGTTGAATCTCATGCTGAAATTTTGAATGTTAAAAGCCTATCTAACGTAGTTTCTAATAAAGGTAAATTTGAGTTTTGGGAAACATTTGAAGCTGAAAAAATAAGTGCCAATCTATTTGATTTTGAAGGGCTGATTTCTAACGACTCTAACAAAGAAGAAAACACAAGTAATTCTATTTTAAAAAGTGCCATTGCTATAGGTTATCCTGGTGCACCAATATTATTCTATATAAAACCAAGAGACACTTTGAATGTGATTAAAACATTGGATTCATTAAAGCAAGATTTAACAGGTAATCAGAAATTTGTTAAGTTTTTATATGGAAAACCAGGGAATGATGGGTCATTACCAATCTATACAATAAAATCTAATAGACAAGATAAAGCAGTGATTTCTGGTAATGTGGTTGAAGAAGTAAGCCAAAATTATAATAATAAGTCAGTTGTTAATTTTGTAATGAATAAAGTAGGAGCTGTAGAATGGGAACGCTTAACAGGTAAGGCGTAAAAGCAAAATAGACAAATTGCACTTGTAATTAATAATATTGTTTTTTCAGCTCCAGGAGTTAGTGCTTGACCAATTAAAGGTGGAAGGTGTTAAATCTCTGGAGATTTTACCAGAGAAGAAGCTGTAGAGCTTACTGCAGTAATTTCAGAAAAAGGAGAGATTCCTCTATTAAATTTAATTAATTATACAAATCAACTTCAATAAATTAGTTTAAAGCAATTTAGCAATACAGTCTTTATTTTTTTATATTTGGCACATGAAAGCAAAATGGTACTTTGGTGCTTTAATTATAATACTCACTTTATTTGGTGCAAGTCAGGAAAACCTGATCGTACCAAATCAAGAGGTTGTATTAAAGTTTTCTGGTGATGGCATTTCTGCTAATCAAGTACAATTAACCATTGCAAATGTAAAACTGCAGCTAGAAACTATTGGTGTTTCAAACGTTGATATTCGTGAAGAGGCTAATGGACGCTTAGTTATTTCTTATTTTAGTGACACTACAGTTGCTAAAGTAAAAAATATACTTTTAGATAAAACAGCAATCGATTTTGCTTCTAAAGAAAATAGTCCATTAGAATTCCCTACAGAGCAAACTTATAATCTCGATGTTTTCGAAATCACCAAAACTGGAGAAACTGGTTTTGGATCTACTGGAAAATTATTTTTTGAGCTCAAGCAAGATTACGATAGGTTTTCTAATCCGAATGTACCTGTTTTTGCAGCAGTTATTAATTCAAATAAAAAAAACAGTGAAGTTTATGTTGCTTACAAACAACATAAAACTATTGCAACTGCAATTAACAATATACCACATAAAATTCCTGAAGGTCGCGCAGGACCAGTTTCTTAACAGGAACAATTTAAATCTTCCTAAAATTTATTTTTTTGAAATAATAATTCTCAGCTTTGGCTTTAGTTATTCATTTTAAAATTATTGCTTTCATAATTCATAATTGAAAGCTATCAATTCATATTAAATTAGTATTAATAATTGTTGGATAAAAATCTGACGCAAATAACAAAACAATGCAAAACAAAGGATTAGTAAAGCTGTTCGCGGTTTTATTTGGACTGGTAAGTATTTACCAACTGTCTTTCTCGTTTAAAAACAGTGCCATCGAGAAAAACGCACAAGAAATAGCAGCATCAAAATTTAGTGAGGATGTTGAAGGTTTTAAAGATGCTCGTAAAGCGTTTGAAGTAAACTATCTTGATTCTCTTTCAACCTCAAAAGAAAAAGTATTCTTAGGTGAAGATTATGCTAAAATTAAGGATAACTCTATGAAATTAGGTCTTGACCTTAAAGGTGGTTTAGAAGCAATTTTACAAGTGTCTGTAAAAGATATATTAAAAGGGTTAGCAGATAACTCTAAAGACCCTGTATTTAATAAAGCATTAGACGATGCAGATGAATTACAGAAAGATGCACAAGAAGATTATATTGAATCTTTTTACAGAGCTTTCGATGCTATTAAAGGAGATAAAAAATTAGCTTCTCCAAATATTTTTGCAACACGTTCTCTAGTAGAAGCAGGAACTGTAAAAATAGGAATGAGCGATGCAGATGTACAATCTGCTTTAACTAAAAAAATTGACGAATCTATAAACTCTGCATTACAAGTATTACGTACGCGTATTGATCAGTTTGGTGTAGCGTCTCCTAATATTCAACGTTTAGGTTCTTCTGGACGTATTTTAGTTGAATTGCCAGGTGTTAAAGATGTAGAGCGTGCTAAAGCATTAATTACAGGTACAGCAGAATTAGAGTTCTGGTTTGGTTTCAAAGCACAAGACTTAGGTCAGTACTTTCAAGATTTAAATAACTCTTTAAAAGTAACAGAAGAAGCTGTTACAGAAGAGGCTACAGAAACTGATGTTGATGCAGCAGAAGCAGAAGATACTACAGAGTCTATTATTGGAGATTTAACTGGTGAAGAGGATGAAACAGCAGTAGTTGTTAATCCGTTTTACGATTTAGTACCAGTAGGTACAACAGGTTCTTATTCTGGAGTAGCTTTAGTTAAGCTTACAGATCAAGAGAAAGTATTAGAAATCTTAAATTCTAAAGAAGCTATTGTATTACTTCCAGCAGCTGCAAAAAATATAAGATTTGTTTTCGAAAAGCCTAAAAAAGATAGTGAAGTATCTACTTTACATGTTTTAGAAGGTAATAGAGATAACGAGCCACCATTAAGCGGAAGTATTGATGATGCAAGAGAAGGTTACGACCAGGCAAATAGAGTAGTAGTAAACATGCAAATGGATGCTGCTGGTTCTAGAAAATGGGAAGAAATGACTGAGCGTGCTTATAAAGAAGGAAGTAATATTGCTATTGTTTTAGATAATCTTGTGTATTCTGCACCTGGAATTAGTAAAGGTAAAATTGCAGGAGGACGTTCAGAAATATCTGGAGATTTTACAATAAACGAAGCAATAGATTTATCTAACGTATTACGTGCAGGTAAATTACCAGCAAGAGCAACAATTATTCAAAGTGATGAAGTAGGACCAACTTTAGGTCAAGAAGCTATCGATAGTGGTACAATGTCATTTTTATTAGCATTAGCTTTAGTATTATTATGGATGGTTTTCTATTATGGTAAAGCAGGTTTATTTGCAGATGTAGCAATGGCTTTAAACATCTTATTAATATTTGGAATCTTATCTGGATTAGGAGCTGTATTAACATTACCAGGGATTGCAGGTATTGTATTAACAATAGGTATGTCTGTAGATGCAAACGTTCTTATTTTTGAGCGTATACGAGAAGAGTTAGCAAAAGGAAAAGACCAAAAATCTGCAGTAAAAGATGGATTTAGTAATGCATTGTCATCTATTTTAGATGCCAATATTACAACAGGTTTAACCGCTTTAATTTTATTCTTATTTGGTACAGGACCAATTAAAGGTTTTGCAACTACATTATTAGTAGGTATTGCAACTTCATTATTTACAGCAATTTTTATTACTAGATTATTAGTAGACTGGTATGTTAACAGAGGAGGTAAATTAGACTTCTCAACAGGTTTAACTAAAAACTTATTTAGAAACATAGATATCGCTTTCTTAAAGAAGCGTAAAATGGCTTACATTATTTCTGGAGTATTAATTCTTGGAAGTTTAGGTTCGTTATTTACAAATGGTTTAGACCAAGGTGTAGATTTTGTAGGAGGTAGAACATACCAAGTACGTTTCGACCAACCAGTAAATTCAGCAGAAATTAGTGCAACATTATCAGATCCAGCAGTTTTTGGTAGTGCAGACGCTAAAACTTTTGGAGATGATAACCAATTAAAAATTACAACTAAGCATAGAATCGATGAAGCTTCAGAAGAAGCAGACGAGGAAATGAGACAAACATTATTTAATGCGTTACAGCCACATTTAAATGGAATGAGTTACGATGAATTCATTTTAAATAACGAAGGTAAAACTGCAGGATTAATGAAGAAGTATAAAGTAAGTCCAACCATTGCAGATGATATTAAAAAGGCTTCTTTCTGGGCAGTTTTAGGATCTTTAATTGTAGTGTTCCTTTATATCTTAATTCGTTTTAAAAGATGGCAGTTCTCACTTGGTGCAGTAGCAGCAGTATTTCACGATGTATTAATCGTATTAGGTGTATTCTCTATAACATACAAATGGATGCCATTCTCAATGGAAATCGACCAAGCCTTTATAGCAGCAATACTTACTGTAATTGGTTACTCTTTAAATGATACCGTTGTAGTATTCGATAGAATTCGTGAGTTCTTTAATGAGCACACAGGCTGGGAATTTAATAAAGTTATCGACAAATCTTTAAGCTCTACATTAAGTAGAACATTAAACACCTCTTTAACAACATTAGTTGTGTTATTAGCCATCTTTATTTTTGGTGGAGAATCTATTAGAGGATTTATGTTTGCCTTAATTGTAGGTGTAATTGTAGGTACATACTCATCTTTATTTATAGCAACACCAATTATGTACGATTCTGTAAAAAGAGGAGATGCAACAGAAGCTTTAAAAGATAAAGTAAAAGAAGAAGAATTAGAAGAAGATGCAAAAGCATAAGTCTTTAAAACTTTAAACAATAAAAAAGCCTTTCAGTATTAAACTGAAAGGCTTTTTTATTTATGCTATACTTGTTTAAAAATATTAGGGTTATTAAAGTCTAACGAATAATCTTTTCTTTGGTATTACCAAGGCAACAAAGCCTTGTCAGGCTATCAAGGCTTGCTCTCTGCGAGGAGCTTAAACAAACCTTTCTATCCTTAATGCGATTACTTAGGAAGTTAAATAACTTAAACGTATTAAGATCTATTTTTAGAATTGTTGTTTTTTTTCAAATACGGAAGTCTCAATTTTTATTAAAAAATATCTAAACCTAGTTTTCTTGTGTAGCGGTTTTATTATGTTCTTAAATGTAAAACAAATAGAATATGTTTTGTGAAATTGTTTTAACTTAAGGTAAAGACTAGGCTAGAATCCTATTGTAAAATTTTTATTGCTCCTTAAAAATATAATAGTCCATTTTATCACCAACTTCTAACAACCATTCTTGCGCTAGTCCAGCATTTACTTCTAGAACAAACTGTGCTAATGCGTTAGATGGTAATGAAGATTCATCTAAAGGTTGAGCATTTTCTTGAAAGCTTACAATAGTTTTATTATGGTCTAAATAGATAAGGTCAAGCGGAAAGCGTGTGTTTTTCATATAAAAATTACGCTCTTGTAGGTTAGAGAAAACAAACAACATGCCTTGGTTTTTTTTCATAGACTCTCTGTACATTAATCCAGTTTGAATCTCAAAAGGTGTTTCTGCAATTTCAATATCTAATTTAGTAACAATACTGTCTGTTGTGCTTTTATATAAAGTAAGCTCGCCTTCTTTTGTAAAAGAAATTTCAGCTTGTTTTATAGTTTTTGGCTCACCTTTGCAACTGTTAAACGCTGTGCTTAATATTAGTATAACTATTGCTGTTTTTAATATTCTCATTATTTATAAGTAGATTTTTGTTTGTAAGAAAACATAAAATAAAGACCAATTATTATAAATGGAATACTTAATACTTGTCCTGTATTCATGAACCAGATATAATCGTCTCTTCCGTCTACTTGAGCAATTTTAATAAACTCTACAAAGAACCTAACCGTCCAAAGTAAAACTAAAAAGAGGCCAAACAAGAAACCTGGTTGATTGCCTTTATTTGTTTTTAAGTAAAAATAGAGTAGTATTAAAAACACGAAAATATAACAGAAAGATTCGTATAGCTGTGCTGG
This sequence comes from Lacinutrix sp., assembly GCF_037625555.1. Classification (GTDB taxonomy): domain Bacteria; phylum Bacteroidota; class Bacteroidia; order Flavobacteriales; family Flavobacteriaceae; genus Lacinutrix. The sequence continues at coordinate 33,156 of NZ_JASJHV010000040.1, forward strand.
ATGTCTAAATGGGACAGCTTCTAATAAGTCTATAAATTTAGGATTATTAGAAACTGCTCGGTATGCTTCCTTATAGTTTTCTATTCCTGTTTTTTTAATAATCTCTCCTTTGGTGTAATATTCTTGAATAAAACGAACACCTAATGGGAAGTCTCCAGATTCTTTTCCAATAATTTCAGAGTTTATAAAATTTCCAATTCTAATAAAAACAGCACCAGAAGCTACTGGTATAACAATGCGGTCTAAAATCCACATTAATGAATTGTATTTATATTTTCTGCGGTATAAGTACATTGCAAAAACAATTCCTATTGCTGCACCATGACTTGCCAGTCCCGAAAAGCCCTGAAATTCAAAACCTCCACTAAATTTAAATGGTAGGAAAACACTAAAAAAGTCTTGAGAAAATAACTCTGGCTGGTAAAAAACTACATGACCTATACGAGCACCAAACATAGTTGCTAAAACAGTATAAATAAATAAAGGGTCTAAATATTCTATTTTTACGTTTTCTCTATTAAATATTCGCTTCATTATGTTCCAGCCTAAAATAAAGGCAATTACCCACATTAAGCTATAAAAATGAATTTTGAAATTTCCAATAATATCAATTCCAGTAATTGGATTCCAATTGAATTCTAATAAATGCATAGGTTGTTTTTTATGATTGTAAATATAGTATTTATGATTAATTTATGATAGTTTATCACAAATCATTAACAAAACCACGATGTTTATTTTAAAACTAGATAATGATGTTTGCGTTAAAGATTTAATAGGAAGCCTGATTTTTTTTACTAATACTTGCGGTTTTTTATTCCTAGTAGGTATTAGTACAAAAGAAACGCCCTAAAAATTATGGTACAGGATCATATCCTTTTCCTCCCCAAGGATGACAACTAAAAATACGTTTTAAACTTAATTTCATGCCTATTAAAAAACCATGTTTTTCTAATGCTTCTTTAGTATAATGTGAACATGTAGGTTGGTATCTACACGTGGCTGGTGTAAAAGGAGAAATAAAAGTTTGGTACACTTTTATGATAAATAGAAAAGGTGCAATAAGTAATTTTTTCATAATTCAAAAGGCCTCTTTAATGTTAGAGGAATTAGTGAACTGTTTAGTTTGTAGAAAAAGTAGTGCCTTCTCTACTGTCTTTTAATGTAATACCAACTTCGGCTAATTCATCACGAATTTTATCAGACAAAGCAAAGTCTTTGTTAACTCTTGCTTCTTGTCTTAGTTTTATAAGTAACGCTACAGCGCCTGAAAGTTTATTTGTTCCTTCGGTAGATTCTTGTATGCTTTTTAAGCCTAACAAATCAAATACAAAAACATGAATTGCAGTTTTAAAAGTATTTAAATCCTCACTTGTAATCGAAGTGTTTCCTTCTTTAATAGCGTTAATGTGGTTTACTGCTTCAAATAAATTAGCGATTAAAATAGGTGTATTAAAATCGTCGTTCATTGCATCATAACACTTCTGCTTCCAGGTTTCTATATTAAAAGACGATGTGTTCGATGGTTTTAGGGTCTCTAAATCTTCTACAGCATTCATAAGTCGATTAAAGCCTTTTTCGCTTGCTAAAAGACCAGTGTCTGTTAAGTCTAAGATGCTTCTGTATGCAGCTTGCATCATAAAAAATCTAATTACACTTGGGCTGTAAGCTTTAGACATGATTTCGTTTTCACCAGAAAGTAGTTCAGCAGGATTAATATAGTTTCCTGAAGATTTACTCATTCTAGAACCATTTAGTTCTAGCATATTTGCATGCATCCAATATTTAACAGGATCTTGACTTTTTGCTGCTTGGTTTTGGGCTATCTCACATTCGTGATGTGGAAACTTTAAATCCATTCCGCCACCATGAATATCAAATTGTTCTCCAAGGTATTTTGTGCTCATTGCAGTACACTCTAGATGCCAACCCGGAAAACCATCGCTCCATAGAGAAGGCCATCGCATAATATGTGTAGGTTCTGCTTTTTTCCATAGTGCGAAGTCTTGTGGATTTTTTTTGTCACTTTGCCCATCAAGAGCGCGTGTATTATGAATTAGGTCTTCAAGTTTACGTTTACTTAAAATACCGTATTGTTTAGTTTCATTAAACTTGTGTACATCAAAATACACAGAACCATTTATTTCGTAAGCAAAACCATTATCTATTATAGCGCTAATAAGTTCTATTTGTTCTATTATATGTCCTGTAGCTGTAGGTTCTATACTTGGAGGTAGTAAATTAAAATTAGCAACTACGTTATGAAAATCTACAGTATAACGCTGTACAATTTCCATAGGTTCTATTTCTTCTAGACGTGCTTTTTTTGTAATCTTATCTTCACCAACATCGGCATCGTTTTCTAGATGCCCAGCATCTGTAATATTCCTAACATAGCGTACTTTATAACCTAGATGTTTAAGGTAACGAAACACCATATCAAAAGACATAAATGTTCTAACGTTTCCTAAATGTACATTACTGTAAACAGTTGGGCCACATACATACATACCAACATAACCATTAATAATTGGTTCGAAAATTTCTTTTTTCCCTGTTAAGGAATTATAGATTTTTATCTGTTGATTATTATAAAGTTGCATTGTAGTAATCTTATTAAAAGTATTATTTTTTTACTAAAATCAAGTATGTTAGATTAAAATTTAGTGTCTAATTTAATGTAATCTAAAAATTCACGTTTAGTTTCTTTGGTTTTAAATTTTCCACCAAATTCTGAAGTGACTGTGCTGCTTTCAATATCTCGAATACCTCGAGAATTTACACAGAGGTGTTTAGCATCAATTACACAAGCAACATCATCTGTGTTTAATACTTTTTGAAGTTCTTTAACGACTTGAATAGTTAAGCGCTCTTGTACTTGTGGACGCTTTGCAAAATAGTCCACAATTCTATTCATTTTAGATAAACCAACTACAGTGCCATTAGATATGTATGCAATATGGGCTCTTCCTACTATTGGTAATAAGTGATGTTCGCAAGTAGAATAAACAGTTATGTTTTTTTCAACAAGCATTTCTCCATACTGATATTTATTATCGAAAACAGAAGCTGCAGGTTTTTTTTCTGGGTTTAAGCCTCCAAAAATTTCATTTACAAACATTTTTGCAACACGCTTTGGTGTGCCATTAAGACTATCGTCATTTAAGTCTAAGCCCAGAGTTTCCATAATATGGCGAACGTCATCTTGAATTATTTCTATTTTTTTGCTGTCTGAAAGCTCAAACGCATCAGGTTTCATTGGTGTGTCAGAAGATGTGCCAACATGGTTCTCTCCTAACTCATCATTTGTAGTATTATCAATTTTCATCTGTACAAATTCTATATAAAGTCATTAATTTGGCAAGAATAGTCCTAATTGTCAGACTATACTTTCAGTATTTTATTATTGAAAAAGGGTGTTAATATTCCTTTTAATATTTAGTTCGCAAAGATAAGTAATAAAAAATGAGTGTCACTAAGTAGGAGTTTTTAAATTTATGTTGTTATATCAATCTAAAGTTAGCGAACATTTAATTATTTTTTTGCTATTTTTAGCATCCTTAATCAAAAGTACCTATTGTATGAAACTCAAACTACTCTATACATTTGCTTTATTATTTGCAATTAACATCATAAGTGTTTCTGCGCAATCTTCTAAAAAGCAACAACCACTTAAAATTGTCAATTATGGAGAGAATATTAATAATCCATTAACAGCTAAAGAATTATCTTTTATAAATGAAGTTTATTTGGATAAGGCGCAAACTTTAGTTTTAAGTAAACCACAACGTGTTAAAGATATTAAACACATATTAAGAAATAGAGTGTATATTCAAGAGCATGTAGGTAAAGATTTGTCTCCATATAAGTTGCTTTCAACTGTTCCGCTTTTTAACAATTATAATAAAGAGCTTAGAAGAGATACTTTTTTTGATTCTAATAAATTTAACGTTTTAAAATATAGTTTCGATTTCTACTCACGAAACAAAAAAGTTATGACCTACAGAATAGATAATACCAATTATCTAATTAACATTAAGCCTCAGCACAACTAAAATTTAAAAACATTTCAAATGAAGAAATTAGCTATAATATTAGTCTTGTTAATCTCAAGTGTTACGTTTTCTCAAGATATTTTGATGCAAGATGGAACTTCTAACCAGTGTGCTGGAACGTTTTTAGATTCTGGTGGCCCAGCAAACTATTCCAGTAACGAAGACTTTACTTACACTATCTGTCCAGAGAATACTGGAGATATTTTACAATTAAATTTTTCGTCGTTTAGTACACAGCTAACCGATATTATGACTATTTATGATGGTGATGATACAACAGCACCAGTATTAGGCACATTTTCTGGAGGTGGAGCAGCAAATAATCCAGGTCTTGTAGAGGCTAGTGGAACAAATGCAACAGGTTGTTTAACTATTACATTTGTATCTGATGGATCCGTAACCACTACAGGTTGGTCTGCAGCAATATCATGTTTCGAACCTTGTCAAACTATTACTGCAGTTATTGATAGTACTTCACCAGCAGTTAATGGTGCAGGTCAAGTAGAAGCAGACCTTAACCAGGTAATTACATTTAATGGTAATGGTGTTTTTTCAAATTCTGGAGCAGGAGCAACCTATACTTGGGATTTTGGAGATGGTTCTCCAACAGTAACAGGTCAAACGATTGATTATGCATATACTACATCAGGTATATACAACGTAACCTTAGTTATAACAGATACAAATCCTAACGGATGTCAAAGTACAAATGATATAAATCTACAAGTTATTGCTGGAGCTTCTAGCCCAGGAAATCCTAGTGTATACGCTGGAGACGATACTTCTATAGATTGTACAACAGGTTGTGTAGACTTGACAGCAAGTTATCTTGATATTGGACTAACAAATACTTATAGCGTTACTCCAATTGTTTTTGTGCCTCCTTTTTCATTTAATGGACTTACAAATTCAGTTAACACAAATATTGATGATAGATGGGGAAGTGTAGAGAGTATGCCTTTTGATTTTTGTTTTTTTACACAAACAGAAACTCAATTTCAAGTAGGTTCAAACGGCGTTATAAGATTTGATGTTGATGCAACAGATACTTCAAATGGATACTTTCTAGGCCCAGCAGACGATTTACCAAATAATACAAATGATACACTTGGCGAAGCCAATATCTTTACACCTGTTCATGATATTGATCCTTCTGTAAATAACACTAATGAGATTAGATGGGAAATTATTGGTACTGCACCAAATAGAGTATTAGCAGTTTCTTTTTATGAAGTCCCTCTTTATAATTGTAATGCATTAGAAGCAACTCACATGGCTGTAATGTATGAAACTACAAATGTAATTGATGTTTATATTAGAGACAGTCCTGCTTGTAATACTTTTAATGGAGGTAGAGCTGCAGTTGGTATTCAAAATGATGCTGGAAATGATGCATTTGTTCCACCAGGAAGAAATGTGTCAGATTCTCCATGGAATGCAAACAACGAAGCATGGCGATTTACTCCTGCTGGACCAAGTGTTGTAGAGTTCGCATGGTTAGACGATACAGGAGCTGTGATTTCAACATCACCAACATTTAATGTTTGTCCTACTACTACTACTACTACTTATACAGCAAGAGTAACGTATACAAATTGTAATGGAGATATTGTTATTGTTACAGATGATGTAGTTGTGTCTGTTCCTGTTAGTGTAGACTTAGGTCCTGATCAAAATTTATGTATTGGAGATCCGGACGTTATACTAGATGCTACTGTTGCTTCTGGAACTGCTACTTATCAATGGCTACTTGATGGCACTGATATTTCGGGAGAAACAAATCCTACTCTTACAGTCTCTTCACCAGATTCAGGAACTTACAGTGTGTCTATAAATGATGCAGGTTGTACTGTTACAGATGATATAATTATTACATTCTCAAATGGGAATGCAACATTCTCTCTAACACCTTCATGTGATGGTGCCACTGCAAATATAAGTGGAGATTTAGGTGGTACATTTGCATTTAATCCAGTTCCTACAGATGGAGCAGTAATTGATGCAGGGACAGGGACTATTACCAATGGAGTTTCAGGCGTAAGTTATACTGTAGAATATATTACAGGAGGCAGTTGTTCTGCCGCTAACACTGAAACTGTTACTGTTATTATTACCGATGACCCTTCATTTACAGTGACAGGAACTTGTGATGGAGCAACAGCAACTATTATAGGAGACACAGGTGGAACCTTTACTTTTAATACAGCACCTGCAGATGGAGCAACAATAGATTCAACAACATGAACTATTACAGGAGGAACGCCAAGTGCAACTTATATAGTTGAATATACAACAGCTGGTGCATGTCCAGATACATCAACACAAAATGTTACTGTACTAGCTCTAGAAGATGCAACCTTTACTATGTCTGCTTCTTGTGACG
>NZ_JASJHV010000041.1:0-23975 GCF_037625555.1 Lacinutrix sp.
ATGCTTCTTTTAAAGATTTACAACGTTTAATACTGTTTTTGGCAAATTGTTTTTCAATTGAGGCATTCATAAAGTTTGTATTATCATAAGCAACAATTGCAGAGGAGACAATAAAAGTATAATTTTCTTCTAATTTTAACCAGTTTTGGGGATCTACAGAATGATGGTTAACACGATTAGAAATAAAACCTAACTTAGCGTTTTCTCCATAGAACTTAATAATTTCTGGAATTAGCTTTCCAGCCATATTCCAATCAAAATGAATTCCTTCAAAAATTTCAGAAACAATCATTTTATCAAAAAAAAAAGTAGTTACCAAAAGGCATTTCTAACACAAAAGGTTTTGAAGTTTTATAATAATCAGAAAGTTCTGTTTTCATTTTAGAAAGTTAGGGATTAGAAAATTAATAAAATTACTCGAGTAATAAAAAATTAAAACCAATTTATATTATATTGTATGCTATGGAAAAAAATTTAGGAAATTACAGAAAATCATACGAAAAAAGCGAACTACTTTTAAAAGACACACCAGAAAACCCAATAGAGTTGTTTAGATCTTGGTTTAATGAAATAGATGTTCATTTTCCAGAAGATGAAACTAACGCAATGACTATTTCTACTATTGGTTTAAATGGGTTCCCTAAAAATAGAGTAGTACTATTAAAGAAGTTTACTTACGAAGGCTTTATTTTTTATACTAATTACCATAGTGAAAAAGGAAAAGCAATACTTAATAACCCTAAAGTATGTTTATCTTTTTTTTGGGCAGGAGCCGAAAGACAAATAATTATTAAAGGAGAAGCAGAAAAAATTGCAAAAAATTTAAGTGATGGCTATTTTGAGTCTCGACCACGTGGTAGCCAATTAGGAGCAATAGTTTCTAACCAAAGTGAGATTATTGAAAATAGAGCTATTTTAGAGTCTAAATTAAAAGATTTAGAATTAAAATATGAAGGTAAAGAAATAGAAAGGCCAGATTTTTGGGGAGGATTTATTGTGAAGCCAGTTGAAATGGAGTTTTGGCAAGGAAGACCAAACAGACTTCATGATAGAATACATTATAAATTAAATTCAGATTTTGATTGGATTAAAAACCGTTTGGCACCTTAAATTTATTTAAATGAAAACATTGTTACTCGTTAGGCATGCAAAATCATGTTGGAAAAACAATTTACCAGATTTTGATAGGCCAATAAAAAAAAGAGGAATTAAAGATGCTAATCTTATATCTAAAGACTTAGCGGATTTAAGTCCAGATATTATATTGTGCAGTGCTGCCAATAGAACAAGGTTAACTGCAGATATATTTATAAAGAATCTATCTTTAGAAAATGTAAATATCAAGTACTTAAAAGACTTATACGATTTTTCTGGAGAAGCACTTATAGAAGTTATACAAACGATAGATAATTCTTGTAATACTGTAATGGTATTTGGTCACAATTATGCACTAACAAATTTCGTTAATACGTTTGGAAATAAATACGTTGATAATGTAACCACATCTGGCTTTGTAAAAATTAATTTCGATATTAAAAGTTGGAAAAACTTAAGCAAAGGCAAAACGGAAAAAATTGTATTTCCAAAACATTTAAAATAATGCTTGCAATACAATATATTTGTGTTGAAATACCAATAAAATGACAAAAAACTCAAACCAAAATTATACTTATATAAATAGAGAATTAAGTTGGTTGCAATTTAATGGAAGAGTCTTACAAGAAGCTTCAGATGAGAATGTTCCATTAATTGAGCGACTACGTTTTTTAGGTATTTTTTCAAATAATCTAGACGAGTTTTTTAAAGTGCGTTATGCTACAGTTAAAAGAATTGATGAAGCAGGAAAAGCTGGTAAAAATCAACTTGGAGGAATAAAAGCATCAGATTTGCTTGAAATTATTACTAAAATAGTAATTAAACAACAGTCTGAAAGTTTAAGTATTCTTAGTAATATTCAAACTAAGCTAAAAGAAGAAAATATATTTATTGTAAAGGAAAATCAAATTAATGCCAGTCAGAAAAAATTCTTAAAAAATTACTTTATACAAAACGTTAGTCCAGCATTAGTTACAATAATACTAAACGATGAGATTGCACTCCCAAATCTAAAAGATAGTGCAGCATATCTCGCTATTAATATGTCTTTAGAAAGTAATGAAAAGCAATATGCTCTAATAGAGATTTCTAAAAGCATGGACCGTTTTGTAGTACTTCCAAAAGAAGGAAATAAAAACACAATAATAATGCTTGACGATCTTTTGCGTTATTGTTTGGACGATATTTTTAATATTTTCAATTATAAAACTATTTCTGCTCACATGATCAAGATTACAAGAGATGCAGAGCTTGATCTGGAAAGTGACTTAAGTAAAAGTTTTATGGAAAAAATTAGTGATAGTGTTAAAGATAGACAAGATGGTGAACCAGTTCGGTTTGTTTATGATAAAACATTAGACCAAGAAACGCTTAGTTTTTTAATGGGTAAGATGGGAATAGAAAGCTCAGATAGTATTAATCCTGGTGGAAGGTACCACAATAGGCGAGATTACATGAGTTTTCCTAGTTTAGGAAGAACAGATTTACTTTATAGTAAAATAGATGCATTACCAGTAAAAGGTCTTAGTCTTAAAACTAGTATTTTTGAAGCAATTGCAAAAAAAGACTATCTTCAATACACGCCATACCATACATTTACATATACTGTAAAATTTTTAAGAGAAGCTGCTTTAGATCCCAAAGTAAAAACTATAAAAATTACAATATATAGATTAGCACAAATTTCTCATGTTGCAAGTTCACTTATAAATGCTGCTATTAATGGCAAAAAAGTAACGGTCTCTATGGAGATTCAAGCACGTTTTGATGAACAAGCAAATATTGATTATGCAGAACAAATGCAACGTGAAGGCATACAGCTTATTTTTGGAGTACAAGGTTTAAAAGTACACAGTAAAATGTGTTTAATTGAACGAGAAGAAAACAACACAATTGTACGATATGGGTTTATTAGTACAGGTAATTTTAACGAGTCTACGGCTAAAATTTATACAGATTATACGCTTTTTACTGCCAATCAAAAAATATTAAAAAACATAAGTAAAGTATTTAACTTCTTCTCTGTTAATTATAAAGTATACAGATTTAAGGATATTATTACTTCGCCACATTACACAAAAAACGCATTTTTTAAGTTAATTGATAATGAAATAAAGAACAAACAAGCAGGGAAGCCAGCGTATATTCGTTTAAAAATGAATAGTATTTCAAGCTATAAAATGATAGATAAGTTATACCAAGCAAGTAATGCAGGTGTAAAAATAGAAATGATTGTTCGTGGTATATGTTGTCTTGTTCCAGGAATTAAAGGTATGAGTGAAAACATAAAAGTTGTAAGTATCATCGATAAGTTTTTAGAACATACCAGACTTTATCTGTTTTGTAACGATAATAATCCAAAAGTGTATATTTCTTCTGCAGATTGGATGACAAGAAATATAGAAAATAGAGTAGAAGTAAGTTGTCCAATATATGATGAAGAAATTAAGCAAGAGTTAATAGATACTTTTAATATTTGTTGGAAAGACAATGTGAAATCAAGAATTTTAGATAAAAAACAAACAAATGCTTATTATAGAAATGAAAATGAAAAAGTAAGGGCACAATTTGAAACTTATAACTATTATAAAAACAAATTAAATTAATGCTAAAAATACTTAAATACGCAGCAATAGATATTGGGTCTAATGCGGTAAGATTGCTTATTTCCAGTATAGTTAAGGAAACTAACAAACCACCTCGTTTTAAAAAAACATCTTTAGTTCGAGTACCAATAAGACTTGGAGCAGATGTGTTTTTAAAAGAAGAAATTTCTGAAGAGAACACAAAGCGTATTTTAGATACTATGTTAGCCTTTAAATTATTAATTAGCACACATAGAGTAGACAAATATAAAGCCTGTGCTACCTCTGCTATGCGTGAAGCTACAAACGGTAAAGAAGTTGTGGATTTAATATTAGAGGCCACAGGTATAACAATAGATATTATTGAAGGAGTAGAAGAAGCCACTATAATTGCTGCTACAGATTTAAATAACTTTATAGATAAAAACAAAACCTACCTTTATGTAGATGTTGGCGGAGGAAGCACAGAATTTTGTGTTATTCATAATGGAGAAAAAATAGCATCAAAATCTTTTAAAGTAGGTACAGTTAGACTTTTAAATGATATAGTTAAAAAGGAAACTTGGCAAGAATTGGAACAATGGGTTAAGTTTGAAACCAAGGCTTTTGAAACTATTGAAGTTATAGGTTCTGGAGGAAACATTAATAACATATTTAAATCCTCTGGTAAAGCCTCAGGTAAGCCGCTTACATACTTTTATTTAACCTCTTATTATAACAAATTACAAAGCTACTCTTACGAAGAAAGAATTACAGAACTTAATTTAAATCAAGATAGAGCAGATGTAATTATTCCTGCAACTCGTATCTATTTATCTGCAATGAAATGGAGTAGAGCAAAAGATATTTATGTACCAAAAATAGGTTTAGCAGATGGTATTATTAAAAGCATATATTTTGATACAGTCCAAAGTAACACACAATAAACTATTGTAATTATATTAGAGAAATCTTCTATAATTAATGTAGTTTGCCCAACAAAAAGACACTTCATCTTATTGCAAAACACTTTTTTGCAATAATTCTTTATTTAGAAAAAAAAAATTATATTTGTTATTATAAAAATAACCAACTTTAATATTTAATTATTTAATACTATGAGAAAAACTACTTTATTACTAGCTTTCTTGCTTGTGTCTCTTTTTGGGTTTTCACAAAACGCACTTTATGGAGTTAGAGCAGGAATCAACATATCTGATTTAAATTTCGAAGAAGAAGATGGATTGGTTATGCCAGATCATTCACATAGAAATGGTTTTGCTATTGGTTTTTTTGGAGATTATAAATTATCGGATAACATAGGATTATTAGTTGAACTTCAATTTTCTGCAGAAGGCTCTAAAGAAAAGTACGATCAAATAGATCAAGAGAGTGGTTATAGTCCTGAGTCTTTACGTTTAGATTTTGTACAAATACCAATAATGGCGAAAATAAAATTAAACGATAAATTATCTTTAGGTTTAGGACCACAAGTAGGGCTTAAAGTTCATGCTTACGAAGATAGCTTTAGAAACATTCACTTTTCTGGTATCGCTGGATTAGAGTATATGATTTCTGATGAGTTCTTTTTAGATATAAGATACTCTCATGGTTTTACAAACATTTTTGATGATAATGTAGGTGTTAAAGCAACAAACGAAAATATACAAATAGGATTTGGATTAAAAATATAATCTAAACACTTATAAATTAAAAACCTCCAAAATAAAATTTTGGAGGTTTTTTTATGCGCTATTACTATCAATAATTTTTTGCTAATTTTTAGCCATGTATAGTTTCGCTTTTACTTAAATCTTTCATAATATCAGCTTCAAAATCAAGTAGTGCTTGCCATTTTTCGTCAACTTCTTTTCTTTCTCCATATTGTCTAGCAAAACCTAAAAACATTGTGTAATGGTTTGCTTCACTCACCATTAGTTTTCTGTAAAACTCAGCTAAGGTTTTATCTTCTAATTCCTCACTAAGCAATCTAAAACGTTCACAGCTTCTTGCTTCTATTAAAGCGGCATAAAGTAGCCTATGTACTAGTTGTGTTGTTCTACTACCTCCTTTTGGAAAAAACTGTAGTAATTTAGCAACATATAAATCTTTTCTATCTCGCCCTAAAACCCAACCATTTTTCAAAATTAAATCGTGCACCATTTTAAAATGGCTAATTTCTTCTTTAACTAATGCAACCATTTCCTGAACTAAGTCAGTATATTCTGGAAAACTTACTATTAACGATATAGCAGTACTTGTAGCTTTTTGCTCGCAAAACGCATGGTCTGTTAAAATGTCTTCAATATTTTTTTCTACTATGTTTACCCAACGTGGATCTGTTGGTAGTTTAAGTCCTAGCATAATATTTTATAGGTTTTAGTCATTTCGACGATAGGAGAAATCACATTATTTGAGTATTTAAGTTCTCCCACTTTGGATTAAAATTACTAATTAAATTATTTTTCTTTTCTCTTCTCTATTTTTTTAAAGTCTTCTTTCTTAAAATGGCATCTTTTGAATATTCAAAGCCTTCGTATAAACTAAATAGATACAATTATATTTACCTGCAAATGACAGTTTCGCATTTTGAATATCAAAATAATGTTGCGCGATTCTTTTTTGAATATTATTGGTAACACCAATATATAAGGTTGTTCTGTACCCGTTTGCAATAATATATACAAAATAGTTGTAGAACATATGTTTGTTTTCTTAATAATGCGATTTCTCCTATCGTCGAAATGACTAGTATATTAGTTAAATGAAGAATCAGGCTCCGTTTTATTTTCAAAAACCTTGAAGCTATCAATATCATCTATTTCTAACAAATAATATTTGAATTCATTATTTAAATGATTTTTGAAGGAAAAAGAAAATGTAACTTTATTTGCAACATAAGTGTCATTATAGGTAATATATGCTTCAGTTAAAACATAGTTTTTCAAATTATTACTTGTATTATTTAGATTCTCAACAAAGAAACTATTGTTTATAGTTTTGGAAAAAATTTGTTTTTCATTTTTTTATAGAAATATTTATAATATTATTTCTATAAAATAATTTATTTGACAATGAATTTTTCTCTGAAAATTTCAATATGGAATTTTCCATATCTACATAATATTTTACTTTCACTTTAAAACCATTACTTAAAAGTGTATCTGTTATCACTTCTGAATATTGTTCTGGAATATACTTCGTACTTTCAGAAAATGAATCTAATAACTTATGTTCCTTTAAAATATCAGTATTAGACATATGTCCACGTTCCTTTACCGTCACACACTAAAAATATAATACTTACAATAAATAAAAGAAATAAAATTTGTTTCATTTTTAAAATATAATTAGTGATTTAAGTCTGTTTTAAAGGTCTAAATCAAACGTTCTACGTAGTAATTCTATATTAGGATTTTTCTCCTTTAGTTTAACGTACTTCTCTTCAGAAGTGTAAGCAAATTTCTTTTGCATTTCTTCATTAACTTCAATTGCTAGACTTATATCATAATTACTTAGTGTTTTTCTTAGGTATTGTAATAAATCAAACGACTGTCGTTCTACTTCAACCTTATTTGTAGAATTAGGGAAGGTTAAGTGTATTGTTGTATCTTTTAAAGTCGGTTTATCTATAGAAAGTATTGCAACCAAATTCATTTTACCTTCGGCTTCAATTATAGAAATAAAAGTATTCCAAGCCTCTGTTAACTCGTCTTGCGTAAAAGTTTCTCTGGGCAAATCTTCTTCATCAATAACAACATCCATTTGCCTTATTTCATGATCTTTTTTTGCACGAATACTACTTAAAGATAATCCAGAAGTTCGTTTTGTATTACTATTTAAAACAATTTTGGGTTTGCTAGTAACAGCAGTTTCAACAGGTTTGGAAATAGTTTTAGTAACAGTTTCTATTTTTTGTTCTAATACTTTGTTTGGTTGTTGTGTTTTAACTTCTGAAGGTTTCTTTATTTGTAAAGGTGTAATACCAACACGTTTAAAGTAAGTAGGTGGAATTATGAACCGACTATTATTTTTTTTTTCTCCATCAAAAGTGATAGAGGCTAGCTGCATTAAACAAAGTTCAACGAGAAGGCGTTGGTTTTTGCTGGACTTAAATTTTAAGTCGGTCTCGTTTGCTAGCGAGATACCTTGCAATAAAAATGCTTGCGATGCTTTTTTAGATTGTTCTAAGTATTTTGCTTTGGTTTGGTCTCCTACTTCTAGAAGCTCTATTGTTACTGGGTTTTGGCAAACCAATAAATCTCTAAAATGTGAAGCCAATCCCGCAACATAATGGTGTCCATCGAAACCTTTAGAGAGTGTTTCGTTAAACTGAAGTAATAATTCTGGAATTTTATTTTCAAGCATATGATCTGTACTTGTAAAGTAGGTTTCGTAATCTAAAACATTTAAATTTTCTGTAACCGCTTGTCTTGTTAGTTCTTTTCCAGAAAAGCTAACTACACGATCAAAAATAGACAATGCATCACGCATTGCTCCATCTGCTTTTTGAGCAATAATATGTAAAGCATCATCATCTGCAGTTACACCTTGTTCTTTTGCAATATATTTAAGATATGCTTTAGCGTCCTTTACAGTTATACGTTTAAAATCGAAAATCTGACAACGTGATAAAATAGTAGGTATTATTTTATGTTTTTCTGTAGTGGCTAGAATAAAAACACAATGCTTTGGTGGCTCTTCTAATGTTTTTAAAAACGCATTAAAAGCTGCTTGAGACAACATATGTACTTCATCTATAATATAGACTTTGTATTTTCCTACTTGAGGAGGAATGCGCACTTGGTCTGTTAGACTTCTAATATCGTCTACAGAATTGTTTGACGCTGCATCCAACTCAAAAATATTAAACGCATAATCTTCTTCACCAGTTTCTGTACCATCGCTATTAATCATTTTAGCGAGTATACGTGCACAACTGGTTTTACCAACACCACGAGGACCTGTAAATAAAAGCGCTTGTGCTAAATGGTTGTTTTCTATGGCATTAAGTAAAGTGGTTGTAATAGCAGTTTGCCCAACAACGTCGTTAAACGTTTGTGGTCTGTACTTTCGTGCTGATACTACAAAGTGTTCCATTTTTATTAAAAAGTGTTTCGTTAACGAATAACAAATTTAAAAAACAAGATTAGAATTCAAGAGTTTGAATTCGAAATTTAAAAGTACTTATTAACAAAATCCTATAATTAACAACTTTTAAATTGCTTGACATTGTCCAAAAAATAGTAGAACTTCGTTTAACATCTAATAAAAAACATTAAAACGATTTTTTATTAACGCATTAAACGAACATTAAATAAATTCTTGAATAAAATAATTTTTTTTTAATTAAAGCCTCATAATTATAAACCTAAACTTGTTTGTTGTAATTTTGTAAGTAAGTAAATTGCCTTATCGCGTCTTATTTATAAGATGAGGAAAGTCTGGACACCAAAGTGCAATATAGTGGTTAACAGCCACCAGCCGTGAGGTTAGGAAAAGTGCAACAGAAAGTATGTACAGGTTATGCTGTAGTGAAACCAGGTAAACTCTATATGGTGCAATGTCATGTAAACTAGCGTTTGAGTGTGCACGCACGAGCTAGAGGGTAGGCAGCTAAAGTGTGTTGGTAACAACTCATGTAGATAAATGATAAGGGCTCGCAAGAGTACAGAATCCGGCTTATAGATTTACTTAAATAAACAAGTCCTTTGAAAATTTCAAAGGACTTTGTTTTTTATATAAATTTACTATTTATAAATTTTATTCTTCTTCATCGCTACTAGTTAGTTTATAGAAACTAAACATGTTACCACCATAACTTTTAGAATGGCTATAATTTTCTAGATGAGATATGTCTGTATGTTTCGAGTGCTCTACTATTAATAGACCATTAGCCTCTAATAAATTGTTTTTAAATACAAGTTCTGGAATTTTAGAGAATGCTTCAACTGAAAAATCATAAGGAGGATCGGCAAAAATTATGGTTGCCTTTGTTTTACTAAGCTCTAAAAATTTAAAAACATCACTTTTTATGGTTTGTATATTCATCTCGAAACTCTCTGCAGTTTCATTTATAAATTTAATACACCCAAAATTTTGATCTACGCAAGTAATGTTTTCTGTACCACGAGATGCAAACTCATAACTAATGTTTCCAGAGCCAGCAAATAACTCTAATACAGAAATTGCATCAAAATAATAAAGGTTGTTTAAAATATTAAACAACGATTCTTTAGCCATATCTGTTGTTGGCCTAATAGGTAGTTTTTTTGGAGCTGTAATTTTTCTGCCTTTAAATTCTCCTGATATTATGCGCATTAAAAACGAGTTAAAAGTGTAAAATTTGAATGTTTATTTTCTGTGCCATCAACTATAATAGAATGGTCTCTGCTACCAAAACTAATATGTCTTACGTATTTGTACAGTATATTGTAAAGCTCATTATTTAGAGTAATATTTCCAAGCAATACGGTCTTAATTACTTCTGGATTGAATTGTAATTGTTCTATTGTAAATAATACATAATATATAAAATCTTCTGCTGTGTGGTATTCAAAAGCATTATAAAGTGTTAAGCTTCCTGCTTTTGTTGCTATTATTTCAAAATGCGTAGCATTTACATGGATGTAGAGCTTATTGTCTTTTGCATTTTTTTCTTGAGATAAAATCTCTTCAATTAAAATGGTAGAGTAGTGCTTGTAGGTAAAATTTCCAAAACGATCGTATATGTAGTTATTTACATTTACATAAGGAACGTAAACGTTAATGGTGTCGTTTATTGTTATGGTATCGAAAGTTATAAAATCGGTTTTAAGAATTTTAGAATTAAGTTTTAAATAATCTGCAATCGCTTCTTCGTTAAATAGAGGTTTAGGTACTAAAGTCGCTAAATCGTTTACATGTATTACTTGAATAGTATCAAAACCATCATCTAACCATTCTTTTGTATTGAAAGCATCTTTAATAGCGTCTAATAATTCGTAAGGAGTCGCTTTTTTATCAAAAATAAGATGTTCAATTTTTACAACCGAATGCTCAAGAGCATTTAGTATACAAAAAGAAAGTCCATTCAAACTTATTTGAATGGACAATACTTTATGTGTTATATGTTTATTATTAGTTTTTAATTGGGTCATAAACTTTAGGCCAGTTACCATTTACTTTAACTTCTTCCATAGAGCCAATTTTAATGGCATCACCATTAATTTCTTCTACAGAAAATACGCTTTCTTCTTTCTTTACTAAATCTTTTGGTTGATCGTGTAAAATATCTTTTTTCCAAGCTACAGCTTCAAAAACTGGAAGTTTTTTGTCTTCTTCTCCAACTTCACCTGCTTTTAATTCAAACTTAGTTCCTTCTTTTGCAAAAGGAATATTCATCATTGTTTTATAACGATTAGATTGTTTGAAAAGAGAATCTCTTACTGGAACAAAATCTAAAGTATCTACAATTGTTATCTCTTTAGTATATTTAATACCACCATAAGCTTTTGTTTTTTCTTCATCTAGTACTGTAGAATCTCTTCGCTCTATAATAGCAAACTTACCAGTTTCGATAAATTTAACTAAGCTATCATAACTACCTGTAAAATCTCCTTTAACTTCTTTATATGCTAATTCAGAATCTCTAATATCTACAAGTTTCTCTATTACTTCAGCATAACGTTCTTGTTTAATATTGTGAAACTTAATTTCGTTATAAACAGACATAAAGGTAAAATACCCTAAAACAAAAATAAGTATCCAAAGTATGATAGTTAATGGTGCTTTTAATTTAGAAGGAATATACTTGTCTATTATCCAAACAATTCCAACAGTAAGAAGAATTACAACTATTACTCCAATTATTATCATGATTTTATTAATTTATTTAGTTAATGGTCTAACGCAAATCTACAATTTTTTTTTGTTCGTAAAAACCAATAATAGTAAAAATCATTTATATCTTTGATTTATTATTAAAATTCTTATTTGCTTAATGACGTCATCACAATTTTATTCCCTTATAAAACAGCATTTTCCGTTTAAACCAACCGCAAAACAAGATATATTATTATTACAACTTTCCGAATTTATTTTTAAAGATAATGATAATGACCTTTTTTTATTAAAAGGATATGCAGGAACAGGAAAAACTACCATTATTGGTACAATTGTTAATAATTTATGGCATGCTAAAAAAAGTGCAGTACTAATGGCACCAACAGGAAGAGCAGCAAAAGTTATTAGTAATTATTCTAAAAAAGAGGCCTTTACAATACATAAAAAAATATATTTTCCGAAAAAAGAAAAAGGAGGAGGCGTAAAATTTGTATTACAACCAAATAAGCATAAAAACACCATTTTTATTGTTGATGAAGCTTCTATGATACCAGATGCGCCTTCAGATTCAAAATTATACACAAATGGATCTTTACTAGATGATTTAATTCAATATGTCTACCAAGGCCATAAATGCAAATTACTTCTTATTGGTGATACAGCACAATTACCACCAGTAAAGCTAGATATAAGTCCAGCATTAGACGAAACCAATTTAAGTCTTACTTATAATAAAGACGTTACCAAAATGGAGCTAGACGAAGTTATGCGTCAAGGTCAAGATTCTGGAATTTTAGAGAATGCAACCTTATTAAGAGAGACCATTGCTAGTTTTTTTTTCGAAAGCTTTCAATTTAATATTAAAGGTTATCCAGACATAATTAGGCTAGTAGATGGTTATGATATTATGGATGCCATAAACGATTCGTATAGTACTTTAGGAAACGAAGAAATGGCAATTATTGTTCGTAGTAACAAACGTGCTAATTTATATAATCAACAAATACGTAGCAGAATTTTATTTAATGAAAATGAATTGTCTTCTGGCGATTATTTAATGGTGGTTAAGAAGAATTACTTTTGGTTAAAACCAACTAGTGAAGCCGGATTTATTGCGAATGGAGATATTGTAGAGGTATTAGAAATATTTAGCATTAAAGAGTTGTATGGTTTTCGTTTTGCAGAAGTTAAAATAAGAATGGTTGATTATCCTAAAATGATGCCTTTTGAAACCTTAGTAATGCTGGATACCATCAATGCAGAAACACCATCTTTACCTTATGAAGATTCTAATAGGCTTTATCAAGAGGTTCAAAAAGATTATGAAAACGAGACAAGTAACTATAAGAAGTTTCTAAAAATTAAAGACAATAAACATTTTAATGCATTGCAAGTTAAATTCTCTTATGCTATTACGTGTCACAAATCTCAAGGTGGACAATGGAATACAGTGTTTGTAGAACAACCCTATTTACCAGAAGATATCAATCGCGATTATTTAAGATGGCTTTATACAGCAGTAACTAGAGCACAAGAAAAGCTGTATTTAATAGGTTTTAAAGATGATTTTTTTGAAACTGATTAGAATAGCTTTACATTTATATACTTTACAATTTATTACAGATTAAATAATGACAATGGAAACCATAATTAGTATTTGTCTTGGAATAGGATTAGCTGCATCAGTAGGTTTTAGAGTATTTGTTCCATTATTTGCATTAAGTTTAACTGCCTATTTTGGTGGTTGGGAGTTAAATGAATCTTAGCAATGGATAGGAAGCCTCTCTGCATTAATTATTTTAGGTATGGCTACTATAGTAGAAATTTTTGCCTATTATATATCTTATGTTGATAATCTATTAGACTCTGCTGCAATACCACTTGCTGCTATTGCAGGAACAGCAGTAATGGTATCTACAGTAGCAGATTTAAGTCCTGTAATTACTTGGGCATTAGCAATAATAGCAGGAGGAGGAACTGCAGCAGCAGTTGCAGTTACAACAAGCGCAACTAGATTAGCATCTACAGTAAGTACAGGTGGTATAGCAAATCTTGTTGTTTCTACTGTAGAAACAGGAACAACTTTAGTGGTTTCTGCTATTTCTATTCTATTCCCAATTGTGGCAATATTTTTAGTAATCATTATTTTAATCATTATATTTAAGCTTTATAAAAAGTTTAAATCTGCCAAGGCTTAATTTACATTAAAAAATTATATTTTTGAATGTTCAATAATTGTATAAATACTTCAGTTTTATAAATGAAAATAATTGCAATGATTCCAGCACGTTACAGTGCTTCTCGTTTTCCAGGCAAGCTAATGCAAGATTTGGAAGGAAAACCTGTTATTACCAGAACTTACGAGGCTACAGTTGCTACTAATTTATTTGATTATGTAGTAGTTGTAACAGATAGTGCTATTATTTTTAAAGAAATTGAAAGCATTGGTGGAAAAGTAGTGATGAGTATTAAAGAGCATGAATGTGGAAGCGACCGTATTGCAGAAGCTGTAGAGTTCATGGATGTTGATATTGTTGTTAATGTTCAAGGAGATGAACCTTTTACAGAAGTAGATTCGCTAAGAAAACTAATACATGTTTTCGAAAATGATGACGAAAAGGAAGTTGATTTAGCATCTTTAATGGTAAACATTACAGATTTAGAAGAAATAAATAATCCTAATACAGTTAAAGTAATTGTAGACCAGAAAGATTTTGCACTTTACTTTTCACGCAGCCCAATACCTTTTCCAAGAGATAAAACTGTAGAAACAAAGTATTACAAGCATAAAGGCGTTTATGCTTTTAGAAAAAAAGCACTTTTAGATTTTTACCGCTTACCAATGTTGGTATTAGAGGCTTCAGAAAAAATAGAATGCATACGCTATTTAGAGTATGGTAAGCGTATAAAAATGGTAGAAACAAATGTTCAAGGTGTAGAAATTGATACTCCAGAAAATTTAGAAAAAGCAAAAAAACTTTGGAAGCAAATTACAAATACATAAAAGTTATCGGTTTTGATGCTGATGATACACTTTGGGTTAATGAAACCTATTTTCGTGATGCAGAAACAAAGTTTGCAAAATTATTAAGCAGATTTGAAACTGAAAATAAAATAGACCAAGAACTCTTTAAAATGGAGATGAAAAACCTTCCTGTTTATGGTTACGGTGTAAAAGGTTTTGTTTTATCTATGGTAGAAATGGCTTTAGAATTGTCTAATAATACTGTTTCTAATAAAACAATATTAGAGATTTTAGAAATTGGAAAAGAGATGATAAATAAGCCTGTAGAATTATTAGATGGAGTAGAAGAAGTGCTTAAAAAATTATCTGGAAAATATAGATTAATTGTTGCAACAAAAGGCGATTTATTAGACCAAGAACGTAAGCTTGAAAAGTCTGGATTGTTAGATTATTTTCATCACATTGAAGTTTTAAGTGACAAAAAAGAAGAAAATTATAGTAGATTACTAAAACATTTAGATATTAAACCTGAAGATTTTTTAATGATAGGAAACTCGCTTAAGTCTGATGTTTTACCTTTAGTAGCAATAGGAGCAAAGGCAATTCATATTCCTTTTCATACCACTTGGGCTCATGAAGAAGTAGAAGTCAATGCTAATAAATCTAAAAGTTACAAAACACTTAAAAATTTAAGTGAAGTAATTTCAGTTTTAAATTAGAAAACAATATTTTACAATTACAAATAATTAAATGAGTTATAAGAATTTTCCAATGGTGTCCAGAGTAGTATTTGGACGTGGTAGTTTTAATCAATTAGAAAAGATTCTTTCTCCTAAAAGGTTAAATACCATAGCACCATTTATATATTTTGTGGACGATGTTTTTAAAGGTAACGCTTGGTTAACTTCAAGAATACCATTGTCTTATGACGATAAATTAATTTATGTCTCTGCTGCAGAAGAACCTAAAACATCTCAAATAGATGAGCTTGTAGAGCATATAATACTTAATTATAAAGAATTGCCTTCTGGAATTATAGGAATTGGAGGAGGAAGCGTGTTAGATATTGCAAAAGCAGTTTCTATAATGCTTACTAACGATGGAGACTCTAAAAACTATCAAGGTTGGGATATTGTTAAAAACTCAGCTGTATATCATGTAGGAATACCTACAATTTCTGGAACAGGAGCAGAAGTTTCAAGAACTACAATTTTAACAGGTCCAGAAAGAAAGTTAGGCATAAATAGTGATTTCACACCATTCGATCAAGTTGTTCTAGATCCAGAATTAACAAAAGATGTACCTAAAGACCAGTGGTTCTATACAGGAATGGACTGTTTTGTACATTGTGTAGAATCTTTAAATGGCACTTTTTTAAATGCTTTTAGTAAAACATATGGAGAAAAAGCCTTTACACTTTGTAAGGAAATTTTCCTTGAAGATAATTTAAGTCCTCAAGAATCTCAAGACAAACTGATGATGGCAAGCTGGCATGGAGGAATGAGTATTGCCTATTCTCAAGTTGGTGTAGCTCATGCATTAAGTTATGGTTTAGGCTATTTATTAGGTGTAAAACACGGTATAGGAAACTGTATTGTTTTCGATCATTTAGAAGACTATTATCCAAAAGGTGTTGTTTTGTTTAAAAAAATGAAAGAAAAGCATGATATTATTTTGCCTCAAGGTTTATGTAAAGACCTTTTAGACAAGGAGTTAGATATCATGATTAATGTTGCTTTAAGTTTAGAACCTCTTTGGGAAAACGCTATTGGTAAACAATGGAAAAAAACAATTACAAGAGAGAAACTAAAAGCACTCTACCAAAAAATGTAATATGCGTTGGTTAGCCAAGTTTATATACTTTAAATTACTAGGATGGAAAATAGTAGGAAACATTAATTTCTCTAAAGATACTATTAAAAAATCTGTAATAATTGCTGTTCCTCATACGAGTTGGCACGACTTTTATATTGGTGTTTTATTAAGAAAAACTGCTGGTGTTAAAACAAATTTTGTTGGTAAAAAAGAATTATTTAAATGGCCTTTTGGATTGTATTTTAGGTCTATTGGAGGTAGAGCTTTAGATAGAACTTCTGGGCAAAATAAAGTTAAAGCTATTGCAAAACTATTTGAAACAGATGATGAGTTTAGATTAACTCTAGCACCTGAAGGCAAAAGAAAAAAAGTAGAAGAATGGAAAACAGGTTTCTACTACATTGCCAAAACGGCAAATGTGCCTATTATTATGTTTACTTTAGATTTTAAAAATAAACAAAACACAATTTCAGAGCCCTTTTATCCTACAGACAATGTGGAAGAAGATTTTAAATTCATGCATGCTTTTTACAAAGGTGTTATTGGTAAGAAGCCAGAATATTCTTAACTATTTTTATTAAATTTTCAATACTTTTTTTCTCGTCTGTATGTATAGGGAACTTTTTCTTTTTAAGCATTGAATTGTTAGTTAATAAAAAAGAAGTAAACTTATTAGGATAACGGTTAATGTAACTCCAGTAACAATTGTTGTTTTTTGCTTTTTTTAATGTTCTATTATTATCACTATAACTATGAATAAAAATAGAAGACTTTCTATTTATAGAATCAGTAGTTATATCATTAAGAATAGAAAATACTAACGTTTTATTCTTCTCTTCTAGAAAACCATAGGCTCTTTTAGACTTTAATATATTTATAGTTAGAGTATCGGTTTTTGTTTTCTCTATATAGAATTTATAGGTGCTTGCAGCCTTAAATTCTTCTTTGGTTATGGTTAAACTATCTGTATTTAAATATACTATTCTACTTTTTTGGGCAAACCCATTTTGTAGCATTATTAATAAGAAAAAGAATAAAATGAGTTTTTTAGGCATCTGGTTTTAATTAAATATGGCATTAGCAATAGCAAATAAAATAATAATTAATAGTATTATACCAGCAGTTATAATTCTAAACTTATAATAGCCTGATATAGTGTTCCAAAATTTGTTGTTTATCATTATTTTTAACCTTCAATTTATCCTTAAATTTTACCCTACATTATTTCTACTAACTCTTTAGTAAGCTTATTAATAATGTATTCATTTTCTATAGCATTATTAAATAAAGTATTGTATTTGTTTTCACTATTTAAAGAGTTAAAAATAATGGATTCTCCATCATATTCCCAATTTCCATTATCTGTTTCTAGAAGTTCTAGAATTCCATTTATATTTTCCCCGTAGTTAATGTGTGCATCTATATACGTAATAAATACAGGTGTTTGTATAGCGTCTTTAGTTGTTAGGCCTTTAATAAAACCTTTGTAAGCATTATTATTTTTATCTATGTTTTTGGTTTTATCCATTAGATAGGCGAACCTATTTTCTATAGATAGCTTATAACTTTTAGATTCGTTTATATAGTTTTTTGTTTTTGATAGCTAAATTCTTCTTTATTATTTAAGAGTGTTAAATCTAAAATTCTTGTGTCTGTAAATTTATTGTAACTATTATTCCATGAAATATTAACACTATCTGCTTTATTAAAATGAGTTTTAAGAACTAGAAAGGCTTTTTTGTCTCGCCATTTGTAGTTTTAATAATAGCATCTAGAGCGTTTTTTATACTGTAAGATAGTTCTTGATAATTATTATCTGTAGAATCTGGATGAGCTAGTGTTTTTTCTTTGTAATTGGATATGTCGTTTTTCCATATCTTCTATAGGCTTTTGTTATTCTTTAGAAAGCCTTCCAATTTGTCCTAACGTACTTAATAATAAAATAGAAAGCACCACATTAAAAGTAGTTGTTCCACCGTTTTCTTTTCTACCTAGAATATACCAGAATAATAAAGCAAATAAGGTAGGAAAAGCTATAACGGTTAGAATTGTACCAATACTATAACCTATAGAAAAACTATTGAAGCCTCGTATTTTTGTGTTTAAAAAAACGCTTATAAAACTAACTATTAAGCCATATATAATATTTGTTTTACTAAGCTTAAAGGGATGTTTCATTTTATTAATTAGGTGTTAGTTTTTGTAGTGTAAAATAAAAACGCTCTTAAACTAAGTTATTATAGAATAAGAGCGGTTTTTAATATTTATGGTTTTTATCTATTCTTCTGCAGTTTCTCCCATTGTATGATATACATTTTGTACATCGTCATCTTCTTCTAGTTTTTCTAAAAGCTTTTCTACATCTTCTACTTGTTCTTTAGATAATGCTTTTGTTACTTGAGGTATCCGCTCGAAACCAGAAGAAATAATTTCTAATGTATTATCTTCTAAATACGATTGAATATTTCCAAAACTTTCAAAAGGAGCATAAATAAGAATATAGGTTTGCTCTTCTCCATTTTCATCTTCATCTGTATCTTCAAAAATCTCTTCTACACCATAATCTATAAGCTCTAGTTCTAGTTCTTCCAAATCTAAACCTTCTGCTTTTATTTTAAAGTTACACGTATAATCGAACATAAATACAACAGATCCTGATGTCCCAAGATTGCCATCACATTTATTAAAATAGCTTCTTACATTTGCTACAGTTCTGTTATTATTGTCTGTAGCTGTCTCTACTAATACAGCAATACCATGCAATGCATAGCCTTCAAATAGTACTTCTTTAAAATCGCCTTGATCTTTTTCACTGGCTTTCTTTATTGCACGTTCTACATTATCTTTAGGCATGTTAACAGCCTTAGCATTTTGTATTACTGCTCTTAATCTAGAATTACTGTCTGGATCTGGACCACCTTCTTTAACAGCCATTACAATGTCTTTACCAATGCGAGTAAATGCCTTACTCATGGCGGACCAACGTTTCATTTTTCTTGCTTTACGGAACTCAAAAGCTCTTCCCATAGACGTTATATTTTTATTTCCGCAAAAGCGGATATTTGATTTATTATTTACTTTTTACAAATTTAAAAAAAATGCTGAGCTACAAAAAGGATTATTCATCTTCTTCCTCTTCTACTATTCCTTCTATTGCTAATGCTAATTTAATATCTTTTAATGTAACACCTCCAACATCGTGCGTGGATAGAGTAATATTTAAAACGTTGTAGGTATTAGACCAATCTGGATGATGGTTTAGGGCTTCGCACTCAAAAGCAATTCTACTCATTGCACTAAAGCAATCTTTAAAATTATTGAATTCGTATTCTGTATGGATAGCGTTATCTGCATAATCCCATTCTGGTAATTTTTCTAGATGTTTTTCTATTTCTTGATTTGATAGTTTAGACATTTTTTTTATGTTTTTAATATTATTGATTTACAAAATAAACGAATCCGTTTCCTAATTCATAATAGGTATCTAGCACATTTGGACTAGAAAAGTTAAAAATATATTCATCAGTAAATTCATTACCATGAATATTATTTTCATTTTTTTTAATTATTTTAATGACGTTATTTTTAGATAAATAAGCAGGTCCAAAAAACGGCATATATACAGATACAGCAACAAAGGTGTTTTTAAATGGGTTTTTATTATCATCATAAAAATATTTGTAAGTATAACTTGGAGATGCGTTAGTAAAGGTCTCTAATCTTATAACATTACTAAATGTATCATCATAATAAAATTTTTGTAAACCAAAACTAGATTCTACACCTCTACCATGATGATCGTTATATATTTCTTTTATTTTTCCATTAGGATAATAACCAAAATAGTTTTCTTCTAAAAAGTAGTCGTTATACATAAAGATACTTTTTAAAAGACCATTAAAATTATAATTAAACGTGTAGGTTTTTAGGACTTCAAATTCATTACAAAAATTTTTTCTAGTAGAAACAATAGTGTCAATTAGGTTTTGAGAATTATAATAAAATTGATAAATGTTTTTTTCGCAATTTTGATAGTGTGGAAGAAAAAATGACATTTTAGATATTTTGTTGGTATTATCTATATGTTCAAACTCCAATTTTCGCTCTGTATTACCATTGTTAGATACCAATATAGAATTTATTAACACATCCAATTCTCCTGTTGCAATGTCATTTAAAATAACATCAGGCTCGTCTAACTCAAAGCCTAATTCAAAATGTGTTAATGGAGTGTTTAGGTAGCTAAATTGATCATCTACTTGATTATTATCTTTATCGCAACTTATTAAAATAAAAGGTATTAAAAATAATATTAATCTGTACATAGGTTACTTTTAAAAAATGAATACCGTAAAGTTACTTAAACTAAATCGCAATTTACTAGAGATTAAATAAAAGTAATATTGCTAAAACAATTTCACTAATTCCTATCCCTTTTTTAAGATTAAATATTAACAGTATTACGTTTTAAACTTCTAGTTCTTTAAAGATTTCCTCACTTTGTAATTGTAGATGTTTAGGTAATTTATTGTTTTTAGCTAAAACAGCTAAGTAACGTTCTTCATTAGTTGTATAAACGTTTATAAAGAAAGGTTTAAATTTGCCTAAAGTCTCTATAATTTCTTTTATGAAATCGTTATGGTGAACTAAATCATTACTTCCTAAATGAAAAATGCCAGATTTATTGCGATTAATAATATAATGAATTTGTTGTGTTACTTTTGTGTCTGTTGTAACATTCATTATTAAATTAGGAAATACTTTTATTGGTAATCCTTCTTTTAAAAACGCTTTAATTTCTTTAATTCTTGGCGATTGTGCTCCAAAAACCATTGGTAACCTAATAATTGCAACTTGCTTTTTAGAAATACGTAAGAGCATGTTTTCAATTTTAATTTTAAAATGCCCATAAATACTATGGCTTAAGGTTTTATCTAATTCGTAACTAGGAAATTTACTATAAGCATCAAAAACATTTGCTGAAGATAAAAATAGAAGTTTAGTATTATTAGCTACAATATATTCGCAAATATGTGCATGTGCTATTATTTGAGCCGAAAAATTACCACGAAGCGCAGAGACAATAACTGTAGGTTTTATAATATCTAGAGTCTCGAAAATATCTTCTTCTTCAATATCATATTGAAAATAATGTTGGTTTTTATCAAAACTATAATTATTAGTTCGGTATGTTCCGTAGGTTTTAAAATAAGAGCAAAGCTCTTTATAAATAGCTTCACCTATAAACCCACTAGCTCCTAAAACTAAGATGCGATGTTTTTTGTCTATTTCCTGTTTCATTTAATACTTTAAAAATATATACTAAAAAATAGAACGATTGGTTTTGGTAGTAAATTGCTCTAAAGCTTGCATTCCTATAAGAGAATTCCCTTTTTTATTTAAACCAGGAGCCCAAGTAACAATTACAAAATCGTTTGTTAATAATGCAACAATACCAGCACCAACACCACTTTTTCCAGGCAAACCAACTTCGAAAGCAAATTCTACAGCCTCATCATAAAAACCACAGGTTAGCATAATAGCATTGATTCTTTTAACTTGACTTAAAGTTAGGTGTTGTTTTTTATTTATACAAACACCTCTGTTGTATAAAAGATAAAATGCATTAGCAATTTGCTTGCAAGTCAACTCTAAAGCACATTGATGAAAATAAAAATCGAGAACGATATCTACATCGTTTTTAAGGTTATTATAAGATTTTAAAAGGTTTGCAGTAGCATAATTTGTAAAACCTGTTCGTTGCTCTGAAGCAGCAACGTCTAGATTATAGTTTATAGATTGATCTCCAGAAATAGCTCTAACATAATTTAAAAAATCTTCTTTAGGGTTTTCTAAATATGTTACTAAAATATCTGCAATTACAATTGCGCCAGAATTAATAAATGGATTTCTAGGGATTCCGTTTTCTTGTTCTAATAAAGATAAGTGATTAAATGGGTTGCCAGAAGCTTCTACATCTACACGATTCCATATACTATTATCTTCAAAAATAATAGCTTTAGACAAAGCTAAAACCTTAGAGATACTTTGTATTAAAAACGGTACATTCCAGTCTCCAACAGCATTATTACTTCCGTTTATTTGCTTCACATAAATACCAAAACTAGTATTGTTTTGTTTTGCTAATTCTGGAATATAAGAAGCTACAACGCCTTTTTGTGTTGCAACACTTAAGGTTTTTGTAAATGTCTTCAATTAAACCTTGGAATTCATCCATAAATTTATTTATACTTTATAAAAAGGGAGCTTTACAACAGTTGCTGGTACTGCATTTTTACGTATTTGTATGTTTATTTTGCTATTTACATCTGTAAATACCATTGGTACATAACCTAGACCAATACCTTTACCTAGCATTGGACTCATAGTACCAGAAGTTACTTCACCTATTTTTTTACCTTGTCCATCTACAATATCGTATCCTTGTCTTGGAATTCCACGATCATCAAGTTCGAAAGCAATTAATTTTCGTTCTACACCACGACGTTTTTGTTCTTCTAAAGCATCAGAATTTGTAAAGTCCTTTGTAAATTTTATAATCCAACCTAAGCCAGCTTCTAAAGGCGATGTAGTATCGTTTATATCGTTTCCATAAAGGCAATATCCCATTTCAAGACGTAAGGTATCTCGTGCAGCAAGACCTATTGGTTTTGCTCCTGCTTCTGTTACTTTATCCCAAATTTGTTTTACTTCACTGTTTTTACAATATATTTCAAAACCACCACTTCCTGAATAACCAGTTGCCGAAATAATAGAATGCTCTATTCCTGCGAAATCTCCAACTACAAAATTGTAAAATTTAATTTCTGATAAATCATGGCTAGAAAGTGCTTGCATTTTTGCTATAGCATTTGGACCTTGAATGGCTAAAAGCGAATAGTCTTCGCTTAAATCTTTCATTTCTGCACCAACATCGTTTTTAGATGATATCCAGTTCCAATCCTTTTCTATATTACTAGCATTAACCACTAATAAATATTGCTCTTCTTTAAGTTTATAAATTATTAAATCGTCTACAATACCACAATCATCATTAGGTAAACAAGAATATTGTGCTTTTCCAACGGTTAATTTAGAAGCATCATTACTAGATACTTTTTGTATTAAGGCCAAAGCGTTTGGACCTTCAATTAAAAACTCTCCCATATGAGACACATCAAAAACACCACAATCTGCTCTTACTGCTTCGTGTTCTATGTTTACACCATCATATTGAACTGGCATATTATAACCTGCAAATGGTACCATTTTAGCACCAAGTGCTTCGTGTGTTGCTGATAATGCTGTGTTTTTCATTTAAAATATTATTTTTTGACGTCAAGCGGAATTTTTAAAAATTTGTAAAACAAAAGTATTGAAAATTATTGAGTTGATTTCAATGGCATTCAGATTATAAATAGGTTAATTTTATAGGCTCAATTATATTGATTAATTTTCAGTATTATAAAAACACTAAATACAAATGAAACAACTCTTCACAACACTTATTCTAGTGATGCTGTTTTTAATATGAGTGCTAACCCAAACAGTGCAGATGTATTTATTTACAAATTAAATAATGCTGTTTTAGGGCTTAATGAATACAGTCATAATTCTTTGTTTAATATGTATCCAAATCCAGCAAATGAGTTTGTAAACATTATACACAAATCTAAAAGTGATGTTGTTAAAGTAAATATTTTAGATTTAAC
>NZ_JASJHV010000042.1:0-3605 GCF_037625555.1 Lacinutrix sp.
AAACAAATACTGGCATGTGTCCAATAAAATTATAATATAAACTAAAGTTTAGTTCTGATAATTGCTTATTAAAACAAAAAACACTAAGCTAATAAGATACAGAAGATAAGCGTTTTTCTTCTGTAAAATAAGTAATAATGGAAATAGCAAATACAATTGTACAATCATAGAATAGAACCAAAATGGACCATTAAGAACAAAGACTTCTTTAGGGATTAAATTCGCAACAAGTGTAAATCTTGTTAAAAAATCTATAGCTACATCACTATTAAATTCCATTTTAAAGATTAAATAGTTGTATAGAAATAATGCAAATAATGCAATTGCAAAAACAGGATAAAGTTTTGTAATTCGTTTTTTTATAAAATCTAAATAACAAACATCAGAGTTTATATAGCGTTTTGTTAGTCCATAACCACTAATAAAAACAAATAAATGTATGCCGTAATGTCCTGCAAAAGCAACAAGATACTGAAGAAAATTACCTGGATTACTACCTAAACCATCTATAAAATTTTGTGCAAATTTTGGGATAAAACTAAATTCGTTTTCTCCTAACATTGGTTTTATCCAATGCAAAAAATTATGACAAACAATCAATAGTATTCCAATACCTTTAATAACTGTTGTATCTTTTAAAGATAATTCATTGTTAATCTTCATCTGAAGCATTTGTTGTTTTCCAAGCATCATAATCTAAACTATCTTTTATTAAACGTTTATGCTCTTTAAAATCTGAATTAAAAATGCTTCTTTTGGCATCGAAACCTTTAAATTTTACATCGATAATATCAGAAAAACTATAAATAAAATCTTCAGTATTGTACTTTCTATTACTATATGTTTTTAAAGTGTCTATTCTTTTATTAGCTGCTAAATAATCTTTAGAAAACCAAGACAAGAATGGAATATCAAACATTGGCTTAGAGCCTTTATGAGTATGGTGTCCAACAAAATCTTGAGTATCGAATACATCATCTCCATGATCTGAAAAGTAAAGCACAAAACTGTTATTTTCTTGTTCTTTTACTAGATTAATAATATTACTAACTACCAAATCATTATACTTTACAGCGTTATCGTATTCGTTTACTTTAGTCTTCGAATATTCTGTTTTAATTTTTGTACGTTCATTTATACCTTCAAAATAGCTAAAATTTTCTGGGTAACGTTTCTTATACGTTCTATGTGTACCAATTAAATGCACGAAAATAAGCTTACGCTCTCCTGTTTCTTTTAAGGCCTTCTTAATTTCAGGTAGTAGTGCTTCATCATAAATTGAATACATGTAACTATCTGTGGCTAAAAACTGTTTATGCTTTGCTGCTGTGGCAATTATTGTTGGTGTACTTTCTGTAAAACCAACAGGTTGCTGGTTAGAAATCCAAAACGTATCGAAACCAGCAGTATTGGCTAATTGAATAACTGAAAAATTGTTCTCAGCTTTAGGATTATTATAATTTGAAAGTGTTAACACCTTTTCTAGCGATCTAATTGTCATGACATCAGACGCAATAACATCATTAAAGACATAAAGCTCATCTTTCATTTTAGACAGTATTGGGTTTGTTTCTCTATTATTAACCATAAAGTCCCATATGCCATCTAGATGTAGATTCTCCAATTATTACAATACCAACTTGTGGTTTTTCGGTTTTAGCATTAATTTTTATTGAGGTATTGTAAGGCTTTGCTAAGTTTGCTTTGTAATAGTCTTTAGCAATATTATATTCTTCTATAGATTTCGATAAGGTTAATATAATACTCTGCTCTGAAAACGATCGTTTTAAAAGATAACAACTAAATAGTATTAGTGAAATTATACAAATCTTAAATAATAAAGACAGTTTTTTTAATTTAAGAAATGAAAAGAAACTTGATTTAGTAAACAATATTAAAACTAACGATGCAAAAGCAATAAAAGTTAGTATAAATATAACAATACTATTAAAATCGAAGTAATTAGTTAAAAACTCTGAAGCCTCTGTCGCATTAGTCTCAAAAATTATAAAAATTACTGAAGCTGTTGGCCTAACACCAAAATTATAATAAAAAAAGAATTTAAAGGCTACAAAAAAAGACAATAGAAATTGAAAGCATAAAAATAAAACTATCTTTAATTCAAAGTTATTAAACAATAAAATAGCACCAGTAAATATTGCTGTTATTAAAAAAACTGCTCCTAGTTCTCTTAAATAAAGATGCGTTTCTGGAATTAAAAAAATCCTAAAAACATAATCACAAAAAAAGGAAAACTCATAATTAGAGTTAAACGCATTAATGCTTTTAAATTAGTTTTTATGTCTCTTATCATCTATTTATTATAGAATATGTTTTTTTTATAAAACGAATAACTTAAATCTTTATCCTAAGGTTTAATATTAAAAAATAGCAATCGTAAATATAACTACTTTTGAATACTCATAATCATGAATATTATAAAATAACAGAATACCTATTAACGATTACCATATAAACTTCTAAATTTAGTTAAAACTACAGCAACGTTATTATCTTCTAATGCGTCTCTAACCTTAAAATATTTAAAATTATAAAAAGATGTTACAGCCCAAAGGTATTTAGTTTTATTTGGGAAATAGGTTTTCATTAATTCATAGTTTTCATAATTAGATGAAATTCCTATTTCTGGTTGTTGGTCTAGAATAATTTGTATAGCGTTTATCTCTGTAATTAAATCTTCTTTAGGTAGCTTGTATAGGTTAGATTTAAAATAATAACTTGCTTTATAACCTGCTTCAATAAATTTAGGTAAGGCTTCTGGTGAGAGTGTTTCTATTAAGACCTTGTTTTTGGGATACTTTCTTGACTCAAACAGTGTGTTTAATTTTAATAATATTGAATCACTATTTGTTGCATCAAGACCTTTAATATCTAGCCATAAAAACGGGAAGTGATTAGAATCTATTTGTGCTAAATAAGTTTCGAAAGTTAAATTAATTGATGCTGAAGGTGGATGATTAACATCTAAAACATTTTTGTTTTTTAAGTATACTAAATCTACCTCGATTCCCTCAAAATAATTTAATGCTTGTTTCTGTTTTTCTAAACTATTTACTCTGTGAGCAAAAACTTTATTAAAATGCCCTAAAAACTCAACACGTCTTGGACTATATCTATAAAAAAAGAAGAACCCAAAAAGAAACACAACTGTTAAAACTATTTTCTTTTTACCTTTTGTCATAATCCTCTCCTTTCTTTATTAATCTTTTCTTTATAGAAAATTTATTACTAAATATACTCTTTTCAGTTTCATATTTATCAAAAGTAATATTACTAATATTAGAAAAACTATGAATAAAATCTTCTAATAGATAGGGTCTTTGGTGTATGTTTTCAATATTAAATAGTTCTGGATTTGTTTGCTTATACTTTTTAGAAAACCAAACTACAAAAGGAACTTCATACATTGGCTTTGTTCCATGGTATTCGTTATGTCCAACAAAATCAATAGTATCAAAAACTTCGTCTCCATGATCTGAAAAATATAAAACGTAACTGTTTTCGTTTTTGCTCTTAACTTTTTCAATAATTTCTCTTACAACAAAATCATTGTAACGTATAGCATTATCATATTCATTTATTAT
>NZ_JASJHV010000043.1:0-3808 GCF_037625555.1 Lacinutrix sp.
TCCAGCAAACTTTTTATTTAGTATATATATCTCACTAGCAGTTAAAGATTTCTTGTAGAAACATTCTTGTAAATAGATTATCTTGTTATCTCTATCTATACATGTTTTTATTAATGTTGTTGGATCATTGCTAAATCCAAAATCTTGTCCGTAGACTGGCTTAGATACTTCTTTAAAGCTTCCGACTTTCCAGTTGGTATATACAGCCCCTTGTAGTATGCCTGTTAAACCCTCTCCATAAACACGATACCAATTAGCCCAATACTCATTCCCTTTGTTAGCTTTAGCCTTAGCCTTTAGTATTTCGCTTACAGCAGCTTCAGGAGCAGCTTCATTGTCTTTGTATGTAAGAATTAACCATTCAGCTTCTAAGTCGTTTTTAAGCTCTGTATGCGCCCAGAACTCAGCACTTGGGTTAAAGTCTATATAAATATGTTTTAAAGTCCTTACAGCTAACTGTAGGTAGGAATCAAAGCCTCCAGCTATATTATTAGCTTCATTGATGTAACAGATGTCACGTCTAGCACCTCTTAGCTTTGCTTCTGAGTCAGCACTAAAAAACTCTATTGTTGAGCCATTGCTAAAAGTGTATGTAAGTAGGGTTCTATTGAATCGCTCTGCATACCAGCGACCAGTCATCTGCATGATCTTTCTAAAGTCTCTTATAGCCCCACGTCTTAAGTGTGGAATGGATTCAGCTACTACTGATGTTTCTGTCTTAGGGTGTTTAATAGAGTAGTCTATAAGCATGGCTAATATTCCAAAGGTCTTAGATGCTGAAGTTCCTCCTTGAACTACTCTAATCCGTTTGGAAAGCTTCTGAATTTTCTGTATAGCTGTCGTCTTCTGAAACATCTAAAAATAATGGTTGTTCAATAAATTGATTTACGCCTAAATTAATAGCCTTTTGCTCTGGGGTTACATAGCGCGCCATTCGCACCATAAATTCAGCTTTTTGATGGGGATCTAATCCATTATATACTTTGCTTATTTCCTCAGCATTAAACACAACTTCCTGGAGTATATCTTTAATCTCTTTAGTGATCTTATTATCAGCTCCCTTAGGCCGCCCCTTTCTATTTCCGTATGAATTACCCTTTTCAAATGGCATTTTTATTATATTGTGTTTATTGTTTATTTATGTTTTTTTAATGCATACTATTATTATATAAACATTTTTACTTTTTTTTATAAAACCTTCTAGTAAAAGTCATGGTATATATTAATTACTTTGTCTTTTTCTTCTTGCGTTAATTCGTTAGGTAGTTTATTAAACATCCTAAGCGAGATCTTCATAATTGTTGAGTATTTATCCATTATATTTTATTATCTATTGTTTCTATTAAGTGTCTTAGTTCGCTTCGTTCCCATTCTCCTAGCTTAACCCCATTGATTAAGAATTTAAAGTAGTCTTTTCTTTCAGTTGGTTTTAGTTCTATATTTATATACATTTATTTTATTTTAGTGAATTATTTGGTTAATGTCTATTATAGTAAAGTTTTAAGCAATATGCTTATTTTAAGTAGTATTCTCGAATTACTACTATCATTTCTTTGTATCTATCTTTGTAAATTCTGCGTGTTCTAAACATTGGCTACATATATCTGTTTCATACCATTGGGTTGCAGTACAGCAATTACTAACTATTTCCATTACTCAAATTTTATGTTTTCATTTGGTAGGGGTATATCTACGTTAAAGTATTCCTTAATAAAATCTCTGCATTGCTTGTGGAATACTTCCTGGTCATGTGTGTTGTTTTCTGTGGTAGACTTTGGGGCTTTAATTATTTTGTTATCGTTTGTCACTATTTCGTATTGTAGGAAATGCATTTTATAAAAGTCATGAGCTTTTTCTCTATCCCAATGTTCTCCCCATTCATCTGCAATGGCTTGAATAGTTACTGGTATAATTACAGCCCAGTAGTAAGAGTTCTGGCTTATTGATCTATTCTTTTTTTTAAGCCTTATAACTATCTCAATAATTTTGCCTTCAAAGTTCTTTAGAGCTTTTACAACGCTTTGGTTTTCGTTAAGCCTTCCGTTCTTAACTTTGTTAGTTATTGTTACTGACTTCATAGGCACAAAGTATTTACATGATAAAAATAATTGTCACGTCTTTTTTTCCATAATTTAATCTCGTCAAGGATTTTATTTGTTTTTATTTTTGTCAATTTAACTTCGATTATATATTCGTATAGCGATTCAATAATTCTATCACAGTACGCAATCTCATTCTCGTAATTAATAATCCTTCTGTTAGCTTCTTCTAACGTTGGTGTTACAAACTTTTTACTAGATTTAATCATTGATTTAATAATCGTCTGTAAATGATTTATAGACAGCATAAGAAAGCAATCCTATTGCTATGGCAAAAATTAAATAGTCTGTTGTTGTCATGTCAATCGTTGTCAGTTCTTCTTTTGTCATTTTACTAATACTAGTTTTGCACCTGGCTCTAGTTCTTCTAGTAGTGCTTCAGTTAATTTCCATTTAAGTCTCCAGACATCAGTCTCAAACCCTTTGACTTCTATTAGCTCGACAGTTCCATCGGCTAGGGTTATCTTAAAATCCATAAAGTAATTACAGATCTTTTTTCCATTTACATATAAGCGCAAGGGGTACTGTGGGATTATTTCTGTAATTTCACCCCCAAGCTCTCGCATGTGTAGCTCCATAGCATAGGCAGCTTCTTTCTTGCTGTGATAGGATCTGCCGTTGTATGTTTGCTTGACAGCTCCGTACTTATTTTGATATCTTTTCTTAAACAAATTTTTGTTGTTTGTATAAAAGTATACAATTTATATCACAAATGCAACAATTTATTATACAAATACATAAAAAACTTTGTTTTATTTGGGTGCAAGTAGAAATAAAAAAAGGAACTACATCTTTGTAATTCCCTTCTTAAAAAGTATTAAATCGTTTTACTTAACCTCTTGACTATTTTTTAATGTAATGTTTACGCCTCATGTTATTGCTGAAGTTAAATGTGTCATCGCTTTGCCTATCGTTGTGGACTTGCTGAGACATCCTAGATGCTTCGTCATAGCGTTCTTCTAAGTAAGCCCTAAAGAACTTGAGTATCTTATCAATCCCTAAGCGTTCGTAGAACTCTCCATAAGAGCCTGAAATGATACGCTTAAACAAAAGGGTTAAGTCAGATATTTTAAGCATGTAGAACTCTTCTACAATCATCCCAGCACAGAGTCTGACTTGTTCTTCGCTCATTGGCTTGTTAAGGTTTAAAATGTTGTTTAAATAAACCAGCCAAACCATTACAAAATTAACTGTAAACTCTTTGCTTTGATCTCTTTTAAAACTCGCTAAGGTTGGTGCTTTAGAGTTTATTGCATCTGCGACAGTAATCATTTTTCCAGCATGACTCATGCAGTTAGATGGATTGTAATCCTGTAACAACTTCTTGGAGGAAGTCTTCTGAATACTGCTGTCCATTTTTACTATTTTTCTTGCTTCCATTTGTTAATTCTTTTTCTGGATAGATTCCTTTCCATCCCTTTGCCATTGCGTTGTTAATTGAATCGATTGCGTGTTGTTCGCTTGTGGTCTTGTTTCCTAGTTGTGTAAGAGCTGCTTGTTCGCTGTGAATAGTTTTGTAATTAAAGCCAAGCTCTAAACGCTTATACTCTTTCCAATTATTCCAAGCGAGATCAAAGTTTTCTGTTTGATAAGGCTTTACAGCTTCTACTTTAACTTCTACTTCTATCTTCTTTTTTCTATCTTCATTCTTCATACTTCTATCTTCAATCTTCACTGAAGACCTTTTTTTGGTTATCGTTTGGGTTTTA
>NZ_JASJHV010000044.1:0-168413 GCF_037625555.1 Lacinutrix sp.
TTTAAATAAAGAAACTTTTGCCCCTGAAGGTAAAAAAGGTCTTAACACTGCTTTTAAAAAAAAATGAAATATTTTCCTCATACTCAAATATAGGAAATGTATATTTAACCTACTTAAGAGGTTTAGAAATAGCTGAATTAAAAGAAGAAGATATGCCTATGGTTTAGTTTTATTTAATCTAGAATTCTGTGTTTTCCTGTAGTGTTTTTGATATTATCAATATGCTGTTTTTGATAATCCTTATTTGCTCCATTTATTACAGCGTTTTTTAAAGTATCAACTACCGCTTGTTTATTTTCATATGGGGCTGGTTCATTATTGACCTTTATTGAGTTTAGGGCTTCTAATATTCTGTGAGGCCTCACAATCATTGTACTTTCTGGTACATAATTAATTTCTTTTAACTCACAATCTCCATAAAATACAATTATTGAAAAGAATGGGATTTTCTCAAACTGCTTTAAGCTGTCCTTTAAGCTTAAAATTTGACTGTTTACTTGCTTTATTGGATTATAAAAACGGTATTTGTTTTTTCCATAAGCCATAATCTGTGTCCAATTGGTTTGATTGCCATTTCCAAATATCCAACCTCCGTAATCTTTAACTTCAATTACAACAATCCCTTGAGTTGTTGCCAACACTATGTCAGCTTGTGAAAACTTACCATTTCCCTTTTTTATAATTAAATCATGAAAGATTGTTTTAGAATTTACACCACTTTTTAAGAGCTTAAGAATTAAACTAAGCTCAGAGTTTGTACCCCTTCTTAATGAAGTTACGGTTTCAATTAATTCTTGATTTTTATGACGCCTGTAAATATTTAGGACTATTGTACATAATAAGATTAGAAGAAACAAAACTCCTATGTATATTATTGCTGTCATTTTTGTAAGAATGTATTGTAATAAATAATCAAATTCTACAATAAAGTTAATTAAAAATATTTGATGATAGCTATATTAATATTATTAGGTGCTCTAATTTACAAAACAGGGTTTGAGTCAATGAAATGGGCTTATTTGGCCAACCACACAGGGGGTGACGCACCTTTTAAAATTTAGCTGGGGAGCAGATCAGTAGGAAGCATAGAGCTTTTAATATACAGATTATTAAAATTACGTTAATAATGCGTTGAAAACTATTCATTGCT
Source organism: Lacinutrix sp. (assembly GCF_037625555.1). Taxonomy (GTDB): domain Bacteria; phylum Bacteroidota; class Bacteroidia; order Flavobacteriales; family Flavobacteriaceae; genus Lacinutrix. The sequence goes on from NZ_JASJHV010000044.1 coordinate 1,151, forward strand.
ATTTTATGACAACCTCTTATTAATTCAGACTTTTGCATTAAGTAAACTGCAAATTAAAAGGCTAAATATAATAATAGAAAGAAATCAAGGAAACATCATAATTAATTGAAATAAAGCAAGTTAGGTCCCTTTTAGTAAAAAATTAATGAAAGTATTTTTTCATTTATGTGTGGTTTATGAAACTATAAATTCAATAATTATGAAAAAAAAGACAAAGTTTAACAAACTAGACTCCAAACGTTACTCAATCTTAGACAAATCTACAGGTGAATTATTTGAGCCTAATAACTCCAACCTTTATACTGCAGCTGATGATGATGGTTTAATTTTTAATAGTAAGCGTTATTTTATTTTTGATGATGATAGACTGAAATGTATGTTATCAAGTGGAATTGATTCTAATACATTAGGTGCATTTATTATATTGACTCAAAACCTAAAAATGAATTACAATATCTGCATGAATTCAGACAAACAGCCGTTTAATGCTAAACGCTTGTCTAAAGAAATTAAAAAATCTACGCAGCAATCAAGATATTACATTAGAAAATTAATTAAACACAAGATAATTCGTGAGTGTATTTTAAAGAGTAGAAAAGATTTAAAAAAAGTATTAGTTTTAAATCCCTTTTTAGCTAGAAAAGGAAAATTAATGGATGATTCTTTAAGAGGCTTATTTGATGATTTTTGTGATTAGCCTTCAATCACAAACATACACCCTATTAAACTTTAAGCTTGAATAGTGGTTTTCCTAAAGAAGCAAAAACAACTGTCTATTTACTGCCAGTAAACTGCCAGTGGATGCTTTTTTTCACTAAATTTGGGTTAATGTATAAGCATAAAAAAAGCCCTTACATCTCTGTAAAGGCTTTATAACTGGCTCCTCTTCTTAGGCTCGAACTAAGGACCCTCTGATTAACAGTCAGATGCTCTAACCAACTGAGCTAAAGAGGAGTGTTTTCGCTGTTGCGAGCGCAAATATAAATTGTTTTTTATATTCTACAAAACAATAATTAAATTTTTATTTAAAAATTGCTTTAAAAATGTCATTTCCGTTGGCAAAAAGTACTAAAGCTATCAAAATAAAGAATCCTACGGTTTGTGCATACTCCATAAACTTATCGCTTGGTTTGCGTCCAGATATCATTTCGTAGATTAAAAACATAACATGACCTCCATCTAAAGCTGGTATTGGCAACAAGTTAAGGACACCTAGCATTATAGATAAAAAGGCTGTAATACTCCAAAACGTTTGCCAATCCCAATAATCTGGAAATACATTTAATATAGCATAAAACCCACCTACACCTTTATATGCTCCTGTACTTGGATTACCAATTTCTTTAAGTTGCCCAAAGTATTTATCTATTTGTCCTGTAAACTTATTGTAACCACCTCCAAAGCTCTCTGCAAAGGTGTAAGTTTTAGTCTTCATTTTATAATAGCCTAGTTTCTGCATTGTTTTTGGTACAGCACCTCCAAAATAAACAATCCCTAATTTTGCATCACTACTAACTTTAAGTTTCTCTGAAATTAATTTATCTTCTCTTAAAAAAGTTATTTCAACTTCTTGCCCTTTATATTCATTTAATATTGGCTCTATTTGATCTAAGTATTTTAATTCCTTATCTCCAATAGTTCTAATAACATCTCCTTTTTTTAAATTTATAGATTTATTAAAAGAAGTATCGGGAATATGAGAAACTATCATAGGATATCGCATCTCGAACAAATCTCTTCTTTTACTATCTGAAAACTGCCCTAAGAAATTTATAGGCATTTTAATTGTTTGCTCTACACCATCTCTTTTTAAAGTTATGGTCTTTGCTCCAATAAAATTTCCTTTTATGTCTGAGTAGTTCTCAACATTATATTCACCAACTTTAGTAATATTGTCTCCTGTTTTGAAACCTAAATCTGTTAACAATGGATTTTCAACTAAATAACCATCTTGGATTGTTGCAGCATCTATATGACTATCTCCATAAACAAAGGATAAGAAAAAATAAATAACATAGGCTAAAATAAAGTTGACTATAACTCCACCAAGCATAATAATTAAACGTTGCCAAGCTGGCTTAGATCTAAACTCCCAAGGTTTAGGTTCTTCAGCCATAGCTTCAGTATCCATGCTTTCGTCAATCATTCCAGCAATTTTCACGTAACCTCCAAGAGGTAACCAACCTATTCCATAAACGGTATCACCTATTTTTTTCTTAAAAAGTGAAAATTTCACATCAAAAAATAAATAGAATTTCTCTACTCTAGTTCCAAATAATTTTGCTGGTATAAAATGCCCAAGCTCGTGAAGTATGATTAATAATGAAAGTCCCAGTAGAAACTGAGAGATTTGTATAATAATTCCCATGTAATTTATCTATTCATATTTATAACTCCCAAAAGTAAGTATTTACACTTAGTTTAAAAAGCTATTGTTATAATGCTTTACGTTTTAACATCATTTTATGACCCAAAAAAATGGTTTGCCAAGTGTTTGCGTTGTATTTTTGTAAAATATTGATTCAAATTTAATTTTTATGCTTTCTTTTTTTAAAGATTACAAAAAATTTGCCATTGGGTTTTTTTTCCTTTCAGCAATAATAATCTATATCATTTACATTATATTAAATGTTGAAAAACCCTTACCAATCTACCAACCAAATAACGTTGAAACTACTTTGGTTGACAGTACTATTCAACACGTAAAAAAATATCATAAAATTGCAGACTTTAGTCTTACTAACCAAAACGGAAAGACAGTTACACAAGATAATTATGCAAATAAAATTTACGTTGCAGATTTCTTTTTTACAACCTGTCAGACTATATGTCCTATTATGACAGATAATATGAAGAACATACAAAAGGAGATTATAAATGATGAAGAAGTAATGCTTCTTTCTCACTCTGTAACTCCTACCATTGATAGTGTTCAGCAACTAAAAAAATATGGAATTAACAAAGGTGTTAATGATGCTAAATGGAATCTAGTAACAGGTGATAAAAAACAAATTTATGAACTTGCTAGAAAAAGTTACTTAGCTGTAAAAGCTGATGGTAATGGAGACCAGTTTGATATGATACATACAGAAAATTTTATGCTTATTGATAAGAAACGTCAAATTCGCGGGTTTTATGATGGTACAGATTCTGAAGCTATTTCTCAATTGCTTGAAGACATTAAAAAATTAAAACGCATGGAGAAATAGCGCTTTCTTTAACTTCAATTTTTTAGCTTAAGTTTTTTCACTTACTTTTGCTTCTTTAAAATCAATCTAAATAAGCTTGCAATACACATTAGCACATTTAAAACGAGGAGAAAAAGGTTTAATTATCGATGTTTCATCAGAATTAATACCATTAAAACTACTTGAAATGGGTTGTCTTCCAGGGAATTTAGTTGAGTTAGTTCAGGTTGCTCCTTTTTCTGATCCATTATATCTTAACATTAATGGAAGCCATCTTGCTATTAGAAAAGAAACTGCTATTCATATTTTAATAGACTTGATAAATGAGTAAGCAAATAAACGTAGCGCTAATTGGTAACCCAAACACTGGTAAAACATCTGTGTTTAATGCCTTAACAGGTTTAAACCAACAAGTTGGTAACTATCCTGGTATTACAGTAGAAAAAAAAGAAGGCATATGTAAATTGCCACGTGGAGTTAAAGCCCATATTATAGATTTACCTGGAACTTATAGTTTAAATGTATCTTCTTTAGACGAAAATGTAGTAATCGAATTGTTATTGAACAGAAATGATAAAGACTTTCCAGATGTTGCAGTTGTTGTAAGTGATGTAGAAAATTTAAAACGAAACTTACTCCTTTTTACACAAATAAAAGACCTTGAGATTCCTTGCCTATTAGTTGTTAATATGGCAGATAGAATGAAAAGAAAAGGTATAACACTAGATCTTAAATACCTAGAACAAGAGTTAGAAACCAAAATTGCTGTTATTAGTACGAGAAAAAATGAAGGTATCGATAATTTGAAACAGCAAATTAGCAACTATAAAGACTTATCTACAAAACCTTGTTTAAACGCTTCAGAAATCGATGTGGCCTATTTTAATAGTCTTCGCAAGGCTTTTCCTAATCAGTTACTTTATAAATTATGGCTTGTAATAACTCAAGATGTAAACTTTGGAAAAACAGATAGAAAAAAAGTTGAAGCCATATCTAGCTTTAAAACTAAAGCAAAAGGAGACCTAAAAAGGCTTCAGCAAAAAGAAACTATAAAAAGATACCAATTTATAAATAATGTTCTTAAAAAAGGGCAAACCATCGATGCTTCACAAGCAACAGATGTTCGTGCGAAATTAGATCGTATTCTTACTCATAAAATTTGGGGCTATTTAATTTTCTTTCTAATCCTTTTAACAATTTTTCAAGCCATATACGATTGGTCTAGTATACCAATGGACTGGATAGACTCTTCATTTGCATCTCTAAGTAATTGGGTAAAAGCAACATTTCCAGGTGGTGGCAAAGTAACCGATTTAGTTGCAGAAGGTATCATATCTGGACTAGGAGGAATTGTTATTTTTATTCCACAAATAGCCTTTCTTTTCCTATTTATTGCAATACTAGAAGAAAGTGGCTACATGAGTCGTGTTGTGTTTTTAATGGATAGAATAATGCGACGTTTTGGGTTAAGTGGTAAAAGTATTGTACCATTAATTTCTGGAACAGCTTGTGCTATTCCTGCAATAATGGCTACTAGAAATATAGAAAGTTGGAAAGAACGCTTAATTACCATTTTAGTAACACCTTTTACAACATGTTCGGCTAGGTTGCCTGTGTATTTAATTATTATTTCTCTTGTAATTCCTGAAGGCAGAATACTAGGTTTAAGCTATCAAGCATTAACACTAATGTTACTTTATCTTATAGGCTTTGGTGCTGCTGTAGGTTCTGCATGGATTTTAAATAAGATACTGAAGATTAAGAGTAAAACCTTTTTTGTTGTTGAAATGCCAAACTATAAAGTACCTCTTTTAAAAAATGTAGCACTTACAGTTTTAGAAAAAACAAAGGCTTTTATTTTTGGTGCTGGAAAAATAATTTTAGCCATTTCAATTGTATTATGGGTATTGGCTTCTTATGGCCCAGGTGATCAATTTAATAATGCTGAAAATATTATTATAACAAAATATGCTAAAGACAACTTAAATGAAGTAGAGTTAGAACAAAAAATAGCATCTCATAAACTCGAACATTCTTTTATAGGTATTACTGGAAGAGCTATCGAACCAGCCATTAGACCATTAGGTTACGATTGGAAAATTGGTGTTGCTTTAATTAGCTCTTTTGCAGCAAGAGAAGTTTTTGTTGGTACTTTAGCAACAATCTATAGTGTAGGAAGTGATGACGAAGAAACCATAAAAAACAGAATGGCAGGAGAAGTAAACCCAATTCTTGGTGGTCCATTATTTAATTTCGCCTCTGGAATTTCGCTGCTTTTATTTTATGCCTTTGCAATGCAATGCATGAGTACATTGGCAATTGTAAAACGGGAAACAAACAGCTGGAAATGGCCAGTTTATCAATTTACAATAATGACTGCTATTGCATATATTGCTGGTTTAATTGCCTACCAATTTTTGAAATAAATGAATATAATACTTCAAAATATCATTATTTTTATAATATTAACTCTAGCTGTTGGCTTTTTAGTTAAGAAATATTTCTGGAAAAAGAAATCTAAAAAAGCTTGTGGAACAAGCGATTGTGGTTGTCATTAAAAAAACCTTTTAAAAAAGGGTCTCATAATATATTATTACATTTAATTACTCCCTTATATCTAGCTGTATAAAATAATCCTTTGGTTTAATTTTATTTCTATATTCTGGATATGGCGCAATGTTGAATCCTGTAACTTTTATTTTTTTAGAAGAAAATAAGTTTCCTAGCGAATTTTGTAGTTGAGCATTTGGAGAAAATATTAATCGTTTTTGCTCAATCTTCGTTCCGTTTTTAAAAACATCTATTAAAACAATAGCTTCTCCAGCCCTAACACATTGTACACCTTTTGGGCAACGCGAATCACTTTCTAAGGTTACAAATTTAAACTCCAAATTATCCACTGCTATCGTTTTTCCAAACATTAATTTAGAAATAATTTTAGGTGTCTGCGCTTTTACCTCAGTTGAATCTTGGGCAGAAACCACAAAAACAAATAGTAGTGTGACTATAAATAGTATTTTTTTCATTTTTATAAACCTTAAAGACTAAATATAACTTAAATCTTACGAAAGTTAGTAGTATTAAAAATTTTAGTTAGATTTGTAAAAAATTTAAGTAAGCTTAAAAATTAATTAAAGGTATTAGAAATGTCTGTAGCTGTAGAAAATTTTGTAAAAGCCATTTACAAGAATAACAATAATGAGAGTAATGATACTAAGCCAGGTAATATTGCAAAAAAATTAGGGATTAGTAATGCTGCCGCAACAGATATGGCTAAAAAATTAGCAACTAAACACTTACTTAATTACGAAAAATATAAAGCTTTAAAACTTACCGATAAAGGAGAGAAAATGGCTTTAAATATTGTTAGAAAACATAGACTTTGGGAAGCTTTTTTGTATAAAACTTTCGATATGTCTTTACATGATATTCATCGTGAGGCAGAATTACTAGAACATGAAACTTCAAATTTTTTAGCAAATAAAATTAGTGAATACCTTGGTAATCCTAAGTTTGATCCTCATGGAGATCCTATTCCAAATATAAATGGTAAAATTACAACAGTTGATGTTTCTATAAGTTTAGCAAATACTCAAGAAGGTAAAAGCTACACCATCTCTCGTTTAATGAGTGATGATAAAGAATTTTTTGATTTTTGTGCTCAAAATGGACTTAAATATGGAAATACTGTTTTAGTTACTAAGCAGTTTAATAAAAATAAAATGACTCAAATATCAATTAATAACAACACGATTCTTCTTAATGAAGATTTTTCAAAAATTATTTATGCTAATGAAATTAATTAAAGAGTTAAAAAGCGTAACGCTTATTCTAAGCATTATAAGTACGTCTTTATTATACGCTCAAGAAGATTCATCTTTGGGTCCATTAATAACAGATAGACCAGACGCAACCGAATCTCCAACAGCAATACCTAAAGGTTTCTTACAATTTGAAACTGGAGCTTTTTATGAAAGTTTTGAAGAAAACAATATTAAAACAGAAGATTTTACCTACAATACCATGTTGGTGAGATATGGCTTACTTGATAATTTTGAACTAAGATTAGGTTACAATTTTACAGATAGTAAAACAAAGTTTAATGGTACTGAAATTACTTCGGCTACTAGTTTTTCGCCATTACTTTTAGGATTTAAAACAACTATTGTAGAAGAGAATGGTGTAATACCAGAAATTGGGTTTTTAGGACATTTAAACCTGCCTTTTTTAGTAAATAATGACATAAGACCAGAAAATACTGGAGTAGACTTTAGGTTTTCTTTTGCTCACACCTTAAATGAAAACTCAAGTTTATCTTACAATTTAGGTGCTGCATGGGAAAATGATAGCTCTGAAGCAGCTTACATATACTCGCTAGCTTATGGACATAGTTTAACAAATAAACTTGGCGCTTATATAGAAGTATATGGTGATGCTCCCGAAAACAAGAAAGCAAACCACCTTTGGGATGTAGGATTTACTTATTTAGTTTCTAACAATTTTCAATTAGATGCAACAGTAGGTTCGAGCATTACTAAAGGTCAAGATATTTTAATAAGTGCTGGATTTAGTTTTAGAATACCAAAATCTTAAAAATTAAAAATTTTATAATGAAAAAAACAATACTTATATTGGTTGTAGCGCTCACTCTTCTTGCCTGTAAAAACAAAGCAAAGCAAGACAACGGTAAATTAAACGTTGTTACGACTACAACTATGATTACCGATTTGGTTAAAAATATTGGAGGCGATTTAGTAAATATTCAAGGATTAATGGGAAGTGGTGTCGATCCACACTTATACAAAGCAAGCGAAGGCGATGTTACTAAATTGGTAAATGCAGATATTATTTTCTATAACGGTTTGCATCTAGAAGGCAAGTTGGTTGAGGTTTTCGAAAAAATGGGAAGTAAAACTAAAACACCTATTGCTTTGGCTGAAGAAATAGATAAAAGTACATTAATAGGTTCAGATTATTTTGCTTCAAATTACGATCCTCACGTTTGGTTTAATATTGAGTATTTTAAACAATTTACAAAAAAAGTGACTTCTGTTTTATCTGAAAAAAATCCAGAAAATGCATCACGTTTTTCAGAAAACGAAAAAGTTTTTTTAGATAAATTAGAAACTTTGCAACAAAACGTATTAAGTACAATCGAAACACTTGCTAAGGAAAAAAGAATTTTAGTGACTGCTCACGATGCCTTTAATTATTTTGGCAAAAATTATAGTTTTAACGTTGTTGGATTACAAGGGTTGAGCACAGCAACCGAAGCTGGTGTTCAAGATGTACAAAAACTAGCGGCTTTTATTATTGAAAATAAAGTAAAAGCTATTTTTGTAGAAAGTTCTGTGCCAAAACGTACAATTGAAGCGTTACAAGCAGCTGTAAAATCTAAAGGTCACGATGTTGTAATTGGTGGTACATTATATTCTGATGCGCTTGGAAATACAGGCACTTTAGAAGGTACGTATGTTGGTATGTTTGAGTATAATGTGAATACGATTGTTAAGGCGCTAAAGTAAATTTAAAGTTGCAATCAAGTTAGCGATATAGAATTGCAACTACAAAAATATTATAGAGTAATGACATTTCGAGTGATTTGTGAAGCACGAACAAATTGTATCTAGAAGTCATCAAAAAAGATCTCGATACTATTCTGAAAGAAAAACTCAGAATCACTCGAACTGACAAAAAAAGGAATTAATGAAATCTAAAATAGCAGTTAAAGTAGACGACCTTACAGTAGCTTACAACTACAAACCAGTACTTTGGGATATTGATTTAGAAATTCCAGAAGGTGTTTTAATGGCTATTGTGGGGCCAAATGGGGCAGGAAAATCGACTCTTATAAAAGCTATTCTTGGTATTTTAAAACCTATTGCAGGAAGCGTTTCTATTTATGGTAAACCATATCATAAACAAAGACAATTAGTCGCCTACGTACCACAAAAAGGAAGTGTAGATTGGGATTTTCCAACTACAGCTCTAGACGTTGTCATGATGGGAACTTATGGTAGCTTAGGCTGGATAAAAAGACCAGGACAAAAGGAGAAGAAAGCAGCGTTAGAAGCTTTAGAAAAAGTAGGTATGCTGGCTTTTAAAAGCAGACAAATTAGCCAATTATCTGGTGGACAACAACAACGTGTTTTTTTAGCACGTGCTTTGGTACAAAATGCATCAATCTATTTTATGGATGAACCTTTTCAAGGTGTTGATGCAACTACCGAAATTGCTATAATTAATATTTTAAAAGAATTACGAAAAGCAGGTAAAACAGTAATTGTCGTTCATCACGATTTGCAAACTGTACCAGAATATTTTGATTGGGTAACTTTTTTAAATGTGAAAAAAATAGCTACAGGACCTGTAAAAGATATTTTTAACGATGATAATCTAACAAAAACCTATGGTATTAACTTTAAAGTAAGTGTTCAAGAATAATGGATTTTCAAGACTATTTTTCATTAGTTTTCTCAGACTACACACTAAGAACCATAACACTTGGAACAGCTGTTTTAGGTGCTGTAACAGGTATGTTGGGTAGCTTTGCTGTTCTTAGAAAACAAAGTTTACTAGGAGATGCAATTTCGCATGCAGCATTACCTGGTATTGCTATTGCTTTTTTAATTACTGGTGCAAAAGACACGAATACGCTGCTTTTTGGTGCTTTAGTTAGTGGTTTAATTGGAACGTTTTGGATTCGAAGTATAGTAAAGAAAACACATTTAAAAAGTGATACCGCATTTGGTTTAATTCTGTCTTTATTTTTTGGTTTTGGTATGCTCTTGCTAACTTTTATTCAAAAACAACCTAATGCAAATCAAGCTGGGTTGGATAAATATTTATTTGGACAAGCCGCTACATTAGTAGAGAGCGATGTATGGTTAATGGCGATTGTAACTGGTTTATGTTTATTTGTATTACTCCTTTTTTGGAAAGAATTTAAAATTCTATTATTTGATGCAGATTACGCTAAAACACTTGGTTTTAACACTAAGTTTATCGATATTTTAATAACTTGTTTTATAGTTTTAGCTATTGTTTTAGGCTTACAAACAGTAGGTGTTGTTTTAATGAGTGCCATGCTTTTAGCTCCAGCTGCTGCGGCAAGACAATGGACAAATAGTTTAGCAACTATGGTTTTTTTAGCAGCTATTTTTGGTGCTTGTTCTGGTGTTTTTGGTACTGCAATAAGTGCTAGTCAAACTAACCTTTCTACAGGACCTGTTATTGTTTTAGTAGCTTCAGTGTTTGTGTTCTTTTCGTTTGTGTTTTCTCCAAGTCGAGGCTTATTATTTAACCAAATTCGTTTTATAAGAAACCGTAGAGATCTAGAGCTTCACAAAACATTGGCGTTTATGCATAATATTGCAGAAACACACAACAATATTTCACATCCACATGCTATTGTCTTACTTAATAACTTTCAAGGTTATACACGTTCAACACTTCAAAAATTAGTAGAGAAAAACTATGTAGAAATAAATGGTAATATGTGGAGTCTAACTAAGGTTGGTTTTGAAACTGCTGCAAATTTATACTCAAAAAAAACCGAAGAAGATGAATAGCGCTCAAATAGAAATACAGCTTATTGCAAGTTTAGTTGCTATTGCATGCGCTATTCCTGGCACTTTTTTAGTGCTTAGAAAAATGGCAATGATTAGCGATGCCATTAGTCATTCAATTTTACCAGGAATAGTAATTGGTTTTTTTATTACACAAGACCTCAACTCACCTTTGCTTATTTTACTAGCAGCTGTTACTGGTATTATTACAGTAGTTTTAGTGGAGTATATTCAAAAAACAGGGCTTGTTAAAGAAGACACAGCCATTGGTTTAGTGTTTCCTGCCTTGTTTAGTATTGGTGTTATTTTAATTGCAAAAAATGCTAACGATGTGCATTTAGATGTCGACGCTGTTTTACTTGGTGAATTAGCATTTGCACCTTTCGATAGGCTACTTATTTCAGGAATAGATGTTGGGCCAAAAGCATTATGGGTTATTGGTGTTATTTTATTAATTACCATTACCTTATTAATTGCTTTTTTTAAGGAATTAAAAATAAGCACTTTCGATGCTGGTTTAGCAGCATCTTTAGGATTTTCACCTGTAATTATTCATTATGGATTAATGAGTGTGGCTTCGGTTACAACTGTAGGTGCTTTTGATGCTGTTGGTGCTATTTTAGTAGTAGCTTTAATGATCGCTCCTGCTGCAGCTGCCTACCTTTTAACCACAGATTTAAAAAAAATGTTAGCGCTAGCTATTAGCTTTGGTGTTTTAAGTGCCATTTCTGGTTATTGGTTTGCACATTGGCTAGATGCATCAATTGCTGGTTCTATAACAACAATGTTAGGCTTATTATTCTTAATCGTATATTTATTTGCGCCAAGTAAAGGTATAATTGCTGTTTTATATCGCGAAAAACAACAACGTACCGAAGTGTCATTATTAACTTTTTTATTGCACTTAAAAAACCATAACGAGTTAGAGGAAAGACATGTAAACCACCTTCGTGAACATATTAATTGGCAAAAAGTAAGAGCAAAAACAGTTCTTGAGTTAGCGCTTAAAAATAATATGATAGTAGTTGAAAAGAATATTGTATCTCTAACCAAAAAAGGAGATGCTTTTACCTCTAAAGCGATAGATTATATTATTACAAACGAAGACTCTCAAATTGAAGATATGAAAGACGATTTCTTTTTGTTTAGAGGTTAATCTTTACTGTATCTGTTATAAAATTTTGTCATTACATTTTTCAATCCAATACCATACCAAAAGCCTATAGATTCTTTTGTAATATTTTTATTTGATCTTAAGTTTCCATCGCAAACAAACTTATCTATATCATTCTCATAAATAGTTTCGCCTCTTTGATAAATATGTATTATCACAACGTCCATTCTATAATCTGAAACCCTATTTTGACCTTGAATGTAGAGATAACCCATTTGATGTTCATGTGGAAAACCATAGCGTTCAATAATATTCTCAAACTCTTTTGAAATTTCAGAAGCCTCTGTAACTAGTTCTTCTATTGTTATTTTAATTCTTCCTTCTCTATAGGCGTGACACCTTTCCCAATTAAAAAACTTGTCCTTTAAAATTAGACTAATCCATCTGTCTTTTAATTCTTGATTAAAATTTTCTTTATAATAAACGATATAATTATTGAAATTTAATTTAAAGTCCTTATACCAACTCATTTTATTAAGTTTTGTAAAATATCTAATTGGAACACCTCCTTTTGCAAGTTTTATTGAAATTTCATTTGCCCAAGATTCATCCTTAACCTTACTTGCAATTAATAAGGCGTTTCCTAAATCTCGACCTAATGGAAAATCTACTTTTAAAAATGCTTTTTTAAAATTTATACTCTTTTTTATTAGATTGTTTTTCTGCTAAATCAACTAATTTATAATATTCTTCATACTTACAATCCTTAGAATAGGATGAAATACTAAACAAAATAAGAATAATTAAGATGTATTTCATTTAAAACCTACGTTCTTTTTGCAGTTGCTCATAAGCTTTTTGTACCTGCTTAAATTTATCCTCTGCTCCTTTTTTGTATTCCTCACCTAGGTATTCAACTTTATCAGGATGGTATTTTTTAGCCATGGTTCGGTAAGCTTTTTTAATTTCGTCTATAGAAGCAGCTTTGGTAATCTCTAAAATTTTATAGGCATTATTACTGCTATTATAAAACATAGCTTTTATACTATTATAATCGCGAGAACTTATACCAAGGTAACCAGCAATAGTAAATATTTGCCTTTCTTCATCTTCAGTCACCATACTATCTGCTTTGGCAATACCAAATAAAAAGTGCATGAGTTGTAATCTAGAAGAATGATCCATCATACGCTGTATTTGCATACAAACTTGACGTAAAGGAATGGTTTGTTGACTTACTCTTTTAAATAAATCGAAAGCTTTATTAGCCTTGTCTTTTCCATACATGCTAACAAATTGTTTGCGTACAAAATCTAATTCTCTTTGATCTTGTTTTCCATCTGATTTAATAACAACAGAAGCTAAAACAAGCAAGCTTACCTCAAAATCTCCAGAGGTTGTTTGATCACGACGTTGTTGCTGGGTTCTATAATTTGGCCTTGAATTTTGCTGTCTTCTACCTTGTTGTTTTTGACGTTGTCTATTAAAAGGGTTATCACCTTGTCCCAAGGTAAAACCTCCTTTACCTGATGCAAAAGCATCGCCAATACTTCCAATTGCTAAACCTATTATTGCACCTATTGGTCCTCCAAAAGACCAACCTAAAGTGGCACCAATCCATTTTAATCCGTTCATTTATTACTTTTATTTTAGAAATGTAAATATAATGCTTTGTTAGTAGCCATCACCTTTGTTTTGTTACGTCTATTTTCTAGTAAATCCTTAAGTATTACATATACTTTATATACATGAAGACATCCTGAGTGATTAAAGACAAAATCATTTCGAAAACTTAACTTATAGCAAGCAACTATAACCTGACCTTATGGCACCATAAGTGTTATAAGAGAATGCAATAATAATAATTGCACAGTTTTTGATTAACTTTGCATGAATAATATAATAATATAAAATTTTAAAAGATATGTATCCAGCAGAATTAGTAAAACCTATGAGCGAAGATTTAACTAACGCAGGTTTTGAAGCATTAAATACAGTAGAGTCTGTTGACCAAGCAATAAAGAAAGAAGGAACAACTTTAGTAGTTGTAAACTCTGTTTGTGGTTGTGCTGCAGCAAATGCTAGACCAGGTGCTAAAATGAGTTTAAAAAACGACAAAAAACCAAGTAATATTGTAACTGTATTTGCAGGTGTAGATAGAGAAGCTACAGATAGAGCACGTGCTCATATGATACCTTTTCCTCCAAGCTCGCCAAGTATGGCCTTATTTAAAAATGGAGAATTAGTACATATGTTAGAGCGTCACCATATTGAAGGCCGTCCTGCAGAATTAATTGCAGAAAACCTTATGGATGCTTATAACGAGCACTGCTAAAAGGCATCATAAAACAACACATCTTGTTTGTTTTAAACTAAGTATTATATAAAAACCACGTTTGTTAAACGTGGTTTTTATATTTTTGGACTATAGATTTTTATTAAAATGAGAAAACTTATAGCCTATCCATTAACCTGCTTTTATTTCCTTTTTTTTGGATTGTTCTTGCTAATATTTCATCCAATACAGTGGTTATGTTTTAATCTTTTTGGGTACACTGCTCACAAAAAAAGTGTAGATATATTACAGTTTTTTTTAATGCGTTGTCATCATCTTTTAGGAAACAGTTACACCTATATAAACACATATAAAATAGAGAATTCACTACCAGTAATAATTGTGTCTAATCACCAAAGCATGGCAGATATTCCGCCAATTATGTGGTATTTTAGAAAACACCATGTAAAATTTGTAAGTAAAAAAGAATTAGGAAAAGGCATACCAAGTGTCTCTTATAATTTACGTCATGGTGGCTCTGTCTTAATAGAACGCAAAAACCCAAGACAGGCTATTATTGCAATTAGAAATTTTTCAGATTACATAGAGTCTAATAATCGTGCAGCAGTTATTTTTCCAGAAGGCACAAGAAGTCGAGACGGTAAGCCAAAACCATTTCAAACTAAAGGTCTAGAAACACTTATTAAATATATTCCTAGTGCAGTTATTGTTCCTGTTACCATTAATAATTCATGGGAAACTTTACGATACGGTAAATTTCCTATGGGAATAGGTAATCACTTAACTTTTAAAGCACATAAACCTGTAAAAGCAATTGATTTTAATTCTACTGAAGCATTACTTTCTTACATTGAAACTACCATAAAAAAAGACATTAATGAATAGTAATACCTTAATTGAAACTACCAAAATATTTGTAAAAAAAGAATTAGTAGAAGCTGAAGGTGGGCACGATTGGTTTCATATTGAACGTGTTTATAATAACGCTATGTTAATTGCTAAAGGCGAAACTGTAAATACAGGAATTGTAGCTTTAGCTGCTTTGTTACATGATATTGCAGACAGCAAATTTTATGGTGGAGACGACACTATTGGACCTAAAAAAGCAAGAAAATTTCTATTTGAACAAAACGTAGATTCTATAATTATAGAACATGTTATAAAAATTATAGAAAACATTTCTTATAGTTTTAATATTGGAAACACAACTAATTTTAATTCTATAGAATTACAAGTTGTTCAAGATGCAGATAGATTAGATGCGCTTGGAGCAATTGGTATTGCACGCGCTTTTAATTATGGAGGCTTTAAAAACAGAGCTATTTACAATCCAGATATTAAGCCAAATCTTAATCTAACAAAAGCCGAATATAAAGCCTCTACTGCGCCAACAATTAATCATTTTTATGGGAAATTATTACTTTTAAAAGATAAGATGAATACTGTTTCTGGTAAAAAAATAGCTGAAAAACGCCATGATTATATGGTCGCTTTTTTAAGACAGTTTTTTGCTGAGTGTGATGGTGAAAGGTAATAAAGATAGCAGTCTACTTTTCTTACACTGTCTTTATTTTAGTGTAAAATTAAAATACAACTTTATTTCCCCGGAAACTCAGCCTTACGCTTTTGTAAAAACGCTGTTGTACCTTCTTTAAAATCTTCGGTACCAAAACAATCTCCAAACTGCTCTATCTCTGTTTCGTAACCATTAACACCATCTTTATAATTAGCGTTTACTGCTTTAATAGCTTTACTAATAGCTACTGAAGAATTTCGTATAATCTTGCTGGCTATTTTTAAAGCTAGAGGCATTAACTCCTCTTGCTCAACAACATGATTAACTAAACCGTAATCTTTAGCGGTTTGTGCATCAATCATTCCTGCTGTCATTACCATTTCCATGGTACGACCTTTACCTACTAATTGTGGTAAACGTTGTGTACCACCATATCCAGGAATAACACCTAAAGATACTTCTGGTAATCCCATTTTTGCATTATCGCTAGCTAACCTAAAATGAGCAGCCATTGCTAACTCCAATCCACCACCAAGTGCAAAACCATTTACAGCTGCAATTACTGGTGTATTTAAATTCTCTACAAAATCGAATAGTAGTTCTTGTCCTTTTGCTGCTAGCTTACCTCCATTTTCTATATTAAAGTTTGCAAACTCACTAATATCTGCACCAGCTACAAATGCTTTTTCACCACTTCCTGTAATGATTATGACTTTTACCTCTGGATCTGTATTAGCAACTTTAAAAGCTTGATGCAACTCTTCTATAGTTGCTTTATTTAAAGCGTTTAATTTTGATGGTCTATTTATAGTTATGGTTGTTATACCGTTTTGAGATGCTGAAAGGATGTTTTCGTAAGTCATTGTTAATTTTTTTATTCTTTAAAATGAATTCCTGCTTAACACAAGAGTTTAGTTTTTAGGAAATGCTACAGTAAAAGTTGTGCCTTTATCTTTTTGCGATACAAAGGTAATTGTTCCTCCGTATGTTTCCATAATATTTTTTACCATTGCTAAGCCTAGTCCCATACCACTTGATTTTGTAGTAAATTTTGGTTCAAAAACCTTAGGCTTATTCTCATCGCTTATTCCTATTCCGTTATCTGATACTTTGATCTTTACGCTGTTGTGCTCTTGTGAGACGTTTACAATAATCTCTGGTTGTCTTTCTTGAGGAATGGCCTGAATTCCGTTTTTAATTAAATTAGTGATTACACGAATAAGTTGAGTTCTATCAAATTTTGCTATAATTTCTTTTCTATCAGATTGAAATGTAATGTAGTCTTCATTAAAAATATCTAGTGTTAAATCTACAACCTCAACAACATTTAGCATTTCGTTTTGTTGAGCTGGCATTTTTGCAAAGTTTGAAAACGCACTTGCAATAGAACTCATGGTATCTATTTGTTGGATTAAAGTTTTCGAGTATTCATCTACTTTTTGATGAATATTTTCATCTTCAGGATTAAATTTACGTTGAAAACTCTGTACACTTAATCGCATTGGTGTAAGTGGATTTTTAATTTCATGTGCTACTTGTTTTGCCATTTCTCTCCAAGCTTGTTCACGCTCGCTTGTGGCTAATTGTACTGCACTTTCCTCTAAATCATCAATCATACTATTATAAGAATCTACAAGTGTGGCTATTTCTTCGCTTGTATCTTGAATTATAATTTTTTCGTTACGTTTTTCTAGTCGTGTAGCACTCATTTTTTCACTAATAGCTTTTATAGGCTTGGTGATATATCTAGATAAAAAGAATGCTAATATTACTGCCATTAACATAACTACTAGAGAAGTATAAGTTAA
Source organism: Lacinutrix sp. (assembly GCF_037625555.1). Lineage (GTDB taxonomy): Bacteria > Bacteroidota > Bacteroidia > Flavobacteriales > Flavobacteriaceae > Lacinutrix. The sequence goes on from NZ_JASJHV010000044.1 coordinate 18,641, forward strand.
TCGTTCTAAAAATTCGTTTAGCTCTTTGGCAAGAAAATCGTCATTTTCTAAATAAGGTAAATTAATGATTGCTAAATCTTTATATTTTGGATCTGTAATGTAACGATAGGAAGATCTAAAGGTTTCGTTGTCTTCTACTCTTCGTTCTTCAAAACGATGCTCTGCAGTGTTAGATAGTGTATTTAAAACGTTTGGTTCTAAACATTTTTCTGTTACTTCTTGTTTAATATCTGCTTTAGAAGAAATAAGTAAAGAGCCTTCTAAATCGTATAAGTTTATTTGAATATTATGTACTTCTGCAACTTCGTAGATTTTAGTTTTAAAAATAAGCGGAACATTTTCTGTAATTACTGGAAATGTTGTTTCACGAATAACAAAGTCTAAGCTTCTAATAATAGCAGTCTCTTTTCTATCTAAACGTTGTTTGTGGTAATCTTGGGTTTCTTCGTTATATTGATAGATTGCTACTGCTGCTATTAATATTGAAGACAACAATACCAGTAATATCATGGCAATGAATATTCTGGTTCGTAATGACAGTTTTTTTAATTTCATGTCGTTTTTCTAATGCTTTTTTCTTTTTGTACGTTTAGCTTTTTTTCTTGTTTCTTCTTAATTTTCAAGTATTTATGGTGTGCTTTTAGAGGTAAAGAAAATAATCACTGTTTTTAACAGGGCTCTCATAGATTATAATTTTTATAAATATAACAATAATCGCACCATTATTTTGCGTTAGTGGTTGAAACGGCATCCTTTTTTTTGTTGCATTTATGCAAAAAAAGATATAGTGTAAAACACGACCTTTAGGTAACGCCCAAAAACTATGCTTCTGGATTTTTATTTCTAATGTCTTTGTAAATTTTAAACCCTAACATAAGTAAAAAGCCTAAAATAAAAATTCCTAAAACACCAAAAATCCAATTAAATGCACTTTTTAATAGCACTAAAAAGATAACTGCAAAGAGAATAAATGTTGCGCCTTCATTCCAGATACGCATAAAATTTGAAGATTTTTTTACTACGTCCTTTTGTAATTGTTTAAAGTAAACATGGGTTTGAATATGGTAGAGAATAAGTAAAACAATAAAACCAAGCTTTACCTGCATCCAGCTACTTTGCAAAAGAAAGGGATTTAAATAGAGTAATATTACACCAAAAAAAACTGCTAAAATAGCTGATGGCCAAGCTATTATTGACCACAAACGTTTTGCCATTAATTTTAATTGTTTTCCTAATATTTCTTTTTCTGGAGACGGTTTTTGGGAGGCTTCAATTTGATACACAAATAGTCTTGGTATGTAAAACAAACCTGCAAACCAGGTAATTACAAAAATAAGATGTAGTGCTTTTATGTAATAATAGTATTCCATTTCTATGCTTCTGCTTTTGCAGTAAACCACTCGTTAATCCATTTTGCTAATAGTGTAACCCATTCTTTATTAGTGTTTAAACAAGGAATTGTAGTAAACTCTTTCCCTCCTACTTCATGGAAGATTTCTTCACCTTCCATCGCTATTTCTTCTAAAGTTTCTAAACAATCGCTAACAAAAGCTGGAGTTGCTATTGCCATTTTTTTAATTCCTTTTTTTCCTAAACGCTCTATAGTTCTATCTGTATAAGGCTGTAACCATGGATCGAATCCTAATCGAGATTGAAAAGAGGTTGAATAGGTGTCTGGTTCTAATTTTAAATATTCACCAACTAAACGCGTGACTTCTTTACATTGGTGTTTATAACAAAATTCGTGTGCTTTGCTAGGTGTTTTGCAACACACGCAGTTTTCTTTATCATTTGGTTTACAGTGCGATTTTGTAATGTCACTTTTACGAATATGCCTTTCTGGGACACCATGATAAGAGAATAATAAGTGTTCGTAATCTTTACCTTTTAAATCGGCTTTTATGCTATTTGCTAAAACTTTAATATACTCTGGATTGTTATAGAAGGCAGGAAGAGAATCTATTTTCAGGGCAGGAAAAAACTGTGCTCTGATCTCTTCTGCTAAAACCAAAATGGTTTCTGTAGTAGCCATAGCAAATTGTGGATATAACGGAATTAAAAACACTTCGTCACATCCTTTATCTACCAATTCCTGTAATCCTTTTTTTATGGTCATACTTCCATAACGCATGGCTAATGCCACAGGAAGTGCAACTTCTTCTTGTACTTTTTCTTGTAAAGCCTCTGACAATACTATTAATGGCGAACCATTTTCCCACCAGATTTTTTTGTAAGCTTTTGCAGAAGCTTTTGGTCTTGTATTTAAAATAATACCTTTTACAAGTAGTGTTCTAGCCCAAAGCGGTACATCTATTACGCGCTCATCCATTAAAAATTCGCCTAAATATTTTTTTACATCTTTAGGTTCTGGGCTTTCTGGTGACCCTAAGTTTACAAGCAGTGCTCCTTTCATATATATTTTCCCGAGTAAGCGAGAATCTTATTTCTTTTTTGTTTCTATTACTAAAACTCTAAAGTTTCTGTTAGTATAGAAATATCATGTTAAGTTTTTTACAAAAATACGATACTAAATTATATTAATCTATAGATTGAAACATTGGTTATGTTAGAAACAAGTTAAATTTCTATATTTTACTTAAAGTTTCAACGAATTAAATATATTTACTATTCATTACCTATGGACTTTATAAAGGAGTCAAGTTATTAGATAATTTTCCAAAGTTTAAAAGTTATAAAATTGGTAATTACCTATCTAATTCTGGCCAATTCCCAGACTTACCTTCTCTAGATATTGGTGAGGGCATTAGCGGCTTGATAGTATCTATTATACTTTGGGTAGTTATGAGTATTTTTTTAGTAGTATTAATAGTTGCATTAGAGTTTGCTTTTTGGTTTAGCCTCTTTATAATTGTCTTAATGTTATATTGGGTGTGTTTTAGAGCCTTAAAGTTGGTCTTTAATAATGCAAATACTACAAAAGGAAATATCAGCATATCTATTCTGTATTCTGTATTCTGTATTCTGTATTCTGTAAGTTATACTATTCTATATTTAGGTTGGATTTTCGCAATTGTATTTCTTACCCAAAACTTTTAACTCAAAGATTGCACATACTTTTTAGGTGTTGTTCCATACTTTTTCTTAAAAGCAGCAATAAAGTGACTAGAAGTACTATAGCCTAATTTTAAGCCAACTTCGTTTACATTGTGAACACCAGACTCTAGGAGTTTTCTTGCAACCTCCATTTTATAATCTAATAAAAAACTAAAAACAGAATCTCCATAAATTTGTTTAAATCCTTCTTTTAATTTCTTGAGTGTTAAACCAATTTCGTTTGCTAATTCTTGTAGAGTAGGTGGCTCTGCCATTCTAGAAATCACGATATCTTTAGCCTTTCTTATTTTTATTACATTAGACTCATCTACTAAAAATGGACATTGCTCAATATCTGCATCTTCGCTTCTATTAAAATACAAGCTTAAAACCTCGTAGGCTTTGGCCTTAAAATAGATATTTCTTATACTATGGTTAAGATTGTAATTCACCAATTGGTTTAATGCAATTGCCATAGATGGTGATATTTTTCCGTCTTTATAATACTTTTTGTCTCGATTATCTTCACTTAAAAACGTAATATAATTTGCTTCTTGCGAAAACAAACCATGAAATTTTTTAATAGAAATAATAACAGAAACCAACCATGATTTTGGTTTAACTTCAAGGTGAATAGGTAAATCTCGTTGTGGATTGTACAACAATAAAGATGTTTCTTCAGTTAGATTTAAAGTGTAATTACCATTATTAAATAAAAATTGAGCATCTCCTTTTACACAAAAATGAAACTGAATAAAACTACTATCAATCTCGCGTTCTATAACCTTAACTTCCTGTGTTTCATTTTGATGAGTTAAAATAAAAACACCATCATCTGCAAGAGTCTCAACAAAAAAACCTTTAGCGACACTTTTGTTAATTTTTTTTTCTGGAATCATCTTCTTCTTATTTAGATTTGTTCTAAACTAAAACAGCAAAAACACTTATTTACTAAGCAAATATAAGGACTTTAAAAGAGTTTATTAAAAAAACAACGCAAAAAATCCACAAACGATATTAATAGTTCTTTTAGCGTTGTTTTTAAGCTTTTATAGCTATTATTTTTGCTACCGTTAGATTTATGAAACAATATCACATCTCAAAAAGCACAACGTTTTACGCAATTGGCTTAAGCTACAAGAAAGCTGATGCCGAAATTCGCGGTCCTTTTAGCTTAAGTGAAGAGGCTAAATTAAACTTACTTGAACAGGCTAATACTTCTGGTATAGAGAGCATGATAGTTACCTCTACTTGTAATAGGACAGAGATTTTTGGTTTTGCAGAGCATCCTTTTCAACTCATAAAGTTACTTTGCGACAATACAAAAGGTACAGTAGAAGAGTTTCAAAAAGTAGCATATGTTTATAAAAATAATGATGCAATATCACACATGTTTCGTGTTGGCTCTGGATTAGACAGCCAGATATTAGGTGATTTCGAAATAATTAGCCAATTAAAAACTGCAGCTAAAATCTCCAAAAAACATGGTTTACTTAACCATTTTATAGAGCGTTTAATAAATGCTGTTATTCAGGCAAGTAAGCGAATTAAAACAGAAACAAACATTTCTTCTGGTGCAACTTCTGTTTCATTTGCCTCTGTACAATATATAATAAAAAATATAGAAAATATTTCAGAGAAAAATATTTTACTATTTGGAACTGGAAAAATTGGAAGAAACACTTGCGAAAACCTTGTAAAACACACAAAAAATCATCAAATTACTCTAATCAATAGAACAAAAGATAAAGCTGAAGCTATAGCGGGGAAATTTAACTTAGTAGTAAAAGATTATGCAAACCTTCAAGAAGAAATTAATACTTCAGATATTTTAATTGTTGCAACTGGAGCACAAAACCCAACAATAGATAAACACATTATTCAATCTAAAAAAAAATTACTAATTTTAGATTTATCAATTCCAAAAAATGTTAATAGTAATGTTAATGAATTAAGTAATATAAACCTTATACATTTAGATGATTTATCGCAAATTACCGATGAAACATTACAAAAAAGAAAACAACAAATTCCTTTAGCTGAAACTATTATTGAAGAGGTTAAAATAGAATTTAACAAATGGTTGGAAACTAGAAAATTTGCTCCAACTATAAAAGCTTTAAAAATTAAATTACAAGACTTTAAAAAATCAGAATTAGAAACACAGCGTAAAAAAAACGCAGACTTTAACGAAGCTCAAGCAGAGTTAATTAGCAACAAACTAATTCAAAAAATAACAAATCACTTCGCGCATCATCTAAAAGAAGACGCAATTTCTACAAACGAAAGTCTGGAACTTATTCAAAAAGTATTTCAGTTAGAACCAATAAAAAATGTCTAGAATAATAAGAATAGGTACTCGCGACAGTGAGTTAGCACTCTATCAAGCCAACGCAGTAAAAAATCAAATAAAACAACTAGGACACAAAGCAATATTAGTAGCTGTAAAATCTACAGGTGATATTGTTTTAGATAAGCCACTTTACGAACTTGGTATCACTGGAATATTTACTAGAACTTTAGATATTGCGATGCTTAATGGTGAAATAGACATTGCTGTTCATTCTTTAAAAGATGTACCTACCGTTTTACCTAAAGGAATTGTACAAGGTGCTGTTATGAAACGTGGAAATGTTCGTGACACAATAGTTTTTAAAGGAACTGAAGAGTTTTTAGGTAGTAGAGAAGCAATAATTGCAACAAGTAGTTTACGAAGAAAAGCACAGTGGCTTAACCGCTATCCAACGCACACAATAGAAGATATTCGTGGTAATGTAAATACACGTTTAGAGAAATTAGAGAATTCAGACCGTTGGGATGCTGCTATTTTTGCTGCAGCTGGCCTAGGTCGCTTAGATGTTCGTCCCGAGACTGCAGATAATATAGATTGGATGATTCCTGCTCCTGGTCAAGGAGCAATAATGACAACTGCTTTAGAGGAAGACGAAGAGTTACTAATGATTCTAGATGAAATAAATGATAAAGAAACTGAAATTTGTACGCAAATAGAACGTGAATTTCTAAACCGTTTAGAAGGAGGATGTACTGCTCCTATTGGAGCCTTATGTTATATTAAAGATGAAGAAGTGCATTTCGAAGGTGTATTATTAAGCCCAAATGGAACTAAAAAAATCACAGTAGAACGCGTAAAAGCACTTGGTGAGCATAACGATTTAGCAGAATGGTGTGCAAATTATGTTATTGATAAAGGAGGAAAGCGATTAATGGATGCCATAAAGCTATCGAGCAAACCAACAAACATCTACTCTACAAAATCTTTTACTGAAGATCAACGCTTGTTGTTTAATGAGAAAGTAAATTCTCAAAGCAGCGATTTTATAAAAATTAGTTTAAATAGAATAGCGCCAAGATTCTTAAAAAACGAAATTGAGAACGTTATAATTACTAGTAAAAATGCAGTAGAAGCTTTACTAACAAATTTTTCTGCAATAGAACTTCAATTCAAAAATATATACTGTGTAGGTCGTCGTACAAAACGCCTAGTAGAAAATAGAATAGGTAAAGTAAAACATAGCAAAAACAATGCTAAAAAACTAGCAGAGTATTTAGTTGAATATATAGAAGGAACAGAAGTAACTTATTTTTGTAGTGATTTAAGACTAGACGATTTACCTAATATACTTCAAGAAAATAATATTAAAGTAAACGAGATTGAAGCATATCAAACTAAATTTGACAGCCTTAAGATAGATAATAACATAGAAGGAGTTATGTTTTACAGCCCATCTAATGTTAAAAGCTTTATACAAGAAAATATAATAGAAGATAAAACCATTGCTTTTTGTATTGGAGAATCTACTGCAAAAGAAGCTAGTCAACATTTTAAAGATGTAAGAATCGCAAAGTTACCAACTGTTGAGAGCGTAATTGAATTAGTAAACGAGCATTACGTTTAATTTCTATAATCGCAACATAAAGATTGCCTCAATATTTTTAGAAACAGATCACAAAATCCTAAAAATGTACGTTAAAATGAAATAAAAAAGAGAGTTGACAGAGCGGCCGATCGTGCTACCTTGGAAAGGTAGTGTACTTGCAAAGGTACCAAGGGTTCGAATCCCTTACTCTCTGCTAAATAAGCAGATTTAAAAAACCAAAAAGGTTTTATAAAAGTTAAATTGAATTAAAGAGGTTTTCTAGATAGAGGAAATAACAAAAAGATATGTTGAAAAACGATTTATTTTTAAGAGCATTAAAAGGAGAAACAGTAGAACGTCCACCAGTTTGGATGATGCGTCAAGCTGGAAGATATTTGCCGGAATTTATGGAGATTAAGGCAAAATATGATTTCTTTACACGTTGTCAAACTCCAGAATTAGCAAGTGAAATTACTGTACAACCTATTCGTAGATATGGAATGGATGCTGCCATATTATTCTGTGATATTTTGGTAATTCCACAAGCAATGAACATCGAGGTGCAAATGAAACCAAATTTTGGTCCCTATTTACCAAATCCTGTTCGAACTCAAAAGGATGTCGATAATGTTATAGTGCCAGACGTAAAAGAAAGCTTAAGTTATGTTTACGAGGCCATAAAAATGACCAAAGAAAAACTAAACAATGATATCCCATTAATTGGTTTTGCAGGTTCTCCTTGGACAATATTATGTTATTGTGTGCAAGGTCAAGGTTCTAAAAACTTTGATAAAGCAAAAGAATTTTGTTTTACAAATCCTGTTGCTGCTCACCAATTATTACAAAAAATAACAGATACTACAATTGCATATCTAAAAGAAAAAGTAAAAGCAGGTGTTAATGCTGTTCAGGTTTTCGATTCTTGGGGAGGTATGCTATCTCCTGTCGATTATCAAGAATTTTCTTGGAAATACATTCAACAAATTATTGATGCTTTAAAAGATGAAACACCAGTAATCGCCTTTGGAAAAGGATGTTGGTTTGCGCTTGGAGATATGGCAAAATCTGGAGCTGCAGCTTTAGGTGTAGATTGGACTTGCTCCGCAAGAAACGCGCGTTATTTAACAGGAGGAAATATTACTTTACAAGGTAATTTTGATCCTACGCGTTTGTTCTCTCCACCTTCAGAAATTAAAAAAATGGTACACCAAATGATTAATGAGTTTGGTAAAGACAAATACATTGTAAATTTAGGACATGGTATTTTACCAAACATTCCATTAGAAAACGCCAAAGCGTTTATAAATGCAGTAAAAGAATATAAAGCGTAATTAGTTTGTGTAACTTATTAAACCTTTTTGCGTCTTTTAAGTAGGTTTAATTAAACACTTATTTAATGATAAAAAACATACTGAAACGCGTAAACTAGTAGCTATCATATACATTAAAGAGCTAAATTGGTCTATAAAACAAGGTGAGTTTGTTTACTGTATAGATTATAATTTTAAAGGAAAAGGCCTCATTTCAAAAGCTGTTAAGGTATTATCTAAACATGCTTTTACAAAATTAGAGTTGGAAACGCTTCAAATTATAGTACATAAAGATAATCTACCAAGTGTGAACGTCGCTTTAAATAATGATTTTAGTAGGCAAAAAACTTTAGAAAAAGAATTTACTCCAATTGGTGAAAAACCATTAGACATGGAGTTATATGAATTGTATAAATAATAAAAATGAAACACAAATTCAACACAACCATAAAAGACAAGTTCTTTAACTACATACACGAATTACAAGACACCATAACATCAGCTTTTGAAGCCATTGATGGTAAAGCAACATTTCAAGAAGATATTTGGGAACGACCAGAAGGTGGTGGTGGACGAACGCGAGTAATCGAGAACGGAAATGTTATAGAAAAAGGAGGTGTAAATATTTCTGGTGTACATGGTAAATTACCAGAATCTATGCAAACCTATTTTGGAGTAGAAGATGCTGATTTTTTTGCCTGTGGATTAAGTTTAGTCATTCATCCTACAAATCCAATGGTGCCTACTGTTCACGCAAATTGGCGTTATTTTGAAATGTACGATAAAGAAGGAAACATTGTAGACCAATGGTTTGGTGGTGGTCAAGATCTTACACCTTACTATTTGTTTAATGAAGATGCAACACACTTTCATCAAATTTGCAAAAAGGCTTGCGACAAACATGATCCTGGATTTTATCCAAAATATAAAGCACGTTGTGATGAGTACTTCTATAACTCACATAGAAATGAAGGTCGTGGAGTTGGCGGATTATTTTTCGATTACTGTAAAGCTTCAGAAAATATGACTATGGAAAACTGGTACAATTTTGTTACAGAAATTGGTAATAGTTTTGTATCGGCTTACTGCCCAATCATGGAAAAAAGAAAAGATTTAAATTATACCAATGCACAACGAAAATGGCAAGAAATACGTCGTGGACGTTATGTGGAATTTAATTTAGTACATGATAAAGGCACGCTTTTCGGTTTAAAAACAAACGGAAGAATAGAAAGTATATTAATGAGTTTACCACCACATGTTCAATGGGTTTACAATCATAATCCAGAAAAAGGTAGTGAAGAAGAGCGTTTAATTAAAATTTTACAAAACCCAATCGATTGGGTTTAGTATGAACTGTTACTGCGGAAATAATAAAACCTTTAAAGCATGTTGCGAGGTTTTTCATCTAAATAATGGAAAAACCGAAACAGCACAACAACTAATGCGCTCAAGATATAGTGCATTTGTATTGGCAAATGGAGATTATTTAATGCAAACACACCACAGTTCTACAAGACCAATTACAGAGAAAAAAGCGATTGTAAAATGGGCAAAATCTGTAGAATGGATTAAATTAGAAATAATTGAAACCACAAATGGTCTAGAAAAAAATAATGAAGGCACAGTAACCTTTAATGCTTATTTTTATGAAGAAGGAAATATTGAAGTTATTCACGAAAAATCTGCATTTATCAAAGAAAATGGAAAATGGTATTACCTAGGTTATGCCAAAAACTAAAAAAAATATGTATCCAATAAAAAGAAACAGAAGATTAAGAAGCAACGAAGCGATTAGAAGTTTAGTTCGAGAAACCATTATTTCGCCAAACGACTTTTTAGTACCATTATTTATCGTTGAAGGTAATGGCATAAAAGAAGAAATTGCTTCAATGCCTAATTACTATCGCTTTAGTTTAGATTTATTAGAAACTGAAGTAAAAGAACTTTGGAAACTAGGATTAAAATCGGTTTTATTGTTTGTAAAAGTACCAGATAATTTAAAAGACAATAAAGGAACTGAAGCTTTAAATCCAGACGGATTAATGCAACGCGCCATTAAAACAGTAAAAAATATATGTCCAGAAATGCTAGTTATGACAGATGTTGCTCTAGATCCTTACTCTTCTTTTGGACACGATGGCATTATAGAAAACGGTAAAATAGTAAATGATGATACTGTTGAGGTTTTAGCCGAAATGAGCTTATCTCATGCCGAAGCTGGAGCCAATTTTGTTGCACCAAGCGACATGATGGATGGACGCATTTTAGCCATTCGAGAAACATTAGAAGATGAAGGTTATACAGATACTGGAATCATGAGTTATTCTGCAAAATATGCCTCTGCATTTTATTGCCCTTTTCGTGATGTTTTAGACTCTGCTCCTGCTGCAATAAAAGATATCCCAAAGGACAAAAAAACATATCAAATGGATTATGCTAATCGTTTTGAAGCCATTCGTGAAACCGAAATGGATATCGATGAAGGTGCAGATATTGTGATGATAAAACCTGGCTTATGTTATTTAGATATTGTACGAGAAATTAAAAACGAAGTCGATGTTCCTGTAGCTGTTTATCAAGTTTCTGGTGAGTATGCTATGCTTAAAGCAGCAGCAGAAAAAGGTTGGCTAGACCACGATGCTGTTATGATGGAACAAATTATAGCTATTAAACGCGCTGGAGCAGACGTAATTGCAAGTTATTTTGCTAAAGATGTGGTGAAATTAATATCGTAAATTAGCAAAAAAACAAACTAAAAAATCCATGGGATTATTAATATTTTACGGAGTTATCTCCATTTTCTTTTCATTTTTATGTTCCATTTTAGAAGCAGTGCTTTTAAGTGTAACACCAACATTTATTAATCTTAAAAAAACAAGAAGGTAAGCAATATGCTGAAGGCTTGGAGACTTTGAAAAAAGACGTCGATAGACCATTAATTGCTATTCTAACTCTTAATACAATTGCACATACTGTTGGTGCTATTTTAGTAGGTAAAGAAGCCGAAGAATTATATGGAAATGGTGATGTCTATGGTGTTTTTATTGTCTCTGCAGTAATGACTATTTTAATTCTAGTCGCTTCAAAAATTATACCAAAAACCATTGGTGCAACCTACTGGAAAAGTTTAGCTAATTTTACAACAAAAGCTTTAAAAGTTTTAATTTTTCCATTAAAATGGACAGGTTTGTTATGGTTAATGCAATTAACCACAAAACTAATTGGTGGTAAAGGACATGGCGGTGTATTAAGTAGAGAAGGCTTTTTAGTGATGGCAGATATGGCACAAGAAGAAGGTGTTTATCATGAAAGTGAAAGTAAGGTTATAAAAAACCTGTTAACGTTTAAAGATATTATGGAGATTAAGCAGCATTAAAACTATAATAGAAATTTAAGAATTGTATCTCTTAAACCTTTAATTTCTTATCTTTAACATTATCTTTAATACTTTCAATTCTTACTAATTTATGCCTCATGAAATTACTTAAAAAACTACTTAAAGCATTCATAATTCTTTTTACATTACTAATAGCAATACTTTATGTCACAGATACAGATTATTTAATAAAAGCCGTAAGAACTATTTATGCACAAGGTTACACTACAGCATTTTTAGACGATTACAAAAAGTTTGACAACCAAACTATAGATAATAGCACACCTCAACCTTGGATTAACCATAAAAACTATAACACTGCAAAAGAAACAGAAGTATTAAGTAAGGCCAATAAAGATTATGGAACCATAGCTTATGTTATAATTAAAAATGATAGTATATGGTTCGAAAACTATTACGATGGTTATAATGAAAATTCTAAATCTAATTCTTTTTCAATGGCAAAAAGCTACGTTTCTGGATTACTAGGAAAAGCAATAATGGAAGGTCATATAAAAAACTTAGACCAATCTGTTTGTGATTTCTTACCAGATTTTTGTGATGGTTTAGCAAAGAAAATGACGGTTGGAGATTTATCTACAATGAGTTCTGGCACAAATTGGGATGAAGCCTATTATTCACCTTTATCCATTACCACACGTGCCTATTTTGATGATGATTTAGCAAAAGTAATGAATGGGCTAAAAGTGGTAGATGAGCCAGGAAAAGCCTTTAAATACGCGAGTGGAGACACACAAATGTTAGCAATGGTTATTGAAAAAGCCACAGGTAAAAAACTATATAATTATTTTGAAGAAAGTTTTTGGAAACCTCTTGGTAGCGAAAACCAAACGCTTTGGCAAGTGGATAGTGAAGACTACGATTTAGTAAAAGCATACTGTTGTATAGCAAGTAATGCAAAAGACTTTGCACGTTTTGGTAAACTATATAAAGACAATGGTAAATGGAAAGGTAAACAAATATTAGATTCTACTTTTGTAGCTAAATCTTTAACTCCAAAATACGATCCTGTTTATGGGTTCGGCTGGTGGTTAAAAAACCATAATGGTAAAGATTTTAAAATGATGCGTGGACATCTTGGCCAATACGTTATTGTGCAACCAGAAGATAACGTAATTATTGTGCGTTTAGGTCACCAAAAATCTCCAGACGAAGGTATTGGAGCTTACACAAAAGACATCTCAATTTATATTGATGAAGCTTATAAAATGATGAATAATTAACATTTAATAACATGCCCTAATTATTGAAATGCTATGATCTCAAAACTCAACCTAGAAAACATATTATTCTTAGACATTGAAACTGTACCAGAAACACATCTTTTTTCTGAATTAGACACTGCTAAGCAAGACCATTGGGATGCAAAATCGCGTTACCAAAGAAAAGAAGAGTTTTCTGCTGAAGAGTTTTACGATCGTGCAGGAATTTGGGCAGAATTTGGTAAAATTATATGTATTTCGGTTGGTTATTTTACAAATCAAGGTGAAACACGATTGTTTAGAACAACCTCTTTTTATGGTGAAGAACCTACGCTTTTAAGAGACTTTAAAAACTTATTAATTTCACATTTTAGTCAAGCTAAACATTTATTATGTGCACATAATGGTAAGGAATTCGATTTTCCATACATAGCAAGACGCATGATTATAAATGATATACAATTACCATATAAGCTTAACCTTTTCGGCAAAAAACCATGGGAAGTACAACATCTAGATACTTTAGAGTTATGGAAATTTGGTGATTATAAAACCTATACTTCTTTAAAGTTAATGACAAATGTTTTAGGAATTCTATCTCCAAAAGACGATATAGATGGTAGCGAAGTTTATAAAACCTATTATGAAGATAACGACATCGATAGAATAATTACCTATTGCGAAAAAGATACTATCGCTGTAGCTCAAATTTTCTTAAGATTACGTGGTGAAGCTATTTTAGAAGATGATGAGATTATACATGTTTAAATACTAAAGAGTAACAAAACGCTCTCTTGTTTACAAAATAAATAAAGGAAAAGGTTTTTAAGATTAGTATAAATAAATTGGTAATAATTATATGAAAAACGAAAGAAACAAAGTACAATGAAACATATTATTATAATTGCATTAGTAGGATTATCAATCATTTCAGTATCTGCACAAGATGCTTGTTTAAACAAAGAGAATCTTAAAAATTTAGATGCTTCATGGGAAAAGGCTCAATTAGAATTAAACTTTGATTATATCAAGTCAATTTTAGCTGACGATTTTATATGGGTTCATAATCACGCAAATACGGTTGATAATAAATCGGCAGTTTTAGAAAGAATTAAAAGATATATAAATAGTAATAATAAAAGCACTAAATCACGAATTTCAAAAGATGTTAAAGTGATCATTTCTGGTAAAACTGGAATTGTAAGTGGCATTACAATTATTGATAGAGGTCCAAGACCAACAACTTATCATTTTATGAGAACTTATGTTGAAATTAATGAAAAATGCTATCTCATTGCTAATCAAACTATGGCGATTCCTGATATAGAATAAAAAAATCTAGCGCAACATCCGCAAAAAAATGAGCCATCTATTATCCATAAATAACCTTTCTATTTCTTTCTCTTCTAACGGAAAAGAAAACGAAGTGATTCATAATATCTCATATCATTTAAACACTAATGAAATTCTTGGTATTGTAGGTGAATCTGGTTCTGGGAAATCGGTATCCTCTTTAGCCATTTTAGGATTGCTTCCTGAGAAAATATCAAAAATAACCTCTGGCGAGATTCTATTTAAAGATGAAGATTTAACGCAGTTATCATCTAAAGGTTTTCAGCAAATAAGAGGAAAAAAAATAGCTATGATTTTTCAAGAACCTATGAGTTCTTTAAATCCTTCGACCACTTGTGGAAAGCAAGTAGAAGAAATACTGTTTCAGCATACTAAATTATCTAAAAAAGAAGTAAAAGCAGAAACGTTATTACTTTTTGAAAAAGTGAAATTACCAGAACCACAACGCGTATTTTCGTCTTATCCTCATGAAATTTCTGGCGGACAAAAACAACGCGTCATGATCGCTATGTCAATTGCTTGTAAACCGCAAATTTTAATTGCAGACGAACCCACAACAGCTTTAGATGTTACGGTTCAAAATGAAATAATAAGCCTATTAAAAGCATTGCAAGCGGAAACGAAAATGAGTGTTATTTTTATTACACACGATTTATCTTTAATTTCTGAAATTGCAAATCGCGTAGTCGTTATGTATAAAGGTAATATTGTTGAGCAAAATACGGTTGAAGCTATTTTTAAATCGCCAAATCACGATTATACAAAAGCACTTATAAATTCTAGACCTTCTTTAGCAACAAGGCTAAAACGTTTACCAACTATTAGCGATGTTATGAGTGATGCAGTTAATAAAGATATTATTACTCCAGAAATGAGAGCAATTCAGCATGAAAACATATACAATAATAAGCCTTTATTAGAAGTTATTAATCTTGAAAAAGAATACATTTCAAAATCTGGGTTGTTTTCTAAAGCCAAAAAATTTAAAGCTGTCGATAACGTTAGTTTTAAATTGTATGAAGGTGAAACTTTAGGTTTAGTTGGAGAATCTGGTTGCGGAAAATCTACACTTGGAAATGCCATTCTGCTTCTAGACAGACCAACAGCTGGAGCTATTTTATTTAACGGTAACGACATTACAAAACTAAAAGCGTCTCAAGTAAAAGCGCTTAGAAAAGACATACAAATAATATTTCAAGATCCATATGCTTCTTTAAACCCAAGATTAACTATTGGGCAAGCTATTGTTGAACCAATGAAAGTTCATAATTTATTTTCTAGCGATGCTGAAAGACAAGAAAAGGCTATTGAAATTTTAGAACGTGTTAGCCTAGAGCCTTCACATTTTAATAGATATCCTCACGAGTTTTCTGGAGGACAAAGACAGCGAGTAGGTATTGCAAGAACTGTTGCTTTACAGCCTAAATTAATAGTTTGCGACGAATCGGTTTCTGCTCTTGACATTTCTGTTCAAGCTCAAGTGCTAAACTTATTAAATGAACTAAAAGAAAATTTTGGATTCACCTATATATTTATCTCTCATGATCTTGCAGTTGTTAAATACATGAGTGACCAACTATTGGTTATGAATAAGGGCAAGATTGAAGAACTTGATGATGCTGATGTTATTTATAATACACCAAAAAAAGAATATACTAAGAAGTTAATTGATGCTATACCTAAAGGATTGTAAGCTAGAATTTTTCATAAAAAAGTCTTCTGCTAAAATTATTTTTTACTTCTTCCGACATTAAAACCTGGTATGTTTTGTTCACTTTTACTATAAATAATCCATTTTGATTTGTCTTTTTTTTCGAACCTAAATTCTAAAGTATCTCGATTAATAACAGTAAACTCCTTATTTGTTTTAATTATAGAAATATCACCTTCGCCGATTTTATCATAGTTAAAATCTCCAATCTTAAAGTATTCAAAAGAATTAGATTCTTCAAGCAATGCAGATAATCTATCGTCATTAATAAGTTTTATCTTATAGTTTGACCTTTTGTTAATAACTTCTTTACGCTTTAAAGGTATTGTAATAAATTCCATAGGGAAACCATAACCAAACTTATTGGCTGGCAATCTATATTCGTCTAATAAAATGAATTTTTCATTTTTTGTGTTTTCACCTTTATGTCTTAAAATAGAATTAAAAGCAACTGTAATAAATAGTTCTTTTTGAAATTAAAATTCATTTTCTGTTTTAATTTTTTTAGTTGAGTAACATCCACTAAAAATGAATAAAAAAAATATAATTTTGATTTGAACAAGAAAAAAAATTTTATAAATTCATTTCAAGAATATCGCCTTCAATAATTAAAGTACCTTCAGTTGCGTTTTTAATCTCTTCAACCGAAACTCCTGGAGCACGTTCTAAAAGCTTGAAACCTTTGTCTGTAACTTCTAAAACTGCTAAATTGGTTACTACTTTTTTAACACAACCTACTCCTGTTAATGGTAAAGAGCATTTACTAAGTATTTTAGATTCGCCTCTTTTGTTAGTATGCATCATAGCAACAATAATATTTTCTGCACTTGCAACTAAGTCCATTGCGCCACCCATTCCTTTTACCATTTTTCCTGGTATTTTCCAGTTGGCAATGTCTCCATTTTCAGCTACTTCCATAGCTCCTAAAATGGTTAAATCTACATGCTGTCCACGAATCATAGCAAAACTAGTTGCGCTATCAAAAAAACTTGCTCCAGGTAGTGTTGTTATGGTTTGCTTTCCTGCATTTATTATGTCTGCATCTTCTTCGCCTTCAAAAGGAAATGGTCCCATACCAAGAACACCATTTTCACTTTGAAATTCTACTTCTATATCATCGCGTACATAGTTTGCTACTAATGTTGGAATACCTATTCCTAAATTTACATAATAACCATCTTGTACTTCTTTTGCAATACGTTTTGCTATTCCTGTTTTATCTAACATAATTTAATTTGATAATGTGTTGATTTTACAATTTGATTTTCTTTGTCGTTCCTCATCTTCAAATTATATAATCTTCAAATTGATTAATTGTTTTTAAGCTTTCTGTCTTACTGTTCTTTGCTCAATGCGTTTCTCGTATTTTTCTCCTTTAAATATACGTTGCACAAAAATTCCTGGAATGTGAATCTGGTTTGGAGCTAATTCACCAACTGGTACTAATTCTTCAACCTCAGCAACAGTAATTTTTGCTGCTCCAGCCATACACGGATTAAAATTTCTAGCCGTTCCTTTAAACATTAAGTTTCCAGCTGCATCACCTTTCCAAGCTTTTACAAAAGCAAAATCGGCTTTAAAGGCGTGTTCTAAAACATACATTTTACCATCGAATTCGCGAGTTTCTTTTCCTTCTGCAACCTCAGTTCCATAACCAGCTGGTGTGAAAATCGCAGGAAATCCTGCTTGTGCTGCACGACATCTTTCGGCTAAAGTACCTTGAGGTATTAGTTCTACATCTAGTTCTCCGGAAAGCATTTGGCGCTCAAATTCGTCGTTTTCTCCAACGTAAGAAGAGACCATTTTATTTATTTGTTTTTTGTGTAATAATAAACCTAAGCCAAAATCATCTACTCCTGCATTATTAGAAATACAAGTTAAACCTTTTACACCACTCTTAACTAGAGCTGCAATAGCATTTTCTGGAATTCCAGACAAACCAAAACCACCTAGCATAAACGTCATGTTGTCTGTTATACCTTTTGTAGCTTCGTTAACCGAGTTTACTTTTTTATTTATCATTTTTATATTTTTATTCGTGGCTTAAATTTATGAAATAAAAAAACCATTCTATAACGAATGGCTTTTAAATATTTTTAGACTGTTTAAAGTTTTATGATTACAATTCTAAACCATCAGATATTTCTTCAATGGGAGTTTCATTTTCTCCATCTAAATTATCAGCTTGGTATTTATCGCAATCTACTTCTATAGATAAATCCTTGGGTTTTTCGAAGTTATCTTTAGATACTTTTAGCGTGTCGTCTTCATAACAACTTTTCATGTACATTCCCCAAATTGGCAATGCCATTGCTGCGCCTTGACCATAAGTTATACTTTTAAAATGTGCTGCTCTATCCTCTGCTCCTACCCAAACACCTGTAACTAAGTTTGGAACCATTCCCATAAACCAACCATCACTCTGGTTTTGTGTTGTTCCTGTTTTTCCAGCAATAGGATTTTTAAATTCGTAAGGATAGCCTGTAATAATTTCTGGATATACACCTTTCTTAGGCATCCAAGTTGTACGTAAACGTGCTCCAGACCCACTTTGTGTAACACCTTCCATTAACTTAACGGTTACATAGGCAGATTCTGCACTTAAAACATCTCTTGTTTCTGGTGGAAATTGATATAAAACAGTTCCGTTTTTATCTTCAATACGTTCAATCATTACTGGTTTTGTATACACACCTTGATTTGCAAATGCAGAATAAGCACCAACCATTTCGTAAACACTAATATCTGGTGTTCCTAATGCAATTGATGGCACTTCTGGAATCTCTGAAGTAACCCCTAAACGTCTAGCTAAATCGGCAACTGGTTGTGGTCCTACTTTATCCATTAGTCTTGCAGTAATGGTGTTTACAGAATTTGCTAAGGCATCTGTTAGTGTTTTTTCTCCACCGTAATCTCCATTATCGTTTTTAGGTGACCATGGTTCTGGATTACCATATTTATTAGCTTCAATAGTTATTTGAGATAATGGTAATTTATCACATGGCGACATGTGTAATTGGTCTATTGCAGTTGCATAAACAAAAGGTTTAAAAGTAGAGCCTACTTGTCTCTTACCTTGGTTAACCATATCGTATTGAAAGTGCCTGTAATTCATACCACCAACCCAAGCTTTTACATGTCCTGTTTGTGGATCCATACTCATCATTCCCGTACGTAAAAAAGATTTATAATAACGCATAGAGTCCATAGGCTTCATGATAGTATCTGCTTCACTAGCTTTACCATCTACCCATTTAAAGACAGTCATTTTAGTTGGCACATTAAAAGACTCTTCAATTTCTTTATTACTTTTTCCTTGTTTTTTTAATATCCTCCAACGTTCTCCACGTCTCATACCATTTTTCATTAGCGATTCAATTTCAGAATTAGATAAGTCTAAAAAAGGTGCTGTTTTATTTATTTCTGGCGTGTTTTGATTAAAAAATTCTGCTTGCAATCTTGGCATATGCCTATTTACAGCTGTTTCTGCGTATTTTTGCATACGCGAATCTATGGTTACAAACACTTTTAAGCCATCGCTATTAATGTTGTACTTTTTTCCATCTGGCTTTCTGTTGGCTTTATCGTTAGTCCAGTCTTTCATCCATGATCTTAAATACTCTCTAAAATAGGTAGCTGTACCATCTCTATGAGACTGTGGTGAATAACGTAAGTCTAGTTCTGTTTTTTGAAGCGAATCTTTTTCTGTTTCACTAATATATCCATATTTGTGCATTTGTGCTAACACTACATTTCGTCTGTTCTTTACACCTACGGGATTTCGTCTAGGATTGTATAGTGACGAATTCTTAAACATGCCAACTAACATTGCAGACTCTTTAATACTTAATTCATTTGGCTCTCTATCAAAATAGATATTTGAAGCCGAGCGAATACCATCTCCATTATTACCAAAATCGTAAATATTAAAGTATTGAGTAATAATTTCTTCTTTTGTGTATTGGCGTTCTAATTTTGTAGTTATTACCCATTCTTGAGCTTTCTGCACTATTCTTTCTATGGTATTAGTTGCTGCTGGACCTACAAACAACTGTCTAGATAATTGTTGTGAAACTGTACTTGCTCCTCCTTTAGAGCCTAAGTACACAATAGCTCTTAAAGTTCCTCTTGCATCTATACCAGAATGTTCATGAAACCGAACATCTTCTGTTGCAATTAATGCATCGACTAAGCTTTTAGATAAATCTTCATATTTTACTGGTGTTCTATTATCATCAAAATAAAATTTACCTAATGTTTTACCGTCACTAGATACAATTTCTGTTGCTAGATTAGTTTCTGGATTTTCTAATTGAGTATGGTCTGGCAACTCGCCAAATACACTCCATGAAGCTAATAGAAAGAATAATGCTATTGCAATAATACCTCCTAAAAATAACATCCAAAACCTACGAACGTATTTTTCGAAACCTTGATGAACTTCTGTTTTTTTTGTTTTTGTCTTTGCCATATTAAACTATTTCTTCTCTCTACAATCTTGAGTAAGCAAAATCACTCGAAGTGACATTATTTTGTTTTTTCAATTCTAAAACCAATATCTGTAATACCTTCTAAATTAGCAATACCATTAACCTCTCCGTTTTCACGCATAGCGTGTTTTATATTTACAGTATAATCTCCTTTTTCATTAAAAACAACACCTTCTTTGTACCACAATTTGTTCTCTTTAACACTGGATAAACCAGTGCCTAGAAATGCGCCATTTGGTTTTGCCATTTTGTATTCTAAAGTATCAACAATATTTTTTCCGTGAGGAAAATTCATTTCAACAATTAAAAATAAATTACTGTATTTGTAATCTGTAGTATTACGTAGGTTAACAAATAAGTTGTATGCGTTAATAGAGTCTGGTGGACTTACATTAAAGCTTATGTTTTTGTCTTTATTCCAAACATCTGGAATTGTTTCATACTCATCGAAAACACTTTTAGAGTCGCAAGACACTAAAATTAAAGAGAATAGTAAAAAAAAAAGTTTACTTTGCATCTTTAGGTTTGTTTTTAGGCTTATTTTGTTCTTTGCTTTGAGGCTTATTATTTGAGCTATTTTTGTTGTTACGATTACGGCTCTTATTATTTCTACGTTTTTTATTGCCTTTTGGACTATCGAAACGTGTTAAACTATCTTGGCCAACTACGTTTTCGAATGCTACAGCAACCTCTTCTTCCAGTTCTGACGCGTATTCCTCTAAACTAGCAATCTTTTCTCTTTCCTTATTATTATTAATTTTAATAATTCCTCTAGCTTGATCTGTAGTTATCTTATGCCAATTCATCCACTCACCTTCGTAGGCATACCACATATGTCCTTTAAAAATATCTGTTTTTTGGCAAACAGCAGTTCCTTTTTCTGTGTATAATTTAGTGTCTGTTTTTGGGAATGCTTTTAATGCGTCTTGATAAGAGTCTAGCTCATAATTTAAACAACATTTTAACTTTCCACATTGTCCAGAAAGCTTTTGTGGGTTTAAGGATAATTGCTGATATCTTGCTGCACTTGTACTCACAGATCTAAAATCTGTTAACCATGTAGAGCAACATAATTCGCGACCACAAGAACCTATACCACCAAGTCTTGATGCTTCTTGTCTAAAGCCAACTTGTTTCATTTCTATTCGCGTTCTAAATTCGCGAGCAAACACCTTAATTAGATCTCTAAAATCTACACGTTCTTCTGCAGTGTAATAAAAAGTAACCTTACTTGCATCTCCTTGGAATTCGATATCTGAAATCTTCATTTGAAGCTTTAAATCGATAGCAAATTGTCTTGCACGAACCTTGATTAGCTCTTCTTTATCACGTACTTCGCTCCAAATGTCTATATCTTTTTGAGATGCTTTTCTATATATTTTTAAAACGTCTTCTGGTTTTTCATTGATTTTTTTGCGTTTCATTTGTACGCGAACCAACTCTCCTGTTAAGGTTACCATACCAATATCATGTCCTGATTGTGCTTGTGTAGCAACAATATCTCCAATAGATAATGATAAATTTTCAGTGTTTTTATAGTAGTGCTTTCTTCCGTTTTTAAAACGAACCTCAACAAAATCGAAAGGTTTTTCTCCGTTTGGAACAGACATATTTGCTAACCAATCGAAAACAGTTAGTTTATTACAGCTGTCTGTACCACAGGTACCGTTATTTTTGCAGCCTTTTGGTGAGCCATCTTTAGTTGTGCAACTTGCGCAAGCCATATGTGTAGATATATTGATTCTGAATGCTTTACAACTATAAAACAAGACGCTTGAGCATCAGAAGACGATTAATATTATTTTATTTTGTACTGAAATATTCTGCTTTCAGCTTAGAATAAAATCTAACGGTAAAGATAAGATTATTATTATGACTTTAAAATATAAAAAAACCTGAGAAGCTAATCTCAGGTTTATATCTAGTAATTAAATGTATTAGTCTTTTTTAAAGTTCTCGAAAATATTACGTAAATCCTTTTTGTAAGGTAGATGATCTGCTCGTCCTTTTTTAAAGATGTCGTTACTATTACCTTGAACTTTTCTTAATTCTTTTTGTTCTTCAAAAGGTAATGCATGTATTTCTTTGCAGGTAGTTGAGCAACAATTATTCATTTCTTCTTTACAGGTTTCACATTGTAAAAAAAGTAAATGACATGCATCGTTAGCACAATTTGTATGCACATCGAAAGGGTTTCCACATTGGTGGCATTTTGCAATTACATCTTCACTAATTTTTTCAGCGCGTCTATCATCAAAAACAAAGTTTTTCCCAATAAATTTATTCTCAATGCCATCTGCATTTACTTGTCTTGTGTACTCTATAATTCCGCCTTCTAGTTGATATACGTTTTTAAAGCCTTTATGTTTATAATAAGCGCTTGCTTTTTCGCAACGGATTCCTCCTGTGCAATACATTAAAAGATTTTTTTCTTCTTTGTGCTCCCGCAAATCGGCTTCAATAATATCTAAACTTTCACGAAAAGTATCTATATCTGGAGTAACAGCACCGTCAAAATGGCCTATTTCACTTTCGTAGTGATTTCGCATGTCTACACAAACCGTATTTGGGTTTGCAAGCATCTCATTAAAATCTTTGGCTGAAAGATGTACGCCTTTATTTGTTACATCAAAGGAGTCATCGTTTAAACCATCTGCTACAATTTTGTCTCTTACTTTGACTTTTAGCTTTAAAAAAGACATGTTATCTTGTTCTACAGCAATGTTTAATCGAATGCCGTTTAAAAAATCTATGCTATCTAGATGTATTTTAAAGGCTTCAAAATTATCTGCAGGTAGAGATAATTGCGCATTAATACCTTCTTGTGCGACATAAATACGCCCTAAAACGTCTAAACTGTCCCATTTAATAAATAAATTGTCACGTAATTGTTGTGGATTGCCAATTTGAGTATAAGCGTAAAACGATAACGTTAAACGGTCTTTTCCTGCTTTTTCTATAAGCTCTGCTCTTTCTTTGGCGCTTAATTTGTTGTACAGTTGCATGCTATACTAAGTTTTTAAGGTTAAAGAATTCCTAATATAGCTTTCAAAAAGAAGCTTTTAGGTTTATAACTGCAAAGGTATTATTTTAAATGAAAGTGGCAAGTTTCAAACAGTAAAGCACAAAAAAAGTCCGTTATTTGCGTAACGGACTTTTAATAGACTAACTCGTTATTAAATTTTTTATCTCTAAAAAAAACAAACGAGCTAACCTCCATCGGCTTTAAAGCTGCTGTTAACTGTAACAGAGGCTGAAACACCTAATGCTTTTGATGTTAATACTTTTTTTAAATACCTCATGTAATTACACTTATAAATTAAACATGAATTTAAAAATGAGATTAATTTTTCTTTTTCATAGCTAAAATTTTCCTACTTTTATTAATAGATGCAAAAAGTTTGAAAAGGTTGCGTGAGAAATTAAAAAAAAGATTAAAAAAGTAGTATTTTAGCACGAATAACAGTAAAAATAGATACTATGAGCAATGAAAAAGAAGCGAAATTAAAGGCACTAAAGCTAACTTTAGATAAATTAGACAAGGCATACGGAAAAGGAACAGTAATGAAAATGAGCGATGCTGCAATTGTAGATGTCGAAGCTATTCCTTCTGGTTCTTTAGGTTTAGATATTGCATTAGGCGTTGGTGGTTATCCACGTGGGCGTGTTATAGAAATTTATGGTCCTGAATCTTCTGGTAAGACCACACTTACACTTCATGCTATTGCTGAGGCTCAAAAAGCTGGTGGTATTGCTGCTTTTATTGATGCAGAGCATGCTTTCGACCGTTTTTATGCAGAAAAACTTGGTGTAGATATAGATAATTTAATTATCTCTCAACCAGATAATGGAGAGCAAGCATTAGAAATTACAGATAATTTAATACGCTCTGGCGCTATTGATATTGTAGTAATTGACTCGGTTGCCGCATTAACACCAAAAAGTGAAATTGAAGGTGAAATGGGTGACAGTAAAATGGGACTACATGCACGTTTAATGTCTCAAGCCTTAAGAAAATTAACAGCATCTATAAGTAAAACTAATTGTACAGTAATATTTATTAACCAATTGCGTGAAAAAATTGGTGTAATGTTTGGAAACCCAGAGACAACAACTGGAGGTAATGCACTTAAGTTTTATGCCTCGGTACGTTTGGACATAAGACGTTCTACACAAATAAAAAGTACTGATGGTGCTGTATTAGGAAATAAAACTAGAGTTAAAGTTGTTAAAAACAAAGTGGCTCCACCGTTTAAATTAGCAGAGTTCGATATCATGTATGGAGAAGGTGTTAGTAAAGTTGGTGAAATTTTAGACGTAGCAGTAGAAAAAGAAATAGTTAAAAAAGCTGGTTCTTGGTTTAGTTATGGAGACACTAAGTTAGGACAAGGTCGAGATGCTGTTAAAGCAATAATAAAAGACAATCCTGAACTTTGTGATGAGCTTGAACAAAAAATAAAACAAGCCATTAAAGACGATATGTAAATATTAAATAATTACTAAATCCTGATTTTTTCGGGATTTTTTTATTTTTAGACGCAACCTTTTTAAGATTTTTGCATCTACCTATAAACACACGTAAATAGAATTCAAATTTAAAGATGAAAAAACTCCTAGTTTTATTAATAAGTTTAACCATTCTTTCTTGTAGTACAAATGACGATTCTCTTGAAACCTATCAAGAGGCTATGCCTGTAGAATCTGTTACATTACCTGAAGAATTTATTGTTAATGAAGATTATGAGGTTACTTTAACTTATTTAAGGCCTACAACTTGCCATGCTTTTAATGACATCCTATTACAAAAACATAACAACCAAGGCAATGTATATGTTATAGGTACTGTTTTTCAAAGTAATGGAGATTGTACAGAGTTAAACTCTGAACTAGAGGTCTCATTTAATTTTAAAGCTACCCAAATTGGGACTTATACTTTTAAATTTTGGCAAGGTGAAAATGATAATGGAGAGGAAATTTACTCAACAGTAGAGGTTCCTGTAGTAGAATAATTACTAACTAATACATGGATTTAATTTGAGTTTAAACCAACTCATAGAAAATTGTAAGATTAATGATACCAAAGCACAAAGTGAACTTTATAAGCTCTTTTCGAGCAAGTTGTTTTCTGTATGCTTGAAGTACTCAAGAAACTATGCAGAAGCTGAAGATAATTTACAGGATGCATTTATAACTATTTTTAAAAAAACAGGACAATATAAAAATAAAGGTTCTTTTGAAGGCTGGCTAAAACGAATTGCTATAAATACTGCATTACAGTGCTATAGAACTCAAGGCGTTTTTGATATTGTAAATGAAGATTTAATTGAAGATGTTGCAGTTACAGTAGAAGATGATGATTCTATTTCAATAGACTACCTTCTTCAAATAATTCAAGAACTACCAGACCGTTATCGTTTGGTTTTTACCCTTTATGTAATAGATGGTTATTCGCATAAAGATATAGCCGAAATGCTGAAAATAACCACAGGAACATCAAAATCTAACTTGGCAAGATCCAGGCAGATTTTAAGAGATAAAATAACAGACTATAAAACGAGACTACAATCTCAATCTTTATAATGAGTGAAAAAAAACATATAGATAGGCTTTTTCAAGAAAAGTTTAAAGATTTTGAAGCTAAACCAAGCAGTAATGTTTGGGCTGGTATTCAAAATAAAATGCAGGATCCAGAACAGAAACCAAAAAAAGTATTACCGCTTTGGTTACGTTTTGCAAGTATTGCTGCAGCTTTAATTTTATTATTTACCATTGTAAAATTAGCATTTAATAACGAAAACAAGGACAATAACAACACAACTATTGTAGAAACTAAAACTACAGAAAGTATAAATACTAATTCGAAAAGTATAGATACAAATAACTCTAAGGACTCTAAAAACACTATAGAAAACAATAATAATGAAGGTTTAGAAAGCACAACCCAAAAGGGAAATACTCTAATAGTAACTAGCGAGAATAATACTAAAGAAGTAAACCAAAATGAAGTTAGTAATTTAAGTTCTAAAGCTTCAAATAGAGAGAATACTTTAGAACAAAATAAACCAAATACTAATAATTATGTTACTAACCAAAATAACAATAATTCTAATGGTGCAAATGGTATTGGTAAAATTTTAGAACATAAAATCGTACTAAATTCATCAAAAAATTCTGAGTCTTTAACACAGAATAATTCAGTAGAAAAAATAAATAAGGATGTATCTAACAATACAAATATTGCTACTGCAAACGCAAATAATAAGGCTACAACAAATAAAACCTCTATTACAAAGAGTAAGGCTTTAGAAACTACAATACCCAAAAATAATATCAACACAAACAGTATTACAAACAATAACAGTTTAACTAATAAGAATACTATAGATACAAATGCTATAGAAAACAATACTGCAACAATTAATACAGCTGTTGCAACAACAAATAGTGAGAAAGAAAAGGAAGAAGAAAAAATGATGGAACCAGACAGCGCAAACTCGTCTAACACCATCGAAGAGGCTCTTGCCAAGACTGAAAGTCTTGATGAAAAAGAAGAAGAAAACTTAGACAGGTGGTCGGTAAACGCAAATGCTGCACCTGTTTACTATAATACTCTTGGCAAAGGTTCTCACATTCACGAACAATTTGTAGATAATCCTAAAAATGGAGAAATTAATACCAGTTATGGTGTTAATGTAGGCTATGCTTTAAACAATAAATTAAAATTACGCTCTGGTGTTAACAAACTAAATTTAAGCTACGATACAGCAAATGTTATTGTTTATGAAAATGTTACAAATACACCAAGTAGTTCACCTCTCAGAAATATAGATTTTACGCCTACAAGCGCTGGTCAAACTATTTCTGTTTTAAGTAGTAATAGTTTATCTGTACAACAAATAGACGGTTTTATTAACGACGACCTTAATGCTGCTTTAAGTCAGCGATTAAGCTATTTTGAAGTGCCATTAGAATTAGAATATGCAGTTGTTAATAAACGTTTTGGTTTAAATATTATAGGTGGATTTAGCACCTTTATTTTAAGTGATAACGAAGTTGTTACAGAAGTAGATAATAGAAAAACAAAGATTGGTGAAGCCAATAATATTAATAATTTAAGCTTTAGCGCAAACGCAGGAATAGGTATAGATTATAAATTTAACAATTCTATTAAATTTAATTTAGAGCCTACTTTCAAATACCAAATTAATGCTTACAGCGAAACATCTGGAAATTTTAGACCTTACATCATTGGTGTTTATACTGGTATCAGTTATAAATTTTAAATTTTAGGTTATTTTAGTTGGTTAGACTTTTACTTAGTACCTCATTAAATTAAGAACACAATGATGATTTAAAAGCTGCTCTGTGCCAAGGGCAGCTTTTTTAATTTATTATTTTGAAGAAAACACTATCAATTGATTATAAATTAATGCTTTAGAACGCTCTTTAATTACAGCAGAATCCTTAGCTGTTAAGTCTTTTGTTTCTATAAACTTATGAATTTTAGCTCTCATCCTTCCAGGTCCTCCGCTAAAAAAAGTAAAAGAAAAAAGTTTTTTATTGTCTGCAAAAGTGATTGGCACAATTGGTATTTGATAATTAATGGCTAACCTAAAAGCACCAGATTTAAAATCTGCAAGTAAGACCTCTTCTTCTGGCACTAAACCTTCAGGAAAAATACAAATACTTAAACCTTGTTTTAAGCGTCTTTGCGCACTTTTAAACACTTCTTTTCTACTCTTTTCATTACTTCTATCAACCAATATTGCAGTGCGCTTATAGAAGAACCCAAACAAAGGAATCTTAGCTAACTCCGCTTTACCAACAAATACAAAAGGATTTTTAACTGTTACTAACATGAGCATAATATCTGCCATAGAGGTATGGTTAGCAATAAACATATAGCTTTTATCTTGTGCAGGAATTTGTTCTCTAATAATTTTAGTATTAAATCCCATACCAATTAAAATAGCTCTTGCCCAAATACGTGCTAATTTAAAAAAATAGGGATACCAAGACTCTTTTAAAATAGATAGTATAAGCAACGGAAACATAATAATAATTGGCAAAGCAACCATAATATAGAACCAAATGCGATACAACACCCAAAAAATGTACTTAAATACAATCATAAGCGCCAAAAATACATAATTGTTTTGAGCTATTTTAATCGAAAAAAAATACCTTTGTTTTTTTAGATTTTAAAAGAAGTTGAATTAAATAGATTTCCGTTTACACGGAAAGTAAACATGGCAAGAATACTTACAGGAATACAAAGTACAGGAACACCACATTTAGGAAACATTTTAGGCGCATTAATGCCAGCAATGGCTTTAGCTAATAATTATGCTAACGAGTCTTACTTGTTTATTGCAGACATGCACTCCTTAACTCAAATAAAAGATGGAGGCACTTTACGTAATAACACGTATTCTACTGCGGCTACTTGGTTAGCTTTTGGTTTAGATATAGAAAAAACAGTGTTTTATAGACAAAGCGATGTACCACAAGTTACAGAGTTATCTTGGTATTTAAGCTGTTTTTTTCCTTATAATCGCTTAACATTAGCACATAGTTTTAAAGACAAAGCCGATAGGTTAGAAGATGTAAACTCTGGTTTATTTAGCTATCCAATGCTTATGGCTGCAGATATTTTATTATATGATGCTGAAATTATTCCTGTTGGAAAAGACCAATTACAACACATAGAAATGACGCGTGATGTTGCCTCTCGTTTTCATGCTAAACTAGGCGAAACCTTTGTGCTACCTGAAGCTAAAATACAAGAATACACCATGCTTATTCCAGGCACAGATGGTGCTAAAATGAGTAAAAGTAAAGGTAATATTATCAATATATTTTTACCAGAAAAAAAACTACGTAAGCAAATAATGACCATCGAAACTGATAGTACACCACTTGAAGACCCTAAAGATTGGGCTACTTGTAACTGTTTTGCTATTTATAGTTTATTAGCATCTGAAAATGAAATAACAACAATGAAAGCCAATTACGAAAATGGTAATTATGGTTACGGGCAAGCCAAACAAGCCTTGTTTGAATTGGTTTTAAAAACTTTTGAAACACAACGCGAACGTTATGAGTTTTACATGAATAACTTAGACAAAATTGATGAAGCATTAACTAAAGGTGCTGAAAAAGCTAAGCTTGTGGCTAATGCTGTTTTAGAGCGTGTTAGGAAGAAGGTTGGGTATTAGTTTTTACTCAAGTAAAAATAGCTTTCACTCATTTCTATTATTATAATTTGTTTTAAAGGTTAATCTTTGGTGAAAGCGCATAAATGAAAAACTTCTTAAATATCATTCTAGTTTTATTAGTTGTATCCTTTACTAGTTGTAAGGTATCAAAAACATACAAGCTTGAAGAAACAAAAGAATTATTTGCTTTATTTAAAACTATTAAAATTGAAGACACCTTTTTAAAAATTGAAAAAAAACAAATTACTCTTACAACGCAAAATAAAATAGAAGAGCCATATAGATTGATGATTCCAAATATTAGTATATATCAAACTTCTGGGACATTTAGCTCTATTCCTTCAGAGCATATTTTTAAATATGATAATGGTAGCTCCATTTATATAGTTAAAAATGGACATCTAAATTCTAATAAAATTAAATTTCAAAATCATTACTTGCTAAAAAAGAAAGAATTTCTTGATTTAATATGGAAAAACAATATTAGCAACATTGATGATGTGAAGTTAAAAAACAATAAATTTCATGGAGTTCGTTTTTACAATGAAATAGCAATACTTTATATTAATGCTAAAGAAAAAGATTTAGAGTTATTTAATAAGTCTATTTCTAGTTTAAAAAAATAAAAGTGATGAGACTCCTGCCTTCGCAGTAATTTAAATAACCTCAAACAATTTACCAGGCAAAGGTCTCACTACACCTTTTAATTCGATATTTAACAACAATCCAGCAATTTTTAAAAGTTGGCATATTACAGTTTAAAGCAATAATATCTAACATTACTTTATTGTTGTCTTTTAAGTAATTATAAATTACTTTTTCGTTATCATCAAGTTCTACAAATAATTGTTTTTGTACAGCTGGTTTTACATCGTCTTCTAATTGCCTATTTAATAAATATGGCACATCTAAAGGCGTTGATAATAAATGGGCTTTTTGCTGTTTTATTAAATTATTACAACCTACACTTTGCGAATCTGTGCTGCGACCTGGTACTGCAAACACATCACGATTGTAAGAATTTGCAATATCTGCAGTAACTAAGCTACCTCCTTTTTCGGCAGATTCTACAACAATAGTAGCTTCACTAATACCTGCAATTATTCTGTTACGTTTTAAAAAATTATTACGAGCAAAATTTGCTGTACTCCAAAAATCGGTATAAAAACCTCCATTGTTTTCAACCTCTGCCATATACTTTTTATGCGTTTTGGGATAGATTTGGTTTAAACCATGAGCCAAACAACCAATGGATTGTAAATTATGTTTTATCGCTGCTTTTTGTGCAGTAATATCGGTACAGTAAGCAAACCCAGAAACAATAACGGTATCATAAATTGCCAATTCTTCAATTAGTTTTTCGCAAAAAGCAATACCAGAAGTCTTTATTTTTCTGGCTCCAACAACACTTATTATATATTTTTTGTTAAGATTTATATTTCCAGCTTCAAACAATAAAATAGGACTATCAATACAATGCTTTAGTCGTTCAGGATATGTTTCAGAATTAAAATAATGTGTTTTTATACCTTCGGCTTTAATAAACTTAAGCTCATTTTCTGCAGATTCAAGGTGATTTCGGCTAAACAAATCTGAAATAGTAATACTTCCAATCCCATCAATATTTAAAAGATTTTGCTTTTTCTCTTTAAGCACAACTTCGGCAGAACCACAGTGTGCAATGAGTTTTTTAGCAGTTACATCGCTAATTTTTGTGACGTTTTGTAGTGCCAAAACATAAAGCAATTCATTTTCCGTCATTTTATCTAATTGATTTTGAGACTACAATAAAAGAATTTTAGCGGTGTTAATAACTAATAGAGCGTAGGTTTTATTATCTAACAAAAAATATTAACTTTGTTTCTATGCAATTAGAGACTTACATAAGCGATTTATTATACCGTTACGAATGTGTAACTGTACCTGAGTTTGGTGCCTTTTTATCACAACGCGTATCTGCAACTGTTCACGAATCTACAAATGCTTTTTATCCACCAAAAAAACAATTGTTATTTAACGAGCAAATACAAACTAACGATGGTTTACTTGCGCATTACATTGCTGATGTTGAGAAAATTCCTTTTGAAACAGCAACAGAGAAAATTGCAAAACGCGTTAAAACATTAAAGTCTAATTTAACTCAAGGTGAAACTATTTTACTTGAAAATATTGGTGAGTTAAAATTAAATAACGATAGTAAAATTGAATTTAACCCAAGCTATCATTTAAATTACTTAACAGATGCTTTTGGATTATCTCAATATGTATCTCCATCTGTTACTAGAGAAGTTTACAAAGAAGAGATTGAGGCCATTGAAAAGATAATACCACTAACAATTACTCCAGAAAAACGCAGAACAAAGCTCTATCTTAAATATGCAGCTATTGCTTTAATTGCGCTAACTGTAGGTGGTTTAGTTTCTGGTAATTATTATGTAAGTGATATTAACGCTCAAAATGAAATTGCTCAAGAAGAAGCGAATACACAACTAGAAACACAAATTCAAGAAGCAACTTTTATTATAAGTAATCCATTGCCAGCTGCTACATTAAATGTAAGTAAACAATCTGGAAATTACCATATTGTAGCTGGTGCTTTTAGAGTAGAAGAAAACTGCAATAAGAAAGTTGCCGAACTTAAAGCATTAGGTTTTAAAGCAAGAAAAATTGGTGCTAATAAATACGATTTACATCAAGTAGTTTATTCTAGTTTTAGCAATAGAAACGAAGCTTTACGTGAGTTAAGAAGTGTTAGACAAAGTAACAATAAAAACGCATGGTTGCTAGTTAAAACACTAGACTAAACTTTCTCTTAAATTTTCCTAAAACTTAAGGCTGAAATTCTAAATCGGCTTACCCCATTTCAAAAAATAACTAAACCGAATAATAGTAGTTCGTTATCGTTATTATAATATTTAAAACAAATTCCTGTCTTGGCAGGAAATATTATGGAAGCAAGAACAGCAAAAGACTCAAGAACAATAATGACAGATATGGTTTTACCTGGTGAAACCAATCCAATTAACAATCTTTTTGGTGGCGAATTACTAGCTAGAATGGATCGCGCTGCAGGTATTAGTGCACGTCGACACTCTAGACGTATTGTTGTAACAGCATCTGTAAACCACGTGGCTTTTAATCGTGCCATTCCATTAGGTAGTGTTGTTACTGTTGATGCTAAAGTTTCTCGTGCTTTTAAAAGCTCTATGGAGATTTATATTGATGTTTGGATAGAAGACAGAGAATCTGGCGTAAAAGCTAAGGCAAATGAAGCTATTTATACTTTTGTTGCGGTTGACGAGACTGGGAGACCTGTTCAAGTTCCAGAATTAATTCCAGAAAGCGATATTGAAAAAGAACGTTTTGAAGGTGCTTTAAGGCGAAAGCAATTAAGCTTAGTTTTAGCAGGAAAATTGAAGCCAAATGACGCCACAGAATTGAAGGCTTTGTTTGAATAATTTTAATTGTAAGGTTTAATAAAAATACTATATGCACATAGTATTAAAGCCAGAAAAAGAGCTGAAATGGTATTATTTAATGATATGTCTTCTAAATATTCTTCAAAAAGTTTTTCTTTAAAAATTTGCCATCTAATAAATGCTCCTGGATATTTTAGTATTAATCCTAAAATGATTTTAATAATGAAACCCATATGTAATTATAATACTATTGGAAGTTTCTATAAGTAGGATAGTTCGTAAAGGTTTCAAAAACTTATACCTTAACGGGAATTTACATCTTATAAATCCAGCTCGAAGGATTCTGTGTTTTATCATCCTTATCAATTCTAAATTTTAGAATCGTTTCTCCTGTAGTTGGGTTAGTAAAAACCTCTCCTATCTCCTGTTTAGTTGTTACCTTATCTCCTTTCTTAACGTAAATTTTCCCTAAGTTTTGGTATGTAGTAATATAGTTACCATGCTTAATCATTACAATAGGGTTACTTCGTCTAGGTTTTAAAATACTCATAACCTCACCATTAAATACAGCACGTACTTTTTCGCCTTTAGCAGTAGAAATTCTTACACCATTACTATTAATGGTTAATGTACGGTCTAAAGGAGATGGTTGTTTTCCATAACGTAATTTTATCACACCTTTTTCTACAGGCCAAGGTAATTTACCTTTACTACCAAGAAAATCTGCGGCAAGAGCTTTTGCTTCTGCGGTTAAAGCAAAGCTTTTAGATTTTGTTGTAGTCTTTACTCCTGCTTTTTTATTAGAAGCAGTAATAGCGTCACGAATTAATTTATCTATTTCATTGTCTATACGTTTAGCTTCTTTTTGCTTAGCTTTAATTTGAGCAGTATATTTATTTAGATCTTTTTTAATAGATTTCATGATCTCCTCGTGCTCCATACGTTCTAACTGTAAGGTTTTTTGCTCAATTTTATTTTCGGCAATAAGATTACTTTTAACTTCTTTTTGTTCTAAAAGTTTAATATTTGCCTTCTGTAAATCTATGGTTTTCTGTTTTATTTTATCTGCTTGTTCCTTTTGGTAGTCTGCATACTGGTTTAAATATTGAACACGTTTATATGCTTGTTTAAAATTATTAGAAGACAATAAGAACATGACACGACTTTGTTTGTTTTTGTTCTTGTAAGCTTTTTGAAGCATTTTAGCATAACTTTCTTTTAATAGCGTAAGTTCTACTCTGTTTTCTGTAATTTGCTTTTGGTTAGAATTAATTTCTCTAGTTAATAAATTTGCCTGCTGGTTAGTAACTTTAATAAGGTTTTCTCTAACGCTTAATTTATGGTTTAAGTCTTCAATTTGAGATATTTGTGACTTTTTTTTAGATTGATTTGATGATAATAATACATTTATTTGCTGAATTTCTCGAGACAATTCCAAACGCCTCGCTTCTAATTCTTTTTGCTTTCCGCCTTGTGCAAAAACAAAAGTACTACTAAAAAAAAGTAGGCATAAAACTAATATTCTGTGTTTAAAAATATGCATTATTTAAGCGTTATTAGATTGTAACCTGAAGGAATGGTAAAAGGAAATTTAAGGTCTTGATTTAATTGTACACCTTTAAATTCCATATCTATTTTTAATTGTTTTTCGTTTTCAAGAGCGATAATTTTAATACGCTCTGGTAATATTTCTTTTTCTACATCTTGATATGCCAAATAATTTATTTCAAGATGTCTCTGTTCTTTAGGCTGACTTATTTGATGAGAATCCATTTTAAAATGTGTTGGATTAAATAGCAAAAACAACTCATATAAATCGTTTTGATTTTTTGGCTTAAGCATATAAGATTTTTCGAAAACAGAAGCCTCATATTCTTTAGTATTTGGTTTAAAAACAGCCTCTCCTAAAAGTAAGGATTGTACTTTATTAAAGTCCAGCTCTGTACCTAACAGCTGACTTAAATAAGTGAAATCTCCATCGAAATAAGTGCCATCTAATTTATTATAAAATGCAACTCTAGTTGGAGTAATAATAGCTTTAACAATACCAAGTTTACTCATCCAAATGGTTTTATCTTTTTCCATTCTAAAGGACACAGAAACAGACTGTGACTTATCTCCATCGTATGAATCTATTTTTAACCTTGCACTTAACGTGTTAAGATTAGTGTTGTTTTTAGTGTTATTTTTAATAATTTGCTTTGCAGAAAGGTTTGCATTTAGAGTACCGTTTTCTACTATTGTTTTAGCAGATTTACAACTTACAAAACCAATATAAAGTATAAATATTAGCGAAACTATTTGTGGTTTAAAGGTCATTTAATTTGGTGTTTCTAACTTCTTAGCTTTATCACTAAACGTTTTTGCTTTTGCTAAATTGTTTAAACCTGTGTAGGCTTTACTTATTTGCTTATAAAAATCTGCTTCCAATTTAACATCTTCAATAATATAATCTAAACCTATTTCAAGTGTTTCTATAGCTTCTTTATATTGAGACAACTGGTTTAATGCTACGCCATTTATTAAATATAGTACTGGTTGAGAAGGATACTTTTCGAGACCTAATGTGCTTTTTTGTTCAGCTTGTTCAAACTCATTTAAATCTATATGTAATAGTACAATATTTCTTAATATGCCAAAATTTTCTGGCTCTTGAGCTTGTGCTTTTGTGTAATATTCTATTGCTTTTTCCTTATCGTTTTTTGCTAAATAATACTCTGCAAATTCTACAAAAGTCTTAGCATCTGTAGTGTTTTCTGTTACTAAAGATGTAATTTCTACTAAGTCGTTTTCGTATTGAGGGTTTTCACCAACAAAACTCACAAAATCTGCTAATACTTTTAACTTTGCTTCGGGCTTTATTTGCCTACTAACTAAAACAACTTTCATAGATTGTATTGCCAAAGCAGCATTGTCATCTTCTAAATAGAATTTGTATAGTGCTAAATGTACTAATTGGGATTTTGGATTAATTTCCAAAAGCTTCTTAGCTGTTTCAAAGGCTTTCTTCTTATCATTATTTTCGCTATACCTAAAAATTAAAGCTAGGTAGTTTTTTTCTGCATCTGGATTATTTTCAACGCGATCTTCAAGATTTTTTATTTGTTCTTTTTTTTGACCTGTAGCATTATAAATTTGATTTCGTAAACGGTCTCTTTCATCTGAAACACCTAACTCATCATCAATATCATCCAGTACTTTTAGAGCGTCTTTGTAGTTTTTTGTTCTTACGTATAATGCTGCTAAATCTTCTTTATAATCAGGATGGTATTTTACAAGCTGTTTAATGGTTTTTATAGCTTTATCGTAGTCTTTTTGCTGTGCATAACTTTCGTATAGTTCGTCTAAATACCACTCGTTATCAGGAACAATACTAACTGCCTTTTTAAGTGCATCTTCTGCTGCACCAAAGTTTTTTAGTTTGTTATAATTTTTACCTAATTCGAAATATAAAATAGATTCAGAGTCATCAATATCAATACATTTTTGTAGTGCAATAATCGCTTTATCGTAATTCTCTATTGCTTTTTGCTGAAGCGCTTCATAAAACAATTCTTGAAACTCATCTGAAACATTTCCTAAGTCATCATCTGGTTTTGCATTAAAATCTATTTGTGCAATAGATGCTTGCGGAAATAAAAGTATTCCGAAAATAAAAATTAGTATGTATTTTAGTTTGTTCATTTATTTAGATTCTTCGCTATCGCTCTGAATTACATTTCAACAATTATTCCAAAAAAAATATGAGATTCCTAGATGCTCAAGAATGTTACTCTAAAACTGAATAATCTCCTATACTAATTTTAGTGAATTTACCATCGTATTTTACATGATTACCTATCATAGCTTCAACTAAATTAGCATTTTTTATTGTGGTATTGTTTTGTATTAGGCTATTTTTAACTGTACTATTTTCTATAACACAGTTGTTCCCTATAGATACATTTGGGCCAACTATAGTGTTTTTTAAAATTACATTTTCACCAATATAACAAGGTTCTATAATATTTGAATTTTCCTTTTTTATAGAGTTTGCTTGTAATTGCTCCTCACCATCTGCTTTTAAAAAGCCTAACATACGTTGATTGGTTTCTAGAGTTACAGCTTTATTACCACAATCCATCCACTCGCTAACTTCACCTGTTTTAAAAACTTTTCCGTTAGCCATCATACCCTTAATTCCATCATTAATTTGGTATTCTCCACCATTAATAATGTTATTATCAAGTACTTTTTGTAGTTCTGTTTTTAATACAGAAACTTCTTTAAAGTAATAAATACCAATAACTGCTAGATCGCTTACAAATTGCTCTGGCTTTTCTACAAGTTCAACAATTTCTTTGTTGTCATTTAACTTAACAACACCGTAAGCTTCTGGTTTATTTACTTGTTTTACCCAAATAACAGCATCTGTTTCTGGATCTAAATTAAAATTAGCACGTATAAGTGTATCTGCATAAGCTATTACGGCTGGTCCAGATAGTGATTCTTTTGCACACATAATTGCGTGTCCAGTTCCTAAAGGTTGGTCTTGTCTATAAATAGAAGCTTTAGCGCCTAAACTTTTAGCTAAGTCTTTTAAACTAGAAACAACATCGTCTCCAAACCAAGCTGGATCTCCTAGAACAAATGCAATTTCTTCAATTGGTTGGTTTAATACTTTAACAATGTCTTTTACTAAACGGTGCACAATAGGTTGTCCTGCAACAGGTATTAACGGTTTTGGTACTGTTAAACTATGTGGTCGCAGTCGAGAACCTCGTCCTGCCATTGGTACTATTATTTTCATGGAAAATTATGTTTTCGTTTCCGTGAAAACGGAAATGTGATTATTAAATATTTAAAATAGGTTTAGACTACCCTAAACCTAATATTCTTGTAAATATATAAGGTTTATTAAGAAACTCCTGTACTACCAAAGCCACCTTCACCTCTTTTAGTTTCAGAAAGTGTTTCTACCTCCTGCCATTGAGCTCTTTCATGTTTAGCTATTACTAATTGTGCTATACGTTCTCCATTTTCTATTTCAAATTCTTCCGAAGATAAATTAACTAGAATTACACCTACTTCTCCTCTATAATCTGCATCTACCGTTCCAGGAGCATTAAGCACTGTAATACCTTTTTTTGCAGCAAGCCTACTCTTGGTCTTACTTGTGCTTCTATACCTACTGGAAGCTCTAAGAATAAGCCTGTTGGTACAATGGTGCGCTCCATTGGTTTTAATATGATGCTTTCTTGAATATTTGCTCGTAAATCCATACCAGCTGAGGCAATGGTTTCGTAATGCGGTAAGGCGTGATTGGATTTATTTATTATTTTTATGTTCATTTTATAAGATTCTTAGCTTCACTGCCAATGACAGATTACTTACTTTTTAATAGTTGTTTTAATTCCTTTTTTTCAAGCTGAAAAACGATGGCTAAAAATACAATTAATGCTCCAATTCCAATAACATAATTACCTCTAAAAATGTAAAAGTACAACATAGAGAACAGTACTGAAAGGCTAAAATATAATACTATCTTTTTTATGTTATATGGTATTGGATAATACTTTCTACCAAAGAAATAAGACAACAACATCATTACTGCATATGCTGAAAGTGTTGCAATTGCTGAACCCTTAAAGCCAATTTTTGGAATTAATAGGTAATTTAATACTAATGTAATAATAGCACCAAATATTGAAATATAGGCGCCAAAATTTGTGCGATCTGTTATTTTGTACCATACCGAAAGGTTATGATAGATACCTAGACAAAAGTTTGCTAGTAAAATAAAAGGAACAATCCACATAGCGTCGTAATACGCTTCGCTTCTAATAATGAAAGGTTTTAAAACATCGGCAAAAACAACAACAGCTAATAAGATAATAGAACCGAAAACAACAAAAAACTCTAAGATTTTTGCATAGTTTTTTTGTGGGTTCTCAGATTTAGAATGACTGAAAAAATAAGGCTCAATACCTAAACGAAATGCTGTTGCAAACAAGGTCATAAACAAAGCTAGTTTGTAACAGGCAGAGTACATTCCAATCTGCTCATCTGCTATATTGGCTGGTAATAATTTCTCTAGTAAAATTCTATCGAAGGTTTCATTTATTGAAAACGCTATTCCAGCTATAAGCACAGGCATTGCATAACGCATCATTTTTTTCCAAAGCACTTTATCAAATTTAAATTTGATTTTAGTATAAAATGAAAGTAACAACAATAAGGTAATTGCGCTAGCTATTAGGTTAGAAATAAATATATAACTGATTTCGAAATCTTGAATATAAATAGTATTAAAAATCGAATGTTCTTTTACTAAGTCCTTTAAGTATAAGAGGAGGAAAACATTAAGACCTAGGTTTATTATGACGTTTAATATTTTAATTATTGCATAACGCATAGGCCTTGCTGTTGCACGTAACCAGGCAAATGGTATAATAACTAAAGCATCTAATAATAATATTATAAAGATTAAATTTAGATACTTAACCTCTATATTTATTAACGTAGAAATTTGATTCTTGAAAAAAAAGGCTGTTCCTAATAAAACAAAAGAGCTTATTATTAATGATATAGAAGAAGTACTTGTTACTTTTTCTTGGCTCTCTTCTTTATTAAAAAACCTAAAAAACGCGGTCTCCATACCGTAAGCTAATACTACATTAAAAAGTACAAAGTAGGCAAATATAAAAGAAACACGCCCATACTCTGCTGTAGATAAAACAGCAGGATCTGTATAAAGTGGCACCAAAATAAAGCTTAACATTCGTGGTAACACCGTTGCTAAACCATATATAAATATTTGCTTAAAAAGAGATTTAAATCCGCTCAAATTGGTATATAATAATTAGTCTAAATGTATCGATTTTGTTAGACCTATAAAAGTAATTTAGATTACATTTTATCTTTTACTAGTTAGTATTTATAATCGTTTATGCTATTATAAACTAAAAAACCTAATCTTTATTTTGTTTGGGTGGAGCAGAAGGATAATATTCTGCGACTTTTTCTGCTATATTATACACTTGAAAGTATTTTGTTTCACCATTATCTATGTAACTTATTATGCATTCGTTGTCTTTTAGTTCGAATGGAAAAGGTTCTAAAGCTGTAGGTGTTGTGTTACCATACTCTGCATTTTTCTCATTACTCATTACTAAATCTGATTTGTTAGATTTTAGATTTGCAAAATACATGGCTTTTCCAGATTGTATATCTCCTACCATACTTCTAAAATAAACAGATATTAGCTTATAATTTGAAGCGTTAATAAGCTCTGGGAAATAAATATTTATTCCAGAACCTCCTGCTTCTTGTCCTGCAACCCAACGTTGAAAATAAGCATTATTAATAATCATTGGCATTTCTTTTTCTTGAGTAATCACTTCTTTAGAATTAGATTTATTTTTAGAGCTTTTACAATGTGTGATACTTGTTAGTACAAGAATAGATAATGCTAAGAATGCTAATTTTTTTAACGGTTTCATGGTGTTTTATTAAGTTTTAAATATAGTAAAACAATATTCATTCCAATTTTTAAAGCTTTAAGATGTGTTATTAAAAGAATAAAGCCTTACTCAATAATAGAATAAGGCTTTATAAATATTGTTAGTTATTTTTATTTTAAAATCAACTCTCCTAAAGAACTTCCTTTTTTATTACCTCCATATATAAGATAATTATTAGACGTTTTACTGTACTTTGTTGCTGGTCTTACGACAATTTGCTTTTTTTTAAATTCGCTAGGATCGTCTCTTGTTAATTCTCTTGTTTGCTCGTTAAATGAAAAGGCTACAGGTATCATTTTATTTACGTTTCTAACTTTTCTAACATCATCCATGCTTGTAATTCCAATATTTTTTGGGTCGTCATTTACAATTACTGTTAATTGCCCATTATGATAAATTGGTATTGCGCTTAAGTATTCTGGACCACTACCCAAAACAGTTAATGGAAAATAGAATCCAGCTGAAACTGACACTCCTCCTGAACCTCCAAAAAGTCCAAAAGAAAAACCTAATTCTGATACGGTAACTTGTTGCTCTTTTGGAATTACATTACTCCAATCTAAAGTACCATCCTTTTTTAAGGCTGTAACTATAATTTCGTTTGTTATGTATGTATAAGGTGTAATAGATAATGGACCAAAACCACTAGACCTTCCTTCTATAATAACTTTATATTCTGAAAGTACAATGACACCTCCATTATCTCTTTCTACAAATGAAATGTTTTTATAAAATGGTTTTAAATCTTTTCCTTTTTTTGCTCTTCTCTCGCCTATAAGCTGTTTTTTAACATCGAAAGTAAACTCATTAAATGTTTTCTTTGTTACTTCTACTGTTGTGTAATTAAAAGTTACATCGTATATACCTTCAACTTTGTATTCTGCTCTTCCACTTTTCTTAATATCTGAATAAAAACCAATTGCATGTAAAGTATTGTCTTTAGTTTCCATTAAGCTACAGTTTAATGCTCTTTTACCAGTTAAACTTACTTTTGTTACTTGCTTTTTATAATAGCTTTTTGCTAAATAAGAATGAATTGTAATGTTATTAACTTGTTTTCTTCTTCTTGTCTCTATAGCTTTCTGTTGTTGCAATTAATACATCTCCATGCTCATTTACTTGTACATCTGAAAAGTCAAATAACTGTCTGTTTTTTTCTTCAAATACAATTTCGTAGCTATCTGTTAAAAGCGCTGTAAGGTTATCGTCTAATAGTGTAACTGTGTACTTTAACTGCTCTTTTCTAGAATTAATACCAACGTGAGCGATAAGGTAATTAAACTCATCAAAAGAGGGAGTAAACACAAAACTTCCTCGCTTACTTTTACTTTCTACTTATACTGAAAGCACATTCGTTGTTTTTATAATTTTTTTAACTTCTATTTCTTTTGCTAAAAAATTATACGTCTTAGCTTTTTTATCATAATAAGACAACATTAAAAACACTTTTTCTCCTACAATAGTTAAAGCTTCTATTAGTAATCTACTACCATTCATCTTGTCGAACTTTAGTAAAGAACTACTTTTAAAAGCTTTTGTAGAAGCGTCGAATGTTTGTAAGAAAAATTTCTTTTTCTTTCTAGCTATTGCATAAACTATGTTTCCTTTTTCTCCTGCAATTTAAATTACATCTCCATCTTTGTTTTCTATGGTTTCTCCAAAATTTAGATCGATGTTACCAACTTTTAATTGTGCAGATGCAATTGAACAAATTAATAACAGAAGAATTGGTAAAAGTTTTTTCATAATAAGGTTTGTTTTAAATGCTATAAATAGCCATTTTAAGTTTTAAAATAAAAAACCTTGCTCAAGAAGAACAAGGTTTTTTATTTTTATTTTTGATTTATCAGAAATTAGTTATTTAAAGCTTCTGCTCCACCAACAATCTCAAGGATTTCGTTGGTAATTGCAGCTTGACGTGCTTTATTGTATGTTAATTTTAACTGGTCTCTAAGTTCCGTAGCGTTATCTGTTGCTTTGTGCATTGCTGTCATACGTGCACCATGCTCACTTGCAAAACTATCTCTAATACCTTTATATAATTGGGTCTTTAAAGACTTTGGTATTAATTGTTCTACAATTTCGATTTTTGAAGGCTCAAATATGTAATCTGCATTAACATTTACTTCTCCTTCTACAGGAACAATTGGTAAAAATTGCTCAGTCATTACAATTTGAGTCGCTGCATTTTTAAACTTGTTATAAATAATTTCGATTTTATCGAACTCACCAGTAACAAACTTATCCATCAACATTTCTGCTATTGCAGCAACATTATCGAAAGTTAAATCATCATAAATCTCACTATGATTTGCAATTACAATTCCTTTCTTAGAAAAAGAATCGTTAGTTTTCTTTCCTATTGCAATTACCGAAACCTTTTTTCCTGAGTGTACATTATCAATTAAATATTGTGTTTGCTTGATAATATTGGAGTTAAAAGCACCTGCTAAACCTCTGTTTGATGAGATTGAAACAATAAGTACATTTTTAACTTCTCTTTCTTCGGAATACTGGCTTCCAGAGTCAGCATCAAGAGTTGCACTTAAGCTTTGTAAAAGCTCAGTTAACTTGTCTGCATAAGGACGCATTGCTGTAATAGCGTCTTGGGCTTTCTTTAACTTGGCAGCAGATACCATTTTCATGGCACTAGTAATCTGCATCGTTGAAGATACCGAAGATATTCTATTACGTATTTCTTTTAAATTTGCCATATTTTAAAATATGAAATATAATATTCCCACTTCTAAATGTTTAAAAGTAGGAATGTTAATTATGATCTGTATTTAGCAGAAAGGTCGTTACATACAATTAATAATGTATCTGTAACCTCGTCTGTTAATTTTCCTTCTTTTAAAGTATCTAAAACATCTCTATGTTTAGCGTTTAAAAATTCTAAGTAATCTCTTTCGAATTCTTTTACTTTTTCTACAGGAACGTCTTTTAATAAGTTTCTAGATCCAGCATAAATAATTGCTACTTGGTCTTCTACTTTAAAGGGATCGTTTTGACCTTGCTTTAAGATTTCAACGTTACGCTTTCCTTTGTTAATTACATTTAAAGTAACAGCATCTAAATCTGAACCAAACTTAGCAAACGCTTCTAATTCACGATACTGTGCTTGATCTAGTTTTAATGTTCCAGACACTTTTTTCATTGATTTAATCTGTGCATTACCACCAACACGAGATACAGAAATACCTACGTTAATTGCTGGACGAACACCAGAGTTAAATAAATCTCCATCTAAGAAAATCTGACCATCTGTAATAGAAATTACATTTGTTGGAATATATGCCGAAACGTCACCTGCTTGTGTTTCAATAATTGGTAAAGCTGTAAGAGAACCTCCACCTTTAACGATTGGCTTAAGCGAATCTGGTAAGTCGTTCATCTCTTTAGCTATCGCATCATTATTAATAATTTTTGCAGAACGCTCTAATAATCTTGAGTG
Source organism: Lacinutrix sp. (assembly GCF_037625555.1). Classification (GTDB taxonomy): domain Bacteria; phylum Bacteroidota; class Bacteroidia; order Flavobacteriales; family Flavobacteriaceae; genus Lacinutrix. The sequence goes on from NZ_JASJHV010000044.1 coordinate 62,632, forward strand.
TAAATAAAATACATCTCCAGGATATGCCTCACGTCCTGGTGGACGTCTTAATAGTAAAGATACTTCACGGTATGCAACGGCTTGTTTTGATAAATCATCAAAAACAATTAATGCTGGTCTACCAGTATCTCTAAAATATTCTCCAATAGATGCTCCAGTCATTGGTGCATAAACTTGCATTGCAGCAGGATCTGATGCATTTGCAGCTACTATTGTTGTGTAAGCTAAAGCTCCTTTTTCTTCTAATGTTTTTGCAATTAAAGCTACTGTTGACGCTTTTTGCCCAACTGCAACATATATACAATATACAGGCTCACCTGCATCGTAAAATTCTTTTTGGTTTAAGATAGCATCAATACAAACTGCCGTTTTACCTGTTTGTCTGTCACCAATTACTAACTCACGCTGTCCTCTACCAACTGGAATCATAGCATCTATGGCCTTAATTCCTGTTTGTAATGGCTCTGTTACTGGCTCTCTGTAAATTACACCAGGTGCTTTACGCTCTAGTGGCATTTCGTATGTTGTTCCAGTAATAGGACCTTTTCCATCGATAGGATTTCCAAGTGTATCTACTACACGACCAACAATACCTTCACCTACTTTAATAGATGCAATACGGTTAGTACGATTTACAGTAGAACCTTCTCTAACGCCTACTGAAGTTCCTAATAATACAATACCTACGTTATCTTCTTCTAGGTTAAGTACAATACCTTCTAATCCGCCTTCGAATTCTACTAATTCTCCATATTGAGCGTTAGCTAATCCGTAAGCACGAACGATACCATCACCTACAGTTAATACTGTTCCAACTTCATTAAGTGAAGCGCTAGCTTCAAATCCTGCAAGTTGTTGTTTTAAGATTGCTGATACTTCAGCTGGTTTTACTTCTGCCATCTTTATTTAGATATTAGATGTTAGGTTTGAGACGTTAGACGTCTTATTTCTAACATTTTTTAATTTAATGTAAATTCTCTTCTTAATTTGTTTAGTTGATTTGTAATACTTGCATCGTATTGTAAATCTCCTACTCGTAATATGAAACCTCCAAGGATAGTTTCGTCTATAATATTTTCTACAGCTACTTCTTTTCTAGTAAGTTCTTTAACTTTTGCTAAAACTTTTACTTTTAAATCGTCTGTTAATGGTAAAGCTGTAGTTACTGTTGCAACTTCAGTTTCATTTAATTTATCGAATAAAACAGTGTATTGCTTTGCTACTTCTGGAAGTATAGCAATTCTTTTATTAGCAACCAATGTATCTATAGCGTTTACTGTTAAAGGATTAATACCTTTAAAAATTTCTAGTAAAGCAGATTTTTTAATTGAAGTGCTAACTACTGCATTATTAAGCATATCGCTTAAGTCTTTGCTTTGCTCAACAGTATTTGTTATTAGCTTCATATCATTATTTACAACATCTGTTGTTTTTTGATCTTTTGCTAAGCTTATTACTGCTTTTGCGTATCGTATTGCTGCTCTTGCTCCTGCCATAACTACTAGTTAAGTGTTGCTTCTTTTAATAAAGAATCAACTAATGCTATTTGCTTGTCTTTGTTAGATAATTCTTGACGTACTACTTTCTCTGCAATATCTACAGATAAAGTGGCAACATGACTTTTAAGTTCTGCCATTGCTGCTTTCTTTTCGCTTTCTATAGCTGCTTGTGCTTGAGCAATCATGCTGTTTGCTTGCGCTTGTGCTTCTGCTTTAGCCTCGTCAATCATTGTGTTTTTCATCTCACGTGCTTCTTTAAGCATTGCTTCGCGCTCTGCACGCGAATCGTATAATAACTTTTGGTTATCTGCTTGAAGATTTTGCATTTCTAATTTTGCTTTTTCAGCAGAATCTAATGCGCCTTGAATACCTTCTTCTCTTTCGTTTAAAGAATTCATAATAGGCTTCCACGCGAATTTTACCATTAATAAAATTAATAGTAAAAGTAAAATAGTTTGGACTACAAATAATCCAGGTGAAAAATCATTTAATAACTTATCCATTTCTAAATGTGTTTGTTTTTTTGTCTAATTTTAAAAACACAACCTGCAACCAACCGTTGCAGATTTGTGTTTTAAAGTTTGATTGCTGCTTATCTTCCTAAGAATAAAGCACCGAATGCAAGCCCTTCTAAAAGTGCTGCAATAATAATCATCGCTGTTTGGATTTTTCCTGTTGCTTCTGGTTGACGAGCAATACCTTCCATTGCTTTTCCTCCAATTTGACCAAGACCTATTCCTGCTCCGATTACGATTAAACCTGCTCCAATTAAATTGTACATAGTAATTGATTTATTAAATTAAACAAAATGTATTAATGATGCTCGTGCTCTGCTACTGCCATACCTATAAACAATGCTGAAAGCATTGTAAAGATATAAGCTTGTAAGAAAGCAACTAAAACCTCAATTAATGTTATAAAAAATGATAATACTAACGACAATCCTGTTGCACCAACCACACCAAGTGATTCTTTTAGTGTAAACATAATTGCTATTAAACTCATTACCACAATGTGACCTGCTGATATGTTTGCGAACAAACGTACTAATAATGAAAACGGCTTAATTATTAAAGCTCCTGCTAATTCTATAATTGCCAATACTGGGCGAATTAAAATTGGCACTCCTGGCATCCATAAAATATGCATCCAGTAATCTTTGTTTCCACTAACTGTATAAATAACTAATGTAAATATTGCTAAACAGGCTGTAACTGCTAACTGTCCCGTTACATTAAAACCAAATGGTGTTAAACCTAGTAAGTTTAATATCCATATAAAGAAAAACACTGTTAGTAAATAACCTGTAAATCTTCTGTAATGCTTTTCTCCAATATTTGGTCTTGCAATTTCGTCTCTTACATATAATACTAAAGGCTCAAGGACTCTTGCAAAACCTGTTGGTATTTGTTTCTTTTTATATTGTCTTGCTAAACCAGAAAACCAGATTAACATTAATAAACCTATTATTAATACACCAAAAACACTTTTTGTGATTGAGAAGTCCCAAATTCTATGTGCATTTGTTGCATGATGATCTTCATCGTAAGCAACTGTAGTTGCTCCAGCATCTAATTCGTGAATTTTAGAGTGAATTTTTACAAATTTTGATCCGTTTTTCTCAACTATAACACTTCCATCGTCATTATGATGAAACTCTGAAGACATAAACGTTACTAATCCATTACTAGACCATAAAATTACTGGTAGCGGAAAACCTAAATGTTTACGTTCTCCTGAATCGCTCGTGTAAGAGTATAAAGAAAAGTCGTGAGAATCTTGAATGTGATGAAGAATATAATCTTCTACCTCCTTTTTTGTATCTACTTGACCCCCATCTGATTTACCATCATTAACAGTTGTATCTGCCATTGCAAAAGCGCTTGCAAAAAGCATAGATATAAAGACGAAAAATTTAAAAGTTTGTTTAGCTACCTTCATTGTTAAAAAAATCAAAAAACTGTATTTTAAATTCCGTGCAAAGGTAGGTAATTATTTGAAAATAAAATTAATTTTTCTTTAATAACTTTTTAAGCTGTTTTTTGTTTAAAGTTCTAGCAATAAAATAGACTTCTAGAAATAGAAAAAGGAAGACAGGTATTAGAAGGTTTAGGGCTTCTATTTTAGTTAAAGAAGTGTCGCCAAGAATATTATTTTTAAACACTATTGCAAAAAATAAAATCTTTGTTAAGAATGTAAACATATACATAAAACCTAATTGCGAAGCCCATTTTAAGGAGTTAGACAAGAGCAGGAAAACAAAGGTTATTATAAAGGATGCTGAAAAATGAAAAAGGTAAACTTGTAAAAGAGAAAATGGCAAATATATTTCTGAACTTTTTAAAGTATAGTCTTGAGCTATAAAAGCAACAAAAAACAAACTTAAAAAAGAAAGAAAACAGTAAACAATTTGTTTAATCATTATCCTTAGATATTTTTAAAACCTGACTTATTACTAAATACATTGCTGTAAAAACAGCTAATAATGTGATTGTATTCTCTAAATAGGTTGTTTGGTATTTATTGTCTAACCATTCACCAAGCATATTACCAAGCCAAATTGTGCCACCCATTTGAAAAGCAACAGATGTAAATCTTAAATATGGATTAAGCGATTTTTTTGGTTTTTTGTTCACTATTAAGATCTTTTACTGTGCTTTTCATCACGCAAGAGACGTTAAATGTTGCACCTGGTTCTACTGCTAGTTTTTGTGTAACAACATCGCCTTCAATATATGCAGAAGCTTTTAAGGTTAGTGTTCCTGTTAGGTTTAGTTTACCTATTAGTTTTCCTTCAAAATAAGCGTTTGTACTCTGTAAAGAACCATGTATTTCTCCTGTTTTACCAACAACAACTTTACCAGGAGTTATTACATCTCCTTCAATTATACCATCTACTCTTATGTCTCCTTCACTAGTAAAGGTGCCAACAATTTTTGTTCCTTTTGCTATTATGTTTTGAATTGAAGAATTTTCGTTTTGTTTGCCTTTTTTGTTATCAGAAAACATTGCTATTAAATTTAGGGTTATGCGAACTATAGGTTAGTTGTATATACTTGTAGGTTTTTATGTATTTGAAGTGTTCTATAATTATTGGTTGAAATGCCAAAAAACGGACGTTCTATTTTTTCTCTTAATTCTTCATGAAATAAAGCTATAAAGGCCTTTGCTGTTTCAATACTTCTTAATCCATGTACTACAATAAATGTTTTGTCTTTATCGTAAACATCTATAGAGCTAGACATATTATTATATTTTGCTTCTGCTAATGTTTCTTCTAAAGCTTTCTGGAAATCTTTCATTTCCTTTTTTGCTGTACTTGCAAATTGATAAACTACTTTACATTTGGTAGCACTTGCATCGTTTTCGAATCTTGAATTTTCTAAGCCTTTTAGAGACTTATCTATTATAGATTGAGCTTGGACTCCTTCTTCTGTATTAGCATAATTTACTGCTACATCGTTTAGTGCTTTTTTATAGGCAACAAAACCTTCTAATCTTCCTTTTGCAAACGCTTTTAATAATTGGAATTTAGGCACAATTTCATCTCCTTCAAAAGCACTTACATATTGTTCACACTTTTTTATAACTGCTTCGAATTCTTGTGCTTCAAACTGCCTGTAGGTTTCTTCGTAAATACTTTCTGGGCTACTATCGTCTTTTGCTAAAGCTGTTTCTGGATTACTTAAAATTTGAGCGTAACGAGTTTCTGGGTAATTAGAAATAATATCGTTTTTAAGGCTTTCTGCTGCTGCTGTTTTTCTTAAGATTTCATTTATTTTAAATAAATTATATTTTGAAGGTAATATTAAACGCTCTTCTGGGTTGTTATTTAACAAATTTGTAAACTTAGACTTAGATAATTCGAACTCTTTAAATTTCTCTTTATATATAAGCCCAAGTTGATAGTAGGCAAAATTTCGTTCTTTAGCGATACTGTCTATTACTTTATTATCTGATGGAATCTGTTCTAGATAAAAATTTAAATCTAAGAATTTATCTCCTTCTACACTTGCAACATCTGTATTAGAAGTTGCTGAAGATTTTGAACTTTTTGAACCGTCAGACCATCTCCAATTATCTGTATTTTCTCTATCTCCCCAAATACGCAAAAACTCGTTTTTTCCATAAGCAACTGTTTGGTTGTTATAAAAATAAAAAGAAGATGTTGTTGCGTTGCCTGCTTTAGGATTGACATTATTACCTTGAGTTTGGCCTGCATTATTTTGAGCCAATCCTGCTTTTTGTTTTTCTATTGCTAAACGTTCTGCTTCCTCTTCCTTTGCTTGCTTTAATTTTGCAACATAGTCATCAAAATAAGCTTGTCTTTCTGGTTTACTCATTTTGACCAGACGTATTATGCTGTCGTTTACCTCAGCAATGCCTTCATAATAAATAACATCGTCTAAGTTTTCTCTTTTTCGTTTAATGGCGCGATATGGTTTACTGTTTAAAACCATTTTAGTCATTGTACTATCGAAATAAGCTCCTGCTATTTTATAATTATTGATATCGAAATTCATATCTCCTAGAATCTCGGAGTTTCTAGCCATTAGAATTTTATCTTGAGAATTTGTGCGCAGAGACTTATTATAGTAAACTGTTGCTAAGGAATCGGCTTTTAAATTAGAGTGGTATTGTGCTACTTGGTGATATATTTGATCTAGAAAAGGTCTGTTTTCTCTGTCCTCCTCTAAATCTGTTAGATACTCTATAAATTCTAATTTATTTCCTTTATCGTAATCGAAATTTTTAGCCTTCTCAACATGAGCACTTATTAAATATTTACGTGGAATTTTTCGGTTTAAATCTATTACTTTATCAAAAGCTAAGTTAGCACTATCTTTATCTTGTAATGCATTGTACAATTGTCCTTCTATAAAGTAATACCTACCTTCTTCGTTACGTATTTTAGTTGTGTTTGCCGCAATTTTAATTTGGGTTAATGCACTGTCTAAAGATTGTGTATTAATATAGGCTTGTGCAATTGTAGAAGAAGCATCTGCCAAGTCTTGGACTTTTAATTCTTCTTGAAATAAAAGCGTTTTAATATTTTTAATAGCTAACTCGTCGTTCTCTAAACGTAAATTAGTTTTCTCTCTCCAAATTCTTGCTTGGTTAATATTACTACTTGCTGGATATTTATATAATATATAGTTAAAGGCTTCTAAAGCAGGTACAAAACGCTGATCGAAATAACGCGCTTTTCCTAAAAGGAGATACGCTTCGTCTATTTGTGGATTATATTCTTTTCCTTGAATATTCATCCCATGCTTCTGTATGGCTTTTACAGCTTTCTCTTCTGCTGTATTAAAGCTTGGATTTTTAGATTCTCCAGGCATAAACATCTCTTCAGAAACTTGCATACGCTCTACTGGTAAAATTTCCCAATAGTTATCTCTATAAGCATTATTTAAAGTTGTCTTCCCTTGTTCTAGAGCATTGTATCCATTAAATAAGGCATTATATTCTGTAGTTACAGCATGAAAATTTCTTGTAATAAAGCTGTTTTTTTTACGAGAACAACCAGTTATAACTAAGGCAGTAACTGCTATAAATAGTATATGTTTTTTTACTGTTTTCAACGGTATTGTATTTAGTCTAATACATAACTTTAAACTTAAACGAATATTGTTAGCTATTAGATAAGCACGTAAAAATAAGCATCTTTTTGAGTTTTAGCGATAAAACAGTAAGAAATTCCAGAAAAGCACCTGTTAAAATGTAAGGGTTTTAGGTGGTTTAACTTTCTGTAACTCCAGAAAAATGAGCTTCTAATTCTTTTAAAGTCGCCTCACTTGTTGCTAGATCTTTAATTATTTCTCCTTTTTCGAGAACAACAATACGCTCGCAAACGTCTGTAACGTGCAATAAATCATGACTTGATACTAGGACAGTTATACCTTTAGTTTGTGCCAAATCTTTAATAATTCCTTTTAGTCTAATTTGGGTGGTTGGATCTAAGTTTGCAAAAGGCTCATCAAGAATTATTACTTCTGGATTACCAATAAGCGCAGCAACAATACCTGCTTTTTTTTGGTTTCCTTTACTTAAATCTCTCAAATATTTTTTCTTATTTAAGATTTCTTCATGGAAAAAATCCTCAAATTGAGATAAAAGCGCATCTACTTCTTGTTTGTTTTGCCCTCTAAGTTCTCCAATAAAATAAAAATATTCTTCTGCTGTTAAATATCCAATTAAAAAAGTTTCATCTATAAAAGCAGACGTAAAAGGTTTCCAGTCTTCACTTTCGCTAACTAATACATTATTGTTTTTTATATGTCCTGTTGTTGGTTGAATAAGATCTAGAAGCAAACTAAAATAAGTTGTTTTTCCTGCACCATTATTACCAACTAAGCCAAAACTTTGTCCTTTTGGAATGTCTAAATTTTCTATATTTAAAACGGATACACCGTTGTAAGATTTTGAAAGGTTTGAGGTTGTTATCATAGTACTGTTAATTATTTTGTTTGTATGCAGCTAATGTTTTATATTTTTCTGCTTTGTAAATTTTTTCTATAATACTGAAGACTTTATTTTTAAATAAAAATCCTATTACACCAAATACTGCAACAAGTACAAATCCAAGAATTTCTCCATAAAGAAAATGTCCTACAGCATAAATTACCATTGGTAATACTAATTTTGGTATGGTTAATAATAACGTTTTTACATTGAAAGCTTTTTTGTCTCCAAAAGCCTTTTTATTAGTTGATAAATCTATTGGTGTTTTTATATATGCACCTCCCCAAAGTACAACATGAGAATTTACACCAATATTATAGATGGCTCCAACAACCACTGCTGCATAAGCTTGCCAGCCAAAATAGAGATAAAATGAGGCTATTACAGTAGAGATTACTGTTGCAATAACCATTAAATACCATTTAGATTCTAAATATTCTTTATAGCGAATATTCTGGCTCATCATTAATGGATAATAGGCACTGTCCCAACTTGGCACAAATTGTCCAAAACTAAATAGAAATCCTCCAGAAATAAATATTCCTGCAAAAACGCGCCAAAAAGGACCATCGTACATTTCTACAGCTCCTGTAAAAAATAGCATACCATAGAATATAAAAATTACACTCATTATTACTGTTGTCTTAGAGCGCTTATTTCTTCGTATTAATTTTATATCGTTTTTTAAAAAGGTTGAAACACTACCAAACCTATCTAACCATAACATATTATCTGTTTCTGCAATGGCTACTTTTTTTGCTAATCCAGCATCTAGATAGAGGTTTTTTCTAAAATAACTAAAAGCCATTTTATATAATATATAAGCTAAAATTAATGGAATTATTGCTAGATAGGGTGTGTCAAAAAATGCTTGAAAAACTGGTGCAGTATAAATGGTAATATCAAAAACATCAAAATATAATAATGCTACTAAACCAAACAAAACTAAAATTATTGAGTAAAATACTGCGTCTTTACTATTTACAAATATGTTTATAAAATTATTACAAAAGAACAGACCTAATAATGCTATATGCCAACCTAAAACATTAACAAAGTCGTGACCTCCTTTTGCAATTAAAACAATAGAAAATGGAATAAAAAAGAAACCATGAATAATATTAAAAAAAGAAATTATGGTTTTATTAATACCAAAACTTACAATTTCATTCTTTTTTAATGGCAAATAAAGCAGTGGCTTTATATTTACAATAGGCATTTTTTGAAGAAAATAACGTATCGCTAAATCTACAACTAGATAGAAAATTAAAAACTTATTAATTATTTTTAATGGATTAGGGTCTACGTGGTCCTCGATAAGGAAATACGCACCTACTCCTATTAAAGTGGCATACAGGAGCATAAAAACGGCTCCAATAATCATTAGTATTTTTAGTGCTAAATTCACTTTAAAAGAAGTAGATCTAAAAAAAGATTTCCATTCTAAACTAATAAAATATTTAAGCATAGTCTTTGGTTTAGTTAATTAGTGTCCAAAATACCACATTTGTTACAAAGAAAATTCTAGATAGGTTTCTTTTAGTAGTTTTTCTGCTTTATTGGGAAGCAATTCTAAACTTATATAATTTAATAAAAATAAGTATTGTAAAAACGAATGCTAATGCTGAAACGGTATAATTATTATCAGAAAATTTATCTGAAACATCAAAAACAACATGCAATTGAGATAGAAAAATTAAAGTTGCACCTCCAGCTTGTATAAAAATAAGGTCTTCAAGCATATACTTTCTAGTAGAGTTTTCCTTTAAACATATTAACAGTTTACTTAATCTCCAGCTTTTATGACCACATCATAATGCTATTAAAATATAAAAAGTAACCGAAAGGTGTTTAGCGTAAGGTGTTGATAACGCTATATAAAAAAATAAAAATAGTGCTGCCGTTATTATAATTTGAGGTATTACAAACCACTTTTTAAGTTATGTCCACAAATAACGTATGACCTTTTGTTCATAGTTTTTTGCTTTTGCTCTATAGGTTCCATAAAACCGAAGATGCCAAATTTTTTAAACGCTTTTGCTTTTGCATCTTCAAAAGAGAGTTTTGGTTGTTCTTGCCATGTTTACTCGATATCGTTTACTAAATGGTCTACGAGCTCGGTTTGCAAGTCATAATATTCTACAAAATGGTTTTTTGTAAAAGTATATAGGTTTTGTATTTGAGTTTTTGTTAATTTCATGCAACGGTTTTATATCTTGATATGTAAGACTTGATAACGTCTATTGATACTTTGACGAAAGTATAGATTAATATTACGCTTGTATTAAGCAATAATCCTACTTATTACAGTACTAAATTCTTCTATTCTTGGCTGTGTTATAATTGATATAAAATGGAAAATATTAAATAAAATAGTGAAAATAAAACCAAGCCGTTCTACTCCAGAGAATCTTGAAAAATCGTACATTTTAGTACAGATAAGATACACTATTGCAATAGGTATCATTAAAAACATTGGAATAAAAAACACATGTTTTATTGTTTTAAAGTTTATTAATTCTTTAAGTATTAATTTCCAGTTTTGGTTTGTAACAGCATTAACAAATTTTTTGTTTTCATTAAGTAAATTTGCTTTGTTTTCAACCATATAAGATTTAAAAACATCATAAAAAATAGCTGTTTTATCAGTTTCCATTATCGCTTCAATTTCTGAAGCGATGTGGTCTGTAATTTCTAAACGTATATCTGCATAAATAACCTCAGAATTGTCTAGATAATTATCTATAAACTGTATCTCTTCTTTTGTTAATTTTACCATTATTCTAAACTAAATTTAGGGTTAACCAATGCTTGCATTGTAGCAATATAATTAGCCAATTCGTTTAATTTATTGCTAGATTCTTTTGTTCCACTTTCGGTAATGTTATAGTATTTACGCAAGCGGTTGCCTACTTTTTTAACCTCAACATTTAGTAAGCCTTCAGCTTCAAGTTTATGCAAGGCAGGATACAATGCACCTTCGGTAATTTTTAGCTCACCTTTAGTAAGTTCTTTTACTTTTTGTGTAATCTCGTAACCATACATTTTATCGCTTTCGTTTAAAAGCTTTAGAATAATAGTGGTTAAACTACCTTTATATAATTTAGAATTACTCATTTATCAATTATACATAATTTTCTTATGCATAATATTTTTACAAAATTGATTTAAATTGGTTTAAAGCTTCACTATTTTTACAAAAAATAAAAAACATGTCGCAATTTCATACGCTTTCCATAAATAATATAACACGTCAAACTAACAAATGTGTGACGTTAAGTTTTACTATTCCAGACCAGTTAAAATCTAATTTTCATTTTATAGCAGGACAATATATTACACTTAAAACAACTATAGAAGGCAATGAGGTACTTAGAGATTACTCTTTGTGCTCATCTCCAAAAAGTGGAGAAATAACTGTGGCAGTTAAAGAGGTTGAAAATGGAACGTTTTCTAAATACGCAAACAATGCACTAAAAGAAGGTGATACTTTAGAGGTTGCAGAACCTCAAGGTAGATTTATGTTTAAGGCAGATGCTTCAAAAACTAGAACTGTAGCTGCTTTTGCTGCTGGAAGCGGTATTACTCCAGTATTAAGTATTGCAAAAACGGTTTTAGAAGAAGAGCCAAACAGTACTTTTGTTTTAGTTTATGGTAATAAAACAGCTAAAGACACTATCTTTTTTGAAGAGCTACTTAAGCTTCATCACTACTATAAAGAACGTTTTGATATTAAGTTTATTTTTAGTCAGTCTCAAGAACCTGATGCTTTATTTGGTCGCATAGAAAAAAGCACTGTAAACCTTATTGTAAAAAACAAATATAAACACACTATAATAGATGCCTTTTACCTTTGTGGACCAGAAGCCATGATACATACTGTAAAAGATGTACTAACTGAAAATGGTATTGCAGAAGATACTGTCTTTTTTGAACTTTTTAAAGTTACTAAAACAGAACAAACTATTGAAAACGCTATAAATACAGGAGAAACAGAAATTAAAGTAATTGTGGATGACGAAGAAGAAACTTTTGTTATGCCACAATCTCAAACCATTTTAGAGGCTGCATTAGCAAAAGATTTAGATGCACCTTACTCTTGCCAAGGCGGTATTTGTAGTAGTTGTATTGCAAGAATAACAGAAGGAGAGGCTACTATGAGACAAAACAATATTCTAACAGATAATGAGGTTGCAGAAGGTTTAGTTTTAACTTGCCAAGCACATCCTACAAGCTCAAAAATAGTTGTAGATTATGATGATATTTAAAAAATAGTACTCAACTTTTAAACCCATAGCCTTACTAAATAGTGAGGCTTTTTTTATAAAACAGATTCAATTTTTTTAATCACTGTTTCTGGTGCTATCGATCTAGAGGCTTCTTTATAATGTTCTGGATATTTATTCCCATAAATAGAGGTAGGTATTAATGGAAACTGCTCTCTATTGGTTAGCAGATTATATTCTTTTGGTTGATTAAAAGGAGAAAAGCCTGCATATGGATGCGTAACATTCCAAATCGAGATTACCTTTTTTCCTAACATTGCTGCTATATGTGCATTCCCAGAATCCATAGACAACATAACATCTAGATTAGAAATTACTTCTAATTCTTCTGTTAACGTTAATTTGCCTGCTAGATTAATAACATTATCATGCTTTTTTTGTATGGTGTCTAATACTTTAACTTCTTGATCTCCACCACCAAATAAAATAACCTTGTGCCTTTTAGATAATTCTTGAATAACGCGTTGTAACAAGTCTAATGGATACATTTTTGATTGATACTGAGCAAAAGGTGCTATACCAATCCAATGTTTATTATCTTTTTCTAAAAACGTTTGTGTATTTTCTGTAAGTTTTAATTGCTCTGGAAATATAGGGTTAACTAAATCTAGAGTATAACCTAAATTTCTAAAAACATCTGCGTAACGCTCATATGTTGTTTTTAATTGCTGAAACAATACTCCGGCAACTAATGCTTTTTTTTCTTTTCTTCCTTTATCAATTTGTTTGAATGTTTTTCCGAAGAAAAAAAACTTTAAAATTTTAGTTCTTAAAACATTGTGTAAATCTGCTACCTGGTTAACTCCCAAATTTTTAAGTTCTTTTGAGAGTTTATATAGCCCAAAAATGCCTTTATGCTTTCCTTTTAAATCTGCAGAAAACACTGTTACATTTTTTAAATCTTTAAAAAAAGGTTTAAAAAAGGCTCTCGTTAAAACGGTAAGTTTAATATTAGGATGTTGTTGTGTAAAGGCACGTAAAACAGGTACAGACATAGCAACGTCTCCCATTGCAGAGAGACGAATGACTAAAATGTGTTTTTGTTTTGGCATGTTAAAATTACTTGCTAATTGTAGCAAAAATACCACCCTATAAAAGATGAGATTCCAGCATTAGCAGGAATAAACTACTTCTGACCTCTTAATACAGGATTAAGCTCATCATCATTATACATTTTCATTTGCTTATACACTTTCATGTATTTATCTCCTTTACTTATGTCTTCTAATAAAGTGTCTATTGCTGTAGATAAATCCACACGTTGCTCTAACAAAATGTCTAGTTTTTTCTGGCAAGCAGCTCTATGCGAATCTGAGGCTTCTGTTCTTGTCGCTTCTTCCTCCATATGGTAAACTTTTAGTGCTAAAATAGAAAGCCTATCAACTCCCCAAGCAGGACTTTCTGTATTTATTGTAGCATTCTCCTTAACAGAAACTGCATTATATTTTTCTAAGAAATAGCTATCTATAAACTCAACCATATCTGTTCTATCTTGATTAGAAGCATCTATTTTACGCTTTAATGTTAACGCTGCAACAGGATCTATTTGTGGGTCGCGAATAATATCTTCGTAATGCCATTGTACAGTATCTATCCAACATTTTCTATATAATAAATATTCTAATAAATCTGATTTTTCATATTTATTAGTAAATGACTGGTCTACAGTATTAATCTCGTGATATTTTGCAATTACATCTTGAAAAATAGCATTTGCTTTTGTTGAAAACATATTGATTTAGTTTTAGAACTGTAAAATTACGTATAAATATTTAACTTTACCATTCAATACTTAGATTCACTACTATGCATATTTATAATTTATCTGAAAAAAATTCAATTTTAAACACTTTTATTACTGAAATACGTGATGTTAGTATTCAAAAAGACAGCATGCGTTTTAGGAGAAATATAGAGCGTATAGGCGAGATTTTGGGTTATGAAATGAGTAAATCTTTTAAGTTTGAAACTAAAATAATAACAACTCCTTTAGCTAAAACCGAAATACAGTCTATTAGTAACGATGTTGTATTGTGCTCTATTTTAAGAGCAGGTGTGCCTTTACATAATGGGTTGTTAAACTATTTTGATACTGCTGAAAATGCTTTTATCTCTGCTTATAGGCATCATCTAGAAAACCCTGAAACCTTTGAGATTATTGTAGAGTATTTAGCTTGCCCAAGCCTAGAGGGTAAAATATTAATTCTTGCAGATCCAATGGTTGCAACAGGACAGTCTCTACTTGCTACTTTTGAAGCCTTGAAACCTTTTGGTAATCCTAAAGAAATACATTTGGCTGCAGTAATTGGAGCGCAAGAAGGTGTGGACTTTGTTGCTAAAAACTTTCCTAAAAACACTCATTTATGGATTGCAGCTGTAGATAATAAACTTAATAGTAAAGGCTACATAGTACCTGGATTAGGTGATGCTGGAGATTTAGCTTTTGGTGTAAAATTACAGCAATAATAAAATAAATGGTATGGCTAAAAGCAACAAAACAAAGCTCTCTTTAAACCATCTCTCTTCTATAGTTTCTATATAATTAGAAATAATAATACTTAATGGAGCAAACAAAAACAAAAACTCACTTCCATCTTTTTTAGGAGCAATAGCTATTACTATTGTAGCAACCAAACAAGCAACGAATATTACTTTGTAAGACGGTCTATAGGTTTTCATCTTCTTTTTTATATCTCTTAAATAAAACAAAGAAGACCATAACCCAAAGGACAACAAAACTGTAATAGCAACTATAAATTGTACAGAATTATAAGCTGTAAAATTAAATCCAACTAATGGGTTAATATTTAACGTTGTTAAAAAATCGTCGTTATAAATTAGAGAAAAACCTACGGATATTATTACTATAGCTATTAAGCCTACAAATGGAACGATCCATTTTTTTATTTCTGATTCTGCATAAAATAGAAGTGCAGTGAAAATTAACACAAAAAACAAGATCGACCAAAAGTAAAATAAGGTTGCTAAACCAATTAAAAATCCAGCATCAAATAGTTTTTTTACGTGCTCTTTTTGTGTTCTTAAGCTTACTATTCTTCTTAATGCTAAAAGCACTAAAAAATTAGAAAATACAATTTCAAAATCTATAAAAACTTGAGGAATGGTTAATAAAAATACACTAAACAAGAGGACTTCGGCATTACCTTTTTGAGATAATGAATTTTTAGACACTATAAAATCTACCAGTAAAACCGATAAAAAACAGCAGATAAAAATAGAAGTTAATTTAAAAACATTAAGTGTGTTTAAATTAAAATTTGTGTGCTTATGTACAGCAACAAACAACGCTAATAAGCATAACGAAAAAACAATTAAAAAATTAATTGGTTTAGATTTCCTAAAAACACTTGTAATCATTGTCTGTTTTTGTATTTTTGTGTTTTAATATACTATTATACTTATGAAAGATTTATTTTACGCCATAGAGGACTTTTTTGTAAATGTTGCATTTGCACCATATGACATGTTTAGAGCATTGGAACTAGAAAACTGGTTTGCAGCAAACGGTGTTAACTGGTTTTTTATGATTGTTGGAATGCTTACTTTTATTTATTGGATGCTACAATTAAAATCATTTAGCAGTAATAACGAAGAAGATAAAAGTATCACTTCGCATTCTTACTTATAAATCGAAACCAATATCTTTTCGATAATTCATCTTATCAAAATGTAGCTTTTCTATATTTTGATAAGATTTTTTTATGGCCTCTTGGTACGTACTTCCATAACTAGTTATTGCTAATACACGTCCTCCAGAAGTTATTACTTTATTCTCTTTTATTTGTGCTCCTGCATGGAATACAATTGAATCTTCTATTTTTTCTAACCCTGAAATTTCTTTACCTTTCTCGTAAGCCTCAGGATATCCTCCAGAAACTAACATTACTGTGGTAGCAGCTCGATCATCTATTTCTATATCTATTTTATCTAATGTCTGGTTTGCTACTGCTTGAAAAACATCTACTAAATCATTTTTTAAACGCGGCAAAACAACTTCAGTTTCTGGGTCTCCTAAACGCACATTATATTCTATAACAAAGGGATCATTACCTACTTTAATCAGACCTATAAACACAAAGCCTTTATACGGCAAATTGTCTTTTTGTAAGCCATTAATAGTTGGTATCACAATACGTTCTTTAATTTTAGACATAAAAACATCGTCTGCAAAAGGTATTGGAGAAATGGCTCCCATTCCGCCTGTATTTAAACCTGTATCTCCTTCTCCTATTTGCTTATAATCTTTTGCTGTTGGTAAAATTTTATAGTTTTTTCCGTCTGTTAACACAAAACAACTTAATTCTATACCGTCTAAAAACTCTTCAATAACTACTTTAGAACTTGCATTACCAAATTTAGAGTCTACAAGCATTGCTTTTAATTCGGCTTTTGCTTCATTAATATCCTCTAAAATTACAACTCCTTTTCCTGCTGCTAACCCATCTGCTTTTAAAACGTATGGTGGCTTTAATGTTTCTAAAAAAGCGTAACCAGCTTCTACTGTATTGGCATTAAAACTTTGGTAAGCAGCTGTTGGAATATGGTGTCTATATAAAAACTCTTTAGCAAATTCCTTACTACCTTCTAATTCTGCTGCTGCTTTTTGTGGCCCAATTATAGCAACATTTTTAAGCGCCTGATCTTCTAAGAAAAAATCATGAATGCCTTTTACTAAAGGATCTTCTGGGCCTACAACTACCATTGTAATATTATTATTTAATACCACCTCTTTTATTGCTTGAAAATCTGTTACACTAATGGGTACGTTAGTGGCTATTTTTGCAGTTCCAGAGTTACCAGGCGCAACATAAAGGTTTCTACAGTTTTTGCTTTGTGCAATTTTCCAGGCGATGGTATGTTCTCTTCCGCCAGAACCAAGTATTAAAATGTTCATAGTTGTAGTTGTTTGCGCAAAAATAATTATTTACTTTACAAATTCATATTTATAATTTTTTCTTTTGAATCTATTTGACCTTTCTTTAAAACTAAAAGGCTTTCCAATTAAAAAAGCGAAGCTTGCTTTGGAAAAAATTAATGCATTATCTGTAGAACAATCGTCTATTAAAAGTAACTCCTAATTAGTATACGTTTGCTTTGAAACAGATTGAATTGTTTCGATTATAAACGTTTCCGAATTATAAAGAGGTGTAATTATAGAAACAAGTGCTTTCATGTGTTTATACTATTCTTTTTAATTGTCACATACCGTTCGCTATTAATCCTTTCTATGAGCAATACCATTTTAATATGCTGATTTCAAAATTAATAAGCTTTTTCTTGACCTTTAAAAATATTTAAAGTGGTTTGAATAATAATTTTGATGTCTAATAATAGTGACCAATTTTCGATATAAAAATTATCGAATTTTACACGGTTTATAATGTCTTCATCACTTTTAATTTCACCTCTGTAGCCTTTTATTTGGGCTAAGCCAGTAATACCTGGTTTAACATGGTGACGGAAAATAAAATTATACTTGTCAATTTTTTTAGAATAATCTTCAGTGTAAGACAACATGTGTGGTCTTGGCCCAACAACAGACATGTCTCCTTTAAAAACATTAATAAATTGTGGCAACTCATCTATACTTGTTTGACGAAGAAACTTACCAATTTTAGTAAGTCTATTATCATTTTGTTTAACGTAAGTTCCTTTTACTTCCTTTACTGTTCTTAAAGACCTAAATTTATAACAGTTAAACTCTTTATAATTAATACCATTACGTTTGTGCTTATAAAATAAAGGGCCTTTAGACTCTAATTTTATTAAAATAAATAAGATTATAGAAACCCAAGATAAAATAAAAACAATTATAAATATTGAAAAAACAACATCGAAAGTTCGTTTCACCAATTTATTAAAATCATGATTTATTGCAACTTGCTGTAAGGAAAGCACAGGAAGGTAGTTGTAAAAATCTGTTTTTAAACGCTTAGAAAACAGCTTTTTAGTTTCCGGAATAAATTTAATATTACAATGGTGTATGTTTGCGTATTTTACAAATTCGTTAACTTGATTTTCTGTAAGTTCTTCTATTGCACAATAAATCTCGTCAATATTTTCGTTAGCTTCTAGAAAAGAAAAACTTTCATTTAAATTACCTGTAATATCTTTAGAGTTACTGTTACTAAAACGTGCTAACAGTTTATAACCTAATTCTTTTTTTTGAATAAAAATATTTTTTAATTCATTCGCACCTACTGTATCACCAATAATAACGATCCTTCTTACATTTCCTTTTAGTTTTAAACGATAAGCTCTAAGCAAATAATAACTCAAAAGTTTTATTGAGCCAATAATAATAAAAGTTGAAGCTAAATATTTAAAGGTTACAAAAGCTTGAATATTAACACTCCTAAATACACCTATAAAGGCATACACTAAAATTGAAAAAATTAAAAACTGTTTTATTAAAAGTGATAAAATATTTAAAGCCGAAGTGTATCTATACACTCTATAGAAACTAATAAAAGAGGTAGAAAACATCCAAAATATAACACAATAGACTATGAATAATAGGTGCTTGTTATTAAAAAAAACTGATGAGAAAAAATATAGATTATCTTGGTTAAAATTAAAATAATAAAACGCTAGAAGATTAATAATGAAGAGGTCTAAAAAAACCAACAAAGGTCTTATTAACCAAGAATATCTTCCGCGTATATATTCCATTTGCTACTTGTTATTATAATTTGAAAAGTCTTTGTGTTCGCTTTTATACAACTCGTCTGCACTTAAGCTTTTAAAATAATCAAAGGTGATTTTCATTCCTTTTGTTCTTCCTGTTTTTGGTTCCCAGCCTAATAATTTTTTAGCTAAAGAAATATCTGGCTGTCTTTGCATAGGATCGTCTACAGGTAGATCTTTATAAATTACTTTTTGTGTTGTACCTGTAAGTTTAATAATCTCTTCGGCAAAATCTTTTATTGTAATTTCATGTGGATTTCCAATGTTTACAGGATAACTATAGCCGCTTAGTAGCAACCTATATATTCCTTCTACTTGATCTTCCACATAACAAAAAGAACGCGTTTGCATTCCATCTCCAAAAACAGTTAAGTCTTCACCTCGTAATGCTTGGCCCATAAATGCTGGTATTACTCGACCATCATTTAGTCTCATTCTTGGTCCATAGGTGTTAAAAATACGAACAATACGTGTTTCTAAACCGTGAAACCTATGGTAAGCCATTGTTATAGATTCTTGAAAACGCTTAGCCTCATCATAAACACCTCTTGGTCCAATAGTGTTTACGTTTCCATAATATTCTTCTGTTTGTGGGTGCACTAAAGGGTCTCCATAAACTTCGGAGGTAGAAGCTATAAGCAGTCTAGCATTTTTAGCTTTAGCTAAACCTAATAAATTATGTGTACCTAATGAGCCTACTTTAAGTGTTTGAATTGGTATTTTAAGGTAATCTATTGGACTTGCTGGTGATGCAAAATGTAATACGTAATCTAATTCGCCTTCAATATTAATAAACTCGGTAACATCGTGTTTAATAAAGCTAAAATTAGGTTTATCTTTAAGATGTGCAATGTTTTTAATATCTCCAGTTATAAAGTTATCCATACCAATAACCTGATAGCCTTCTTTAATAAAGCGATCGCACAAATGTGAGCCTAAAAAACCTGCTGCTCCTGTTATTAATACCTTTTTTAAACTCATTATCTTCCTATTGAAACGTATTTAAAGCCCTCACTTTCAATGTCTTTAACATCGTATAAATTACGACCATCAAATATAACATTGTTATTCATTACGGACTTCATTTTATCTGTATTTGGTGTTCTAAAAATACTCCATTCTGTACAAATTACTAATGCATCGGCATTTTCTAAAGCTTGATACATACCTTCTGCATATTGTATTTTATCTCCTAATCTTCGTTTAACATTTGGCATGGCTTCTGGATCAAAAGCGATAATATTTGCGCCAGATTCTAGCAGGCTATCTATCATGAAAAGCGCTGGTGCTTCTCGAATATCATCAGTTTCTGGTTTAAATGCTAATCCCCAAATAGCAATATTTTTACCTTTTAGATTATTACTAAAGTGTGATTCTATTTTAGGTATTAAAACCAGTTTTTGTCTTGCATTTACATTAATAACAGCATTTAAAATTTGAAAATTATAATTATTATCTTTTCCTGATTTATGAAGTGCTTTTACATCTTTTGGAAAACAAGAACCTCCATATCCTATACCTGGGAATAAAAAGCGTTTTCCAATTCTAGAATCTGTTCCCATTCCAATTCTAACTTTATCTACATCTGCTCCAACTTTTTCACAAAAGTTAGCTATCTCATTCATGAACGTAATTTTAGCAGCTAAAAATGCATTTGATGCATACTTTGTAAGTTCTGCGGATTTTTCATCCATTACAATTATTGGATTACCTGAGCGTACGTATGGTTTATACAATTTCTCCATAAGTTTAACTGCTCTATCACTACTTGAACCAACGACAATGCGCTCTGGCTTTAAAAAATCGTCTACAGCAAATCCTTCTCTTAAAAATTCCGGATTAGAAACGACATCAAAATCTACAGTAGCATTTTTTGCAATTGCTGCTTGTACTTTTTCTGATGTGCCTACTGGCACTGTGCTTTTGTCTACTATAACTTTATAGTCTTTTATAAGTTTTCCTATATCGTTTGCTACGCCTAAAATATATTTTAAATCAGCAGAGCCATCTTCATCTTCTGGTGTTGGTAATGCTAGAAATATAATATCTCCATGTTCTAAACCTTCGTTTAAATTGGAAGAAAACCTAAGGCGGTTGGCTTTAATATTCCTTTCGAATAAAACATCTAAATGCGGCTCGTAAATAGGTACTTTACCTTGCTGCATTTGTTTTACTTTATTTGCATCTATGTCTATACAAAGCACATCGTTTCCTGTTTCTGCTAAGCATGTGCCTGTAACCAAACCTACGTATCCTGTGCCTATTACTGCTATTTTCATCTAAAAATTTATACTGTTATATTAAAAAACGCTTCATGTTAATGAAACGCTAGAGTTAAAATTAATTATATTTTAAACTATCTTTTTATCTAGTCTCTCGAAAACTGAATTCATGCTTAGAAACTCTGGAACTATGTCTTTCATTTTAAGTACTATTTCGTTTTTGGTTCCTCCTTTAGCTGTATCTGCCAAATCTAAAATTAGATTATTTATTAGTGTATAATCATAGCTTTCTATTTTGGCTATCATTATTTTTTCGTTATAGGTTGGAAGCGTTTCTGATTTATCGTTTAAAAGTTCTTCAAAAAGCTTCTCTCCTGGTCTTAAGCCTATAACCTTTATATCTATTTCTTTGTAAGGTGTATATCCGGCAAGTCTAATTATCTTTTTAGCCAAATCAATAATTTTTAATGCTTCTCCCATATCGAAAATAAAAACTTCTCCACCATTACCCATTGCCCCAGCTTCAATAACAAGTTGGCAGGCTTCGGGAATAGTCATGAAATATCTTATAATATCTGGATGTGTTATGGTTAATGGTCCTCCTTCTTCTATTTGTTTTTTAAATAAAGGAACTACAGAACCGTTTGATCCTAGTACATTACCAAACCGTGTGGTTACGAAGTGGGTTGTAATTTTATTGTCTGTTTTTAATTTTCCTTGTAAGGCTTGAATATATATCTCTGCAATACGTTTAGATGCTCCCATTACATTACTTGGGTTTACAGCTTTATCTGTTGAGATCATTACAAATTTTTCGGCCTTGTATTTATAAGCCATATCTGCAACGTTTTTAGAACCTATAACGTTTGCAAAAACTGCTTGTGATGGATGTTTTTCCATTAATGGTACATGCTTATATGCAGCAGCATGATAAACAACATTAGGTTTGTGAGTTTTAAAAACCTCGTCTATAGCGTCTCTATTTCTTACATCTGTAATAATTGCTTCAAAATCTAAATTTGGAAATTTTTGGTTTATTTCATGCTGAATTCTGTATAGAGGTGTTTCTGCATTGTCTAGAATTAATAGTTTTTTAGGTCTATAATTTGCAACTTGTCTTACAATTTCACTTCCAATTGATCCTGCTCCACCTGTTACTAGAATACATTTATTATAAATTTCTTTTGCAACAAGTTTATTATCTAGCTTTATTGGTTCTCTTTCAAGAATATCTTCAATTTGAATTTTCTCAATTTGAATTGACAAGCTTTTATTGTTCCCTATATCTGATAGTAAAGGCGCTCTAAACACTTTAAAGTTATACTCTAGGCAATTGTCTATAATTGCTATACTTTCTTCTTTAGACAGCTTATTATCTGCTATTATTAATGCTTGTGCTCCATTAGCTCTTAATGTTACTGCCGTTTTTCTATGAAAATGAATAATAGGTAGTCCTAAAATTTCTTTACTCTTATTTTTACCTTCTTTGTCTATAAAACCTAAGACTTTATAACGCGATGGTTTTTCCGATTTTAATGCCGATGCAATAGCAATTGCGTTTTCATCTGTACCATAAACCAAAACGTTTAGTTGGTCTTCTATATATTGAAAATTCAAATAAGCTTCAAAAATATGCTTTACTAAAATTCTAAAAAGGAATAATCCACAGAATGAAATTATTGAGTAAACTAAAATTTCTGGTATTAAAAAAATACTGCTTTCTGTAAATAAGAAATAAGTATAATGGATACCTAAAGTGGTTAAAAGTGTTGCAGTTGAAGCTAAAAAAAACTTTACAGCATCTATAAATGTTGAATGCCTAATTAATCCGGCATAGGTTCTAAAAAAGATAAAGAACAATACATTAACTACAATTACTATTAATTCTTGACTTATAGGAAGGTAGGAAGCGTTAAAAATTCCACTTTGCAGGTTTGTTATAATAATTTTGGTAAGCACTAGTGCTATTAACAAAATCGCGCTATCGAAACACAATATTACCCATCTTGGAAGATAGCTAATATTTTTAAAATCTATCTTTTTACGACTAGATTCTAAAACTTGAAATAATGCTTGTTGTAATTTTTTATACATTTAGAATATTATAATTGGGACTACAAATATCTTAATTATAATTACAATATAGAAATATAAGCCCATTTAACAAGCGAAATAAGCATAATAAAGGCTATTTAAGGCTTTCGATAACCTTGAAAATACGATCTCTATCTTCTTGTAAAAGATTAGATCCACTTGGTAAACACAGTCCGTTTTCAAATAGTGTTTCACTTACATTATCTCCATAATAAGGCGCATTACTAAATATTGGTTGTAAATGCATAGGTTTCCAGAGCGGTCTGGTTTTTATATTGGCTTCTAACATTTTATTATAAAATTCGTCTTTTGAAAATGGTGCATTTTCCCCAATAAGTATACAACTTAACCAATGGTTCGAAAATACATCTTGATTAGATTCTGTAAATACTGTTACTCCTTCAATGTCTTTGAATATTTCTATATAAAAGGCGTTCATACTTCGTCTTAAAGCAATATGTTTATCTAAAACCTCCATTTGTCCTCGACCAATTCCTGCACAAATATTGCTCATTCTGTAATTGTAACCTATTTGAGAATGCTCATAATGTGGCGCTTGGTCTCTAGCTTGTGTTGCTAAGAAAATAGTGTTTTTCTTTTTTTCTTCAGTATTACAAACCATTGCACCTCCTCCAGAAGTAGTAATTATTTTATTTCCATTAAAAGATAAAATTGAATAGTCTCCAAATGTACCACACTTTCGTCCTTTGTATGTTGATCCTAGTGCTTCTGCTGCATCCTCAACTACAGGGATATTATACTTATTTGCAACTGCTAATAACTCATCTACTTTAGCTGGCATACCATATAAATGTACCACTATTATGGCCTTTGGAATTTTACCTTTAGCTATTCTGTCTTTTATTGCTGTTTCTAGGTGAACTGGACACATGTTCCAGGTTTCTGTTTCGCTATCTACAAATACAGGAGTTGCTCCTTGATAAATTATTGGGTTTGCTGTTGCAGAAAAAGTGAAAGTTTGACATATAACCTCATCGTTTAAACTAATTCCTAGTTGTACTAATGCTAAGTGAATCGCTGCTGTTCCAGATGATAAGCATGCAACATGTAAACTTTCTTTTAAATAATGTTTTAAATCATTTTCGAAAGCATTAAGGTTTTGACCAAATAAAGACAATTGGTTTTTTCTAAATGCACTTTCTACAAACCTTAGTTCGTTACTTTCTATATGAGCTTCTGAAATTAATTTTCTTTTCATGATTTAAAAAAGAGTCTTATAAATATAATATAAGTCTTTTGTAAAACTATAATTTGTTATGTAGGTTTTATTAATTTATT
The DNA here is from genome assembly GCF_037625555.1 of Lacinutrix sp. Classification (GTDB taxonomy): domain Bacteria; phylum Bacteroidota; class Bacteroidia; order Flavobacteriales; family Flavobacteriaceae; genus Lacinutrix. Next base: position 87,205 of record NZ_JASJHV010000044.1, read on the forward strand.
TTTTTAGGCCAAATAACGTTTAAGTTATATTGATTAAGATTAGGCTGGTTTTCTAATAATTGCTCTTCATTTCTATAATATATTGAAGCAGGTCCTGTTATTCCTGGTTTAACTGTTAATATTACAGCATCTTCTCCGGTTAGCTTATCAGCAAATCCAGGAAGATCAGGTCTAGGTCCAACAATACTCATATCACCTATTAAAACATTATATAATTGCGGTAATTCGTCTATTTTAAAACGCCTTATAAATTACCGTATTTAGTTAGTCTTTTGTTCTTGTTTTTAATAGACTTTATTATAAATTCTTTGCCTTTATAACCAATTTTTTTTGCTTAAAAACGCTTTTTCTAGGAAAGCAAACATGGAGTAGAGCGTAAAAAAACAAATTATTGGACCTAATATCATTAATCCTAATACAGAAGCTATAATATCGAAAATGCGTTTAATATTTTTTTGTAGGTTAGTCAATAATTAATTTAGATTCAAAGTTTGTAGCATAATAAAAGCCATCTTGTAGTATAATTTCAAAAAAGGCTTTATTACTAATTTTATTTGCAGACATTTTTCCTTCCCATATTATTATTTTACTATTATTTTCAATATAAAAGGCTCCTGGATATGGTATAGTGGTCGCTCTTACCAATCTATCTACCGCAGACATTGATATTAAATTATTAATTTTTCCGTCTTGTGGATTCCTTCCCTTCCAATATGTTGCTTTACTTTCGTCTTGTTTTAATGCTGTTATCTCGTTTGCTTTTAATTTTTGATATAATATTTTTATAAATTCTTCGTGTGCGGTATTTACTTTGTTATAAAGCGTTGTTGCTGTTTCGTATTCTTCAATAGGTATTACTTCTTGACCTAAAACCAAACCTGTATCTACACCAATATCCATTTTAAAAAATGTTACCCCTGTTTTATCTAATCCTTTAATTATTGCCCAAGGTATTGCTGCTCGGCCTCTACCAACTGGTAATAATGTTGGATGTGCTCCTATTGCTCCTAAATTAGGTGCGCTAATAACATTTTCTGATGCAATTTGAGACCAACCAATAATAAATAACCAATCGATATTATAGTCTTTTATTGCTTGGACAGCTTCTAAATCGTTAATATGATTAACTTTTAAAACAGGTATATTATGCTCTTTAGCAAATTCATCTACATATATTCTACCAGACTTTTTCTTAGCTTTATTATCTGGAATAGTAATGATTAAATCTAATGTACCGTTACTATTGTAAATAGATTCAATACAACTTAGTCCAATTTTAATACAGGTTACAAATGCAAATTTCATAATTAATATGTTGGAGGTTTTTTAGTAAAATAGATGACTGTTTTAAACAAAATTAATAAATCCATTTTTAAAGAGATTCTACTAGCGTACTCTCCATCAAATAAAGCTTTATTCTCTTCTGACATATTATCGTAAGAGTTTACTTGTGCCCAACCTGTAAGTCCCGGTTTTAAGTATAACGCTTTATTTGCCTTTCTTAAAGCAATTAAGTTTGTTTGAGTTGGTATTGGTGGTCTTGGTCCAATAAAACTCATATCTCCTCTTAGTACATTAAAAAACTGAGGTAGCTCGTCTAAATTAGTTCTTCGAATAAACTTACCAAAAGGTGTTATTGTTAGTTTTCCTTTTTCGTGAGATTCTACATTTGCTGTTTTTAATGGCATACTTCTAAATTTATAAAACCTAAAATTATGTCCTCCATAACCAACTCTCAATTGTTTAAAAACAGGAGTTCCACTGTCTTGTAAAAAGATAATTAATGCTATTATTACATAAACAGGGAAAAGTAAAATTATTAAGCAAATTGCTAGAAAAAAATCGAATAATCTTTTAAATAATAAAAACATGTTTTGCAGTTTACGGTTCGATAATATGCATTGCGGTTTGGAAAGCTTCACAATAGTGTCTTCCAACTTGAGATCCTCTTAAGGTTGCTAAGGCTTTAATAGACTCATCACTTCTTGGATGTGGATAAGGACGCATAACACCTTCATAAGCATAAAGTGCTTTTAATTTTTGTTCTACTCCTATTTTTCCTACTTCGATAAAAGTGTCTGGCGTAAAATTTTGTCCATCTACAGGAAAAGCCCAATCTGTTGAGGATGGGATTTCCATAAAATACAACCCTATTAATGGTTTACAAGGTTTTCTTTGGTATAACCTAGCAGCTGCTTGACACGCTTTTGATGTATGGTAATGATCGTTATTTAAATCGTATGGATGATGTGTAATAATAACATCTGGCTGAACCTTTTCAATAATTCCTTCTATATATTGAACCAAATCTAGGTGTGCTACTGTATTGAATTTAATATTTGGAAAATGTCCTAGAATTACTGGTTTCGCTCCCATAAATTTTTGAGCATTATCTGTGTGTTCTTTTAGCTCTTTTTCATTAGGTCTATGCCTTCGAGCATCTACTTTACCAGATAAAATACAATTAAAAATTTTATGCCCTTTTTGTGATAACACATAAGAGCTTGCTCCAAAACCTAAAGCCTCATCGTCTGGATGTGCTGTTACTGTTAGGTATGTTTTTGTGGAAGATATTCTCATTTTACTTCTTAATTTATTTTGACCAAAAAAACTTCATGCTTTTTTTGAAACCCTGTTTAACAGTCAAAGGTAAGTTAATATTGAGTGTTTCTTTTATTTTTTTAGCTCTTGCTCTTTTTAGTTAAAGAGACTCCTTAAAACTGTAGGATCGTTACAATTATAAATTTCATGGCTATATGTTAATTTATCCTTAATTTCAGAAGGATTATTATATTGAATTTAAAAAAAAATAATTACATAAAGAGTGAGCAGATATGAATAGTGTTAATCTAATAATATTTTATTATCCCATTAACTCCCCAATATAATGTATAATAAACTGACTCAAAGAAACTCAACCTTTGCAGTTTTCTTAGAAAAAGGTAATGTTTGAATATTAATTTATATTTCTTATTGGTTGCAGAGTTCCTACTTTGTCTGTAGAACGCTAACTCTTCCCTCAAAGGGATCGAATTAAAACCTAATTTTAAAATAGATAGCCAAAGTCCATAATCTTGTTTTCTCATTAACTCGGGCATATATTGTTTCCCAACCTTCCTTACATCATACATTGCTGTTAAGCAACTAATTTCTGTTCTCTTTAATAGTTTTCTATATGTAACAGGTTTGTCACTAACGTGATATGTTTTCTTTATTACATTCCCTTCCTCATCAATAAAACCATAAGATGAGTGTGAAAATGCAGCATTTGTTTTAATCATGAATGCTACATGTGTTTTTAATTTATTTTTCACCCAAATATCATCACTATCTAAAAATGCAATAATATCTCCTTTTGCTTCTTTAATAGCCTTATTTCTTGCTACTCCAGAACCTGAATTTTTATCTAACAAATAAAGTTTAAACCTTTCATCTTTTTCCTTATGCTTTCTAACTATCTCTACAGAATTATCAGTTGAACAATCATCAACAAAAATCATTTCCCAATTCATATAGGTTTGATTTTTTACAGAAGCTATTGTTTCTTCCAAAAATTTAGACGAATTATATAGTGGCGTAATTATGGAAACTTTAATCTCGTTTGTCATTTTATTTATTTACAAAATAAATTATCATTAATATAATAAAAAAGCAAAAATTAGCTTAAACATAACATTATATTTAATTCGCTATCAAAGTCTTTATTAATAAAATATACTCAATCTATTAGATATTAAATAGATACAAAAGTAATGCATAATAATTTAAATTTTTAAAAATTGGAAATGTATAATGTTTAATAAAACATTATTTTTGTTTTAAATCTTTATCTAAATTATATATGAAATATTCTGTTTTTTTATTATTTATTTTAATAATAGCATGTAAAGAAGAAAAAGGAAATAATTCTAAAACAAAAAAATCAATAGGAGTTTCAGATAGTAGAACAAGAAGTGTTATTTCCATCGAAAATGAAATTTTTCACTTAAAATTAGATAAAAATAATAATAAAAGTAATGTAACAGATATATTTGGGAAGCATTCAATAGATCGATTTAAGAAAACAGATGGAGCTCTAAAATTAGATGGCATCAGTGATATGGTTGAAATTTATAATATCCCTGAAGTTAACACAAAAAAACAAATAACTATTTCTATATGGTATAAACCAGACTCTTATAAAGGAATTGGCCAAAACGCAATAGTCTGGAAAGGAAGTCTAAATACAGATAAACCTTATTGTCAGTATTTATTAAGCGCAACTGGTAATTTGTACCACAAAAACCCGGGATCTTTTAAGCTCGGCTTTTCAATTAATGGTAAATTTAGCAACCTTAAAACTAATGAAAGAATATGGGAGCCTGGAGGTTGGTATAATTTAACAGGTACATATAATGGTAACAAAATGAAATTATATGTAAATGGAAATTTGGTTTCACAGCGAACAGTTATTGGATCATTAGATGTTTACGACACCTCTGTTTTTATTGGGAAAACACCTTACAAAGAGTATTACACATCTGGAGAGTTTGATGATTATAGAGTTTTTGACAGAGCTTTAACAGAAGAAGAAGTTTTAACTTTATATTCTGAAAATTAACTATCTAACTCTAGTTCATTCTTTTTTAAACCAATAATACAACAGTAAAAAAAAGCAAAACAAATTAGACCCGAATATCTATTTAAAACAGATTCAAACAAAAAGTTAATATTAATTATTAATAAAAAGTAAAGACTAAATAGCCTATGCTTATTATTAACTTTTGGCAGTAATACATACTGTATGATTAATAGACACATTAAACCCAATACACCACATTCTATTACTATTTGAAGGTATTGATTATGAGAGTTTAATCTATTTCTATAAGGCACAACATATCGTTTTTCTTTATAAACTTTTTGTAGTTGATTATAAGCATTAGAAAATCCGACACCTAAGGCTAAATTGTTTTTAATAACATTTAATGATGCATCCCAGACTAAAATTCTAGTACCAAAACTATTTTCTGCCTCCCGATCCGTAACTAACTCAAAGTTTATAACTTTATCTATTAATACTTTTGTTCGTGGATTATTAAAAAGTATTAAACTTCCAAATACTAAAACTGAAAAAAATAATATTAATTTAACCCTTAAACCATTAACAGTAAGTAATCTAAATAATAATAGAAGAAAAAACACAACTATATTAACTCTATTTGATATCTGAAAAATAATTAATCCAAAAAAAAGTAAAAGAGTGTATTTTAAAATTAATCTAAGTTTTATTATATCTGTAAATAACAAAATAATTACCGAAATATTTATAAAAAGAGCAAAATATACAGATTGATGGAATATGGAAAAATTATCTCCAAAAAAATGATTACCACCATACATAGAAGATTCTAAAAAATTGTTTTTAAGGGAACTCGTTGACTGAAAGTCGAAATGCAATCCACCAATAAAAGATAGAGAGTTAAAAAAAGCATTGAAATAACAAATAATACATGCAATTAAAGTTCCATAGACAAAATATGAGAGAATCTGTCTGTATTTTTTTTGTGTAAAATTACTACACGTAAAAGCTATTGGTAATACTAGTAAAGCTGCCTTTTTTTCAATTACAGACATATCGAAAGGCTGGTGTAAGGCCTCAAATAGTATATATACAAAATACAAAGCTATCAAGGGAATAAGTTTTTTATTTAAATTGTTTTTTTTAAAATAAAAAAAAGAAATCCCTACTACTATAAATAAAATAATAGTAGATAACTTTTGGCCTAATGGAATAGTAAGTGCAAATAAAAGATATATGTAATAATAATTATGTTTAAATATGTTCTTTAATTTTATCATAAGTATAATGCTACCCTTCTATAGTTAAGTATTTAAAAATCCGCTATTCTTTTTCTAAAATATCGCATGTTATGATAAACAAATACAATAAAGTCATTAATAAAATATTAAATAAGAAAGCGCCATATATCATACCAATAACAACATATCCTATAATTAGAAGTTTTATTGTTCTGTTTCGCAAAACATTAAAAAAACATTTATATATAAAAAACATATATGATAAGCTTCCGACTATTCCAAAAAAAACAAATAAATCAAAAGGATCAATTTCTATCCTTAAATGGTTATAACTTGTGCCACCAAATAGGTAATTTATAGGCAGCCAATTTTGATTAATATAATCAAATGTGCGATGAAAATTCAAATCTCTTGTCGAAAAAATGACAGTCCAAAAGCCTCTTTCTTCCAATAGTTTTTCCCAAAAAGGAAAAAAACTTACGATGTATTCAATAATTATTTTCTTAAATATTAATACTAAACCAGTGATCGAAACACCTAAAAATATGAATACTGTTTTATATTTAGATTGAATGCAAAAATGTATTAAATAAAATAATGGAATAATTAGAAACGCAATTTTCTTTCCTGATAATAAAGCTATTATTACAAAATAAATTACCGGTAATATATGCTTACCTTTTAAAAATTGTATATAAAAATAGATGCTTATTAATAAATACAATAATGTACTTTCTCCCGATTTTACAAATAATCCCGAATACCCAAACCTTGTACTTCCTGGAAAAGACTGAAATAAGTTAACGTCAAAAACAAAACCTATTAAAATCAAAATAGAGTTTAATGACAACACTATTATCAATGTGTTTATAACAGACTTAGAAAGTTCTATTTTACAACTATACTCTTTTATTACGGCAACAAAGAGTATTATGAAAAAATATTTGTTTAAATGATATATATCACCCTTTAAAAACTCATCTAATAGGTTATTATCAAAAATAGAGTTTTTAACCAAAAAAAACTGGCCAATAAAAAAGCTAGAAGTTAAAATTAATATTAGGTAAACAAACCTTTTATTAATTTTATTTTTAAAAGCAAATAGTAATAAATATAGTTGAAAAGTGATTTTTAAAACCCCACTAAATCTAAAAAAAGGAAAGATTTGATAAACCAAATTTAGTTTCATCAAAAAATCTGATAAGAGCATTAAAATAAAAAACAATGCAAATATTTTAATACTATGCTTATTCGAAATTATTTTCTTTAAAATCATAAATTCACATTAGACTTATTTAATACCTTTTTGTATATATTAAATAGTTTTATTTCCTCATGTTTAGAATTAAACTGATCCAATACTGCTTTTATACCATTCTCTCCCATTGTTTTAACTAAACTATCATCCATAAGCAAAATCTCTATTTTATCTGCTAGTTCTTCAGCAGAAAAAGGATCAATACAAAAACCAACATTGTGTCTTTCTACAACTGCTTGATATAAAGGGAAATTAGACGTTATAACAGGTAATTTTACAGACATATACTCAAAAATCTTGGTTGGATAAGACTCTACATAATTTGCTGTTGGTTTTAAAACGGCTAATCCTACTTTACATTTTTTTGATACTCCGTAGCCTTTCATTAAATCCATTCTACCATAGAATTTAATATTATCTTCAATACCATTAATATTTATTTTTGAAAGTGTAGAATTAGATATAGCGCCTATATAGTGCATAAAAAAGCTTATTTTTCTTTTCTTAAGTATATGCAAAGCCTTAATAGTTATATCTAGCCCTCTTTCATTCGAAACACCTCCAATATAAAACACGCCGTTTTCTACTCTATCGGTTTTTATAAAATCTTTAAAAGAATCATTCTCAGGAAGATTTAACACCGTCGTAACAGACTTACCTTTAACGCTATAAATTTTGTTATATGAGTCTTCTGCAAGTATGAGATGAAAATTATTAATAAGTAATTTTTCTGTTATCCTGTATGCATAATGTAGTGGTTTCCTTAAGTAACTTTTTAAATGTTGTTTATCTAATATTTGAGCCGAGACGTTTTCATGGACATCGTAAAAAACAGGAATTCCCCTTTTTTGTATTGCTTTACCAACTATCATTAATTCTGCATCATGGAAATGTACTAAATCTGGATTTAGTTTTTTTACTAATTTTAATATTGCAAAATATGAATTAATGAAATTTGAAATTCGCCCTTTAGCTTTTCCTAAATCTAGAACACGTACACCTTCAACGCTTTCGTTACCAAATCCATCAGATACAATTAATATTACTTGATAGCCTTCTTTAACCAAACTCAAACATTCCCGGTAAAAAATCCTTGTGTCTCTCCTAGGGTGTATTGTTGATATGTGAATTACAGTTCTCATTGTTTGGTGTGTGTTTTTTTCTCTCTAAGTAAGAAAAAGGTGATTAATAATAATAATAATCCTCCATGAGTTATTAATACCGTTGAAATAGCAGTTGTAAGGAAACCATATAAAATAAAAAAATAAACGCCAAAAAACTTCATGTCAATATTACAATTCTTGATTATTAACATGTAAGAGTTAAAAATAAAAATAGTGATACAAAAGCCAAAAAAACCTCCATTTGAAAATCCATCAGATACTAATCCATTATTAGCAGCCATATCTTCTTTATTAAAATATTCTAGACCAATAAGCCTAGGAGAAGATTCACTATAAGGATAGTCTAATATTCCTTTTAAAAAACTATTAGACCAATATAGGTGTTTATCACTAAAAAAATCAAAATAGCAATAGTCAAGGATCTGTGGAACAAACATCATTCTTCTAAAAACCACTACAGATAAAAAATTTCTATCATGTATATCATTAGGAATTAATAATAACGCTATTAATAGTAATATAATAAGGCCTTTTAAAATCATTGGCAATATTTTCTCTCTTCTTATAAAATAGAAAATCACAACCAACAAACTGCCTAATAAAACAGATTTCACTGCTCCCATCAAATATAAAAAGAGTAGTAATACTGTATTAGCAATTGCGATTACCTTAAGTCTAAATTTTAAAGCAAGGACAAATATAATAGGTATTATAACTCTAGTAAACCAAGAGTGAGTATAACCAGAATAGGTATCGAATAATCCTCTAAATTTTAATCTTGTTATATATATATCCTCTAAAATTAGATTTTTTAAATCAATATAAGGCACATACCTTAAATATGGTAGTACACCTACAAATGTAATAATAATTAAAAAAAATAATACTTGCTTTTTTTTGAACGTTATTAAATTAATTGGAAACTTTAATTTTAATGTTATAAATAAAGAGAAAAATAATAGTGTGTGGAAAAGATAGATTCTCCAGTCTAATGCTGTACTTGAAAAAAATATTGAACTAGGTATAAAGTCTAAAACCAAAACGAGTCCTAATATACTCTTTCCAAAGAAATCGTGATTACTCTTTTTTAGCAATCTAATTGTAAAATAAACAAAGAAGGAAATAAGAAAAAATCTAAAAAACAAAAAACCAAACTCAATTCCTTTGTTTTCTGTTAATTTCCTAAAAACCCAAGTGTTTTTTATAGAAAGAAAATAGAGCAAAGAGATTAGTATATAATAAATCTCAAATAACCTGTTATTAATTAAACTCATTTTTTAGTGCTCTTAATTGCATTATTATTATTCCTAAATATACTATATATACAAAAGCGACTGAAATACTATAATAGAATATAAATGACAAAAATGAGACTTTAAATTCATTTAATAGTAAAAACATAAGTATTGCCATAAAAATAAATCTACCATATTGCCAATAAGCGTTTATTTTAACTTTATTTATTGCAATTAGAAATATCCCTAAAGGACTAATTGTCATTTGAAAAAGAAAAACAATTGCTAATAAGCTAGCTATTTTCCCTGACATAAGCCAATTCTCACCATAAACAAATGAGAAAATAAATTCACTTCCAAAAAAAATAATTAAAAACACAGGAATAGCTATTGCTAATAATAAAAAAAATGTTTGATAAAATGTTTTTGTTAACTGACTATAGTCCTTTGATATATAATTCTCGCTAACTTTTTGAAAAAAAATACTTCCAACACTTTGGGAAATAAAGGATATTGGTAATAATATAATCATATTAGCTAATCCAAAGTAACCAAAGTTTTCCTTTGAAAAATAAACCCCTATAAAAACAACTATTAATTGTAATCCTATAACATTGATTAAATTTGATGGCGCATTGTGCAATGGGAAATCTTTATATTTAATTAAAATGTCTTTGAGGTTTTTAAAAGAGGTTTTTTTTAACTTAAAACTTGAATACTTATATAAAATTATTAGCGCTATTAACACTCCTAAAATCTTACCTAAGGCTAGACCTAATTGATTATTACCTATTAAATAATACAAACTTAAAAGGAACATAAGATATGTAATAGATTCAATTACTTTTGAATATGCCTTTAATTTAAATTTCTTTACCCTAACAAACCAAAAATTAAGGATATTAAGCAAAGAGTAGGATAATATATATAATGGCACAAATTTAATTACCGTATTGATTTTAAATACTTTGGCGATTTCTTCTTCAAAAAAAAGTATACCAAAAAAGGCTATTATAGCATAACTAAAGCTTAGTAAAACAGTTAAAAAGACTATTTGCTCTGCTTTTCTATCTTCTTTTTCTAAAACGATTGCATTTTCTATTTTAAGAGACGAAAAAACTAATAATATACTACTAAAACTAATTAATCCTGTAATTTCTGCTATAGCATTCTCGTTATAAAGTCTTGCTATTACAGGACTAAATATTACCGGAATCAATTGCGCAATAAAAACTAAAATTGCTTGATTATAAATATTCTTAAAATATTCTGTTTTTAAAATTTTCAATTTTAGTTTATTAGGCAATTCACATAATCAAATTTCAAGTATAAAATTATAGTCTTCCATTGGTATTCGCTGATGGCAAATTCCCTTTCACGTCATAAACTATAGATTTATGTTTTTTAAATTTATCAAAATTAAAATCTAAGAATTGATCATGTGATACAACGTGAACAATAGCATCATATTTATCAATAGGTTCGATTATGGTATTAATTCCATACTCATGGTTAACCTCTTCACTTGATGCCCAAGGGTCATAAACATCAACATTCATATTAAAATTTGTTAATGCATTAAACACATCTATCGCTTTTGTGTTTCTTATATCTGGACAATTTTCTTTAAAAGTTATACCCAACATTAACACTTTAGCATTTTTTATGGCTAAGTCGTTCTTAACCATTAGTTTTAAAACTTCATTAGCTACATATACCCCCATACCATTATTTAACCGCCTGCCTGCTAAAATAATATCTGGGTGATAACCAACCTCTTGAGCCTTTTGAGCTAAATAATAAGGGTCAACACCTATACAATGACCTCCAACTAAACCAGGTTTAAAGGGTAAGAAATTCCATTTCGTAGATGCCGCTTCTAATACAGCATGAGTATCTATATCTAACTTATTAAAAATCATTGCAAGTTCGTTAACAAAAGCAATGTTTATATCTCTTTGAGCGTTTTCAATTACTTTTGATGCTTCTGCAACTTTAATAGACGGAGCAAGATGAGTACCTGCTGTGATTACAGAATTGTATAAATTATCTACTTCTATTCCAATTTCTGGAGTAGACCCAGAAGTAACCTTCTTAATATTGGCTACTGTATGCGTTTTATCTCCTGGATTAATTCGTTCTGGTGAATAACCACAATAAAAATCTTGGTTAAACTTTAATCCACTAGTTTTTTCTAGCACTGGAACACATTCATCTTCAGTAACACCAGGGTAAACCGTAGATTCATAGATTACTATGTCTCCTTTTTTTAATATACTCCCAATTGTTTGAGAAGATTTTATTAAGGGTGTTAAAATTGGTCTATTGTTTTTATCTACAGGTGTTGGAACTGTAACAATAAAGACTTGACATGAAGTTATAGTGTTAATGTCGCTTGAAATAGTTAAGCCTATCTCCTCATTCTTGTTTAGCACAGTTTGCAAATTAGCATCAGTAACTTCCAAAGTACTGTCATGACCTGAATTTAAATCGTTAACTCGAGATTCATTTATATCAAAACCTACAACTTGATATTTTTTTGCAAATTCTACAGCTAAAGGAAGACCTACGTATCCTAAACCAATAACGGCTATTTTTTTGTTCATTTATTTTCATAATTAAAAAGCAGATTGCTTTTTTTTGTTATACAATCAAGCACTTAACGCTTGTAAAAATAGTATATTATTTATATTCTATTACCAGATTGTACTAAAATAATATTTATCGTTAAAAAGTCTCTAAAAAATGAGCTAATGCTTTTTTCCAATTATTTGGTTTGTAATCAAAATTTGATGCTATTTTGTTTTTAGACATTACACTATATTTTGGCCGTTTCGCTTTTGTTTTAAAGCCTGCTACTTTATCTAATTTATTCTTGTGTTGAGAATTTAAACTCTTTTCTATCTCAACTGCTAAATCATACCATGTGGCAGCTCCTTCATTACTGAAATGATAAATGCCATAATTTTTACTCTTATTTTTTATTAAAGCATATAGGAAATAGCTTAAATCTATACAGCTTGTAGGAGTTCCTGTTTCGGCAGTAGTGATTTTTAGTTTTGCTTTCTCTTTTATTTTATTAACTATTGTATTTACAAAATTCTTACCGTAGTTAGAATAAAGCCATGATGTTCTAATTATAAAATGCTCTTTTAAAGCATTAGAAATATATTGTTCACCTTTTAATTTAGACTTCCCGTACTGATTGATTGGGTTTGTTTGATCTGTTTCAAGATAAGGTATTTCTTTTGTTCCATCAAACACGTAATCAGTAGAAATATGTATTAAAATTATTTTATGCTTTTTACATAATTTAGCTAAGTTTTTTACAGCTTCTGCATTAATTTTAAAGGCTAATTCTATAGATTCTTCTGCTTGCTCTACATTGGTATATGCTGCACAATTAATACAATAATTGTATTTGTTTAAAGAGAAGAAATTAGATAACTCTTTAAAATTAGTGATGTCTAACTCCTTTTTACTAGCAAAAACAAACTGAATATTATCATCGTTTTTATTATAAAGTTCTTTTATTGTTTGTCCTAATTGGCCGTTCGCTCCTGTTACTAGAATTTTAGTTTTCATGTGTTATTTTGTTTTTTTTATTGTCACATGTTGTTCACTATTGGCCATTTCTTTAACTTTTAAGCTTTTTTGTTCGCTCGTTTCATGGCAAAATTGCATTTTTAAGCGTTGGAAGTATAGTGTCTTTTTCTGAGATTATAAACTCACTTTCTTGCAGCTTCCAGTCTATATTTAAATCTTTATCATTAAATATTATTCCTTGTTCCGACGCTTTATTATAAAAATTATCACATTTATAAGAAAACACAGCACTTTCGCTTAACACTATAAAACCATGTGCAAAACCTCTAGGGACAAATAATTGCTTCTTGTTTTCTTCAGTCAGTTCAATTGAAACATGCTTTCCAAAAGTTTTAGAGTTTTGTCTTAAGTCTACAGCAACATCTAAAACTTTCCCTTTTACAACTCTTACCAATTTAGCTTGAGCATGCTCTCCCGTTTGATAATGTAATCCTCTTAAAACACCTTTTGTTGAAAGAGACTCGTTATCTTGAATAAATATAGTATCTGTTTTTAATAATTCTTGAAAGGACTTTGTATTAAAACTCTCGAAAAAATAGCCTCTTTTGTCTTCAAAAACCTTAGGCTCTATAATATAACAACCTTTAAGTTTAGTTTCTAAAACTTTCATTTAAATAAGTGTTTATTGCTCTAAAATACTAAGAAGGTGTTTGCCGTAACCGCTTTTAATTAGTGGATTTATTAGCGCTTTAAGTTGTGCCTTATTAATATAACCCATCCTGTAAGCCACCTCTTCTATGGCTCCAATTTTTAATCCTTGTCGTTCTTCTATAACTTGAACAAATTGAGACGCTTGCATTAATGACTTAAATGTTCCTGTGTCTAACCAAGCTGTTCCTTTATCTAAAACACTTACTTTTAATTTGCCTTGCTCTAAATACGCTTTATTTACATCTGTTATTTCCAGTTCTCCTCTATGACTTGGCTTTATGTTTTTGGCAATATTTACAACATCATTGTCATAAAAATAAATACCAGGAACAGCATAATTAGACTTAGGTTTTTCTGGTTTTTCTTCTATTGAAATTACATTCCCATTTTTATCAAATTCTGCAACACCATAACGTTCTGGATCGTGAACATGATAAGCATATATTACACCTCCTTTTGGGTTGTTATTTTCTTGTAAAAGTTTTTCTAAACCTGTACCATAAAAAATATTGTCTCCTAAAATTAATGCTACTTTATCGTTTGCTATAAAATCTGCTCCAATTATAAAAGCTTCAGCCAGACCATTAGGCTCTTCTTGAATAGCATATTGAAAATGGCATCCAAACTTTTTTCCATCTCCTAATAAAGCTTCAAATAATGGTAAATCATGAGGTGTAGAAATAATTAAAATATCTTTAATTCCTGACCACATTAAGGTAGATAAAGGATAATAAATCATTGGCTTATCGTAAATAGGCATTAATTGTTTACTTACTGCCAATGTTAATGGATGTAAACGTGTGCCAGATCCTCCTGCCAAAATTATTCCTTTCATCTATTGTTCATATTTATTTAAATACCATTCTATTGTTTTCTGTATTCCAGATTCAAAGTTTTCATCCGCTTCCCATCCTAATTCGTTTTCTAGTTTATTTGCATCAATAGCATATCTAAAATCGTGACCAGGTCTGTCTTTTACAAAAGTAATTTGCTCTTTATATGATTTTTTTGCTGGTCTGATTTCATCAAGAATTCCACATATTACATCTACAATATACAAATTGTCTCTTTCATTTCTTCCTCCAATATTATAAGTCTCTCCTGTAGTGCCTGTTTTATAAACTAATTCTATGCCTTTACAGTGGTCTAAAACATATAACCAATCGCGTATGTTTTTACCATCTCCATATATTGGAATGTTTTCTCCAGAAATGGCTTTTCTAATAATGGTTGGAATTAACTTTTCATTATGTTGTTTTGGTCCGTAGTTGTTAGAGCAGTTGGTTGTTATAACATTCATGCCATAGGTATGAAAATAGCTTCGTACAATAAAATCTGAGGAGGCTTTAGAAGCGCTATAAGGACTATTAGGCGCATAAGGAGTTTGCTCTGTAAATAAACCTGTTTCACCTAATGTACCATAAACCTCATCTGTAGAAATGTGATGGAACCTATTAGCTTCTTTACCTTTAATAAATTGAAATGATGCAGACATCCAATGTGCTTTTGCAACATCTATTAAATTAAAAGTTCCAGTAATATTAGTGTTAATAAACGCTCCTGGATTGGTTATAGAGTTATCTACGTGAGACTCCGCAGCGAAATGAATTACGCCTTGAAATTGGTATTTATTAAAGAGTTCCTCTATTAATTTTCTATTACAAATATCACCCTCTACAAAGGTGTATTTTGGATTATTATCAACATCTGTGAGGTTTTCTAGATCTCCTGCGTAAGTTAATTTGTCTAAATTTACTAAGTGTAAATCAGGGTTGCTTTCTAAAAAAAAAGGAACAAAATTAGAGCCTATAAAACCAGCTCCTCCAGTAATTAAAATACTATTAGTCTTCATAGTTGTTAGTATAATTTATTATTCTTCTCATAACGTAAAAGAAACATAATAATATAAATCCTAATACAGGAAACACAATAGAGTGTCTATCTAAAAGGCCTTTTTTCTGGCTACCTACAGGTTGGAAACTAGAAATAACATCTACAAAAACATCTTCTCTAACTCGTTTTTCTTCTAATAGCCTTAATTGATTTCTTAATGCCAACTCTTTATCTAATAAAGCATATTCTTTAGTGTCTAATTCTTTTTCTTTAGTTAGTAAAAACTCTCCCGCATTAACGCGTTGTCCAGGATTTTTAGATTGATCTTGTAGCGCCTGAATGTATATCGCTTGAAGCTTTTGAACTTCATCTAAACTTTTTTCAATATTTTCTCTTTGTATCTTATAAAGTAATGTGTCTTTAATTTTTTTAGAATTAGAATAAGCGTTTGTAAATGCAGAGTTAATTCCGTAAGTTAGATCTTGAAATATGTCTTTTTTATCAGATTTTGCTATTATTAAATAAATTTCTCCTGTATAAATACTCCTATTTTCTATAAAATTATTGTAATCTAATTGTTCACGACCAAAACTATCTAATTCTTTAACAAAACTTTGATATTGCATAACTCTATCATTTTCTGTTTCTGGACCTGGTTGAATAATAAATTGCTTCAGATTTTTTACTTCTAATTTTGCTGTACTATCTGAATTAAATATATTATTTAATTGCTCATAATCTTTATTAGAAATTAGTGAATTAAAAAAAGCTATATTATTAACTAATTGATATTTAGAATCAAAATAAGGTTTAACCAACATATCAGATTGATACAGAATTGGTTTAGTGTATTCTAAAGCAAAACCAATTACTGCTGAAGTTAAAACAACACCTAATATTACTTTCCAGCCATCTATAAATACTTTAATAGTATGAATAAGCATTGAAAAAAGTGTTTTTAGAATTGAGGCAATAAAGTTAAAAACCTTAATTAAAGCATTGCCTATAAGGTTAAAAAATACAATTAAATCTACCTCTTCGTTTGTGTTTTTATTTGATGGTAATTCTTGACTCATAATCTAAAATTGTAGTTAATTAAATATTTGTTGTAAAATTTTTCTTGTTATTAAATAGGTTGGTTTTACTCCTGAGCTTCCTAAACCTCCAGAAGCTAAAGTACTACCTGTTTCTAATGGATTATCACTTGCATAATATGCATATCTTACCTTTACATCTGGATTAATACTCCCTCTCACTTTTGATGCTGATTGTATTGCTTTTTGATAATGCGCTCCTTCCATTTCAAGACCAATAACATTCCATGTTGATGTAAAAAAGAATTTTAAAATATCTTTATTTTGCAGTGATGTTCCTAAAACCGTAATCATGCTGCCTTGATAAACATTAACTCCTTCTCCTTCTAGATCCTCTTTACATAATTCATTTTTAAATGGATAATTATCTGCAGTACCTTCAAAAATATGAGCAGAAGGAATCATGATGTCTCCTTTTCCTCCTTCTAAAATTCCTGCTTTTCCCATAATTGAGATTGACTCAATATTTAAAAAGGTTTTCTGTTTTGTGTCTCCATATGACTTTAAAAACTCATCAATAGTCTCATAAGCTTGCTCTCCAAAAGCATAATCCATAACAAAAAGCACAGGCTTTTCACCGTCTTTATCTATTTCTTTAATACCTAAGCCTGTTAAACTTAAATCTAGTTTTACTGTGTCAAAAATCTGAACATTTATGTTGGTTCCAGAGGTGTCTTTGATATATATCATTCCTTGCTGTAACGCTTTTTGTGTAACTTTATTGCGTAAGCTTTCGTTTTCCGAGCTGCTTAAGGCTTCGTAAACTTCAAAGATGTCTTTTTTAGTAGTTAAATTTTTAAGTGCTTGTGGTGCATACAACGTGTTCATTACACTATGTAAATTAGCACTAATAATATGAATAGGCCTTGTTAGTAAGCCATTAGTTTTTAATGTTTCCTTTATGGTGTCTGCCCAACGCTCTCCATGAATATGGTGCCCTAAACGTTCACGAAGAACAGGACTAAATGTTATGGTTCGTTTATTATTGTTTATAACCTCGTCAATAGCTAGCTTTCCTAACCAATAAACAATTTCTAATAGACGTTCTGGGTGTTTTGTTGTTGCAAAGTCACCATAAACATCGCTTAGCTCTTGAAATGTTCGACCTAATATATTAGCAGTATGTGTTATTGCTACTTCTTTCTCTTGCTTTGTTAGTTTCTTTTTGCTTAAAACAACATTCTCTAGCTTAATCCAGTCTCTTGTTGTAGCGCCTTTATCGTCTATTACTACACGTTTAAAAATTTTATGTGATTCTACAAAAAGAAATGTTAAGTGCGTTAAAATATCATAAATTTCACTGCGCCCGCGTGTAATTTCAATATTCATTTGCTCTTCATCTATTCTGTAACAATTACGTCTTCTTTTTGGTGGAATTATAGCTTCAAAATGAGAGTCTGCATAACCTTCGTCGCTTGTAAGATTTATAAAACGACATTCTTCTATACCTATAGGAAGTCTGTCTATTACATAAAGTAACCCTTCTATTTCTGCTTTTTCATCTGCAATAGAGCCATAAATTTCGGGTCTTAATACTAAGAGTGCCTCGCGTAAAGTTTCTCCAGAAACCCCCATTGGTTTGTAAAAACCACGATTGAATAAATGTCTCATAGTTATGTACATTCTTTCAATAGCATTCGAGCTCTCTTGTGCTCTAGTTCTTTCGTGTTTTTTTGTTTTTTTCATGTAACTTCGTTAGCTGGCAAATATAGTATTATTTACGTATTATTTCAGAATTTAAAGCATCTGCTATTTTGCGGTCATTTGCTAAACGTGGAATTTTATTTTGTCCGCCTAATTTTCCTATAGATTTCATGTAATTTTGAAATCCGTTTTTATTAATAATTGTTATTTTTAATGGCTGTAATACCTTTCCCAGAATTAAGTCTAAATAATAACTATTTTGTTGTTGCAACGCTTTATCTATGTTATGCGCTAAAGTCGAAAGGCTTTCTGGTTCATTTTCGAATTCTATAAACCATTCATGGTAAGGTAAACCAGATTCTGGATTAATTTGTGGTGCAACTGTAAACTCGTTAATTCTAACTAAAGTGTTTTCAGTAGCTTCTTTTAAAGCATGTTCAACCTCTTTACCTATTACGTGTTCGCCAAAGGCTGAAATAAAGTGTTTAATACGTCCAGAAACTATAACTCTATATGGTTTTGTGCTTGTAAATATCACGGTATCTCCTACATTATAAGCCCATAATCCTGCATTTGTAGAAATTATTAACACATAGTTTTTGCCAATTTTTACATCTTTTATTGTAATCCGTTTTGGATTTTTTTTGAAGAATTCTTCAACTAAAATAAACTCGTAAAACATTCCAGAATTTAACTGAAGTAGCATTCCTTTCTCATCTTGTTTATCTTGAAAAGCAAAGAAACCTTCACTTGCTGGATACAGTTCTATACTATCTACTTTTCTTCCTATTAGATTTTCAAATTTTGCTCGATAAGGTTCATAATTAACACCTCCAAAAATAAATAAATTGAAGTTTTTAAAAATATCTCCTACCTTTTTGCCTGTTTTTTTCTGAAGCTTTTCAAAATACATTTGTATCCAAGAAGGAATTCCAGAAATAATAGTCATATCTTCTGGTAAAGTTTCTTGAACTACTGCGTCTACTTTGGTTTCCCAATCTTCTATACAATTAGTTTCCCAAGATGGTAATCTGTTTTTTTGAAGGTATTTTGGCACATAATGTGCTACAATTCCAGACAATCGTCCTAATTGTACGCCGTTTTGTTCTGTTAAAATTGGGCTGCCTTGTAGAAAAATCATTTTACCATCTACAAATTTAGATTTCCCGGTTTCATGAATGTATAGCAATATTGAATTTCGCGCTGCGTTAACATGGTTAGGCATGCTTTCTGCTGTTATAGGAATATATTTTGCTCCAGAGGTTGTGCCTGAAGTTTTAGCAAAATAAAGTGGTTTTCCTTTCCAGAGAATGTCTTTTTCTCCTGCAACTACTCTTTTAATATATGGTTTTAGTGCTTCATAATCGCGAATAGGTACACGTTTTACAAAATCGTCGTGCTTGTTAATATTAGCAAAATCATGATCTTTTCCAAACGCGGTTTGCGAGGCTTCAAAAATTAAGTTTTTAAATACTTTTTCTTGAGTTTCTATAGGGTTGTTGGCCCATTTTTGAACTTTTTTATAAATGCGTTTTGCAAATGGCTTGGCAAGTATTGATTTTATTGACATATTATTTCTTAAAATCTATAAAATTTGTTGGATTAACAGAATACCCATCACTCCATAATTCGAAATGTAAATGAGGTCCTGTAGTTAAATCTCCTGTATTTCCTGATGTGGCTATAACCTCTCCTGCCTTTACTAAATCTCCTTGTCCTTTTATAAGTGTAGCGTTATGTTTATAAACAGAAAGTAAGCCATAACTATGCTCTATTAAGATTACAAAACCAGTTTGGGCTGTCCATTCTGCAAAAATCACTGTACCATCTGATGTTGCTTTAACTGGTGTGTTTTTAGCAACAATAATATCTACTGCATAATGTTTTTCTTTAGCATTATATTGTTCGCTTATATCACCATTTACAGGAGGAAATAACACAAAATTTGTTTTAGATTTTGCTGTTTCAAAAAGATTGTATTTATCTTCCTTATCTACCTTTGCTCTTAGCACAGAATCTGCCTCACTTAAAGATAGATCTACTTCTCCTATGTCTTTATTTGCTGCTTCAATAATAGAATCTCTATTAAACTTTACAGCGCTTACTTCTCCTTTTAATACTTTTTTTATGGACGTATAATATTGATCGTTATAAGTAATAACTTGTTGTAAAGAGTCTGTTTTAAAACTAAGTTCTACAGCTTGTTTTTTTAAGGCTGTTGAAGAGTATCCAGGAATATATTCTCTTAATGGAGTAAAAGTAATTAATAAAATAGTGAAAACAACTAATGCTATTGATGAAATACCAAGAAACACAAACACATTTAAACGTGTAAGTTTAAAGGTTAGTTTTTCTTCAAAAGTATCTTCGTTTAAAATAACTAAACGGTATTTGTGGAAAAGTTTTTTCGAAAGTTTTTTTCTAGATTTAGTCTTCTTAGCCATAAGATCTCGTATTGAAACAAAAGTAAATAAAATTATAACTTCATCTATTTAACAATATACTAAAGTTAGGTCTAAAACGCTTTAATTAAACTTTAATTACTAACTTTGTACTTTAAATACATTTATTATGATATCATTAAGTATATTTTTAGGCATGATTGGTGCTTGGCAATGGGTTATTATTGGGTTAGGTATTTTACTACTTTTTGGAGGTAAAAAAATTCCTGAACTAATGAAAGGTCTAGGAAGCGGAATTAAAGAATTTAAAGACGCGAGCAAAGAGGACGAAGAAAACATTGAAGAAAAGAAGTAAAATTGAATACTTTATAAATAAAAAACCATCGCAATGCGATGGTTTTTTGTGCTCAATAATATGTGTTTCTTAATTAACTCTTATAGATTTTATAATAGATTCTAGCTCAAAAACATAATTTCTTTTAGAAACTGAAGGTGCAAAAACAAAGCCTTCTGCTACAATATATCTATTGTTTACTTTATCTTCAATTAAATACATTATAAAAGGTCCAGACATAAATTGTTTTTTTACATCCCAAAGACCTTTAACTTCTATAGTTGGTTTGTTATCTATTGTTGTTTCGTAAACATGAGGAGCATATGCCATTTCTGTAGCCATATAAGTACCATCTACAGGTCCAGGAATATATTTTTTGCCAATAGAGTCTCTAGTTTTAATAATTTGGCTCACTAAACTATCGTTCTTTTTTATTGCACTTAAAGGCAACTCATAAAATAAAATGTTTGTGTATCCCGTTGGAATATCTCTTTTAATCCAATTAAATTTATCTTCTGGTTTTGCTATAGTATTAGCTACTCTGTAATAGGAAGGAAACTTTACTTTTATATCTAAAGATTCTTGAACATCTTTGGTTCTTGATAAGGACTTAGATATTTGCTTTTGCTTATGTCTAATTTCTTCAGCCTTTAAGGCTTCTATAATTCTAGAAGAATTTTTGGTAATTTGTTCTTTAATATCTGAAATATTTTTACCAGTAACTGTAATTATTTTTTGTGGTCTTGAATGTACGTCTCTTTCTATTTTAAAAGCTGTTTCTCCTTTTTCTACTTTTAAAATACTTCTTCCTTGTTTAGCGAAACCTGTAAATACCTGAATTGGAATTTGGTTTAATGTGAACATAGGTTCGGGTTGTGGTAAACCGTCTATAGGTTGTGCCATAACAGTTCTTATTGTTTCTCCTACACTATTATTCCATAACTCGTTGTCTACAACAATAGCCACTTTATTAAATGGTCCAGCAGAATCTGGCAATATTTTTACTGCTTTTTTATTACTATCATTACAAGATAATACTGTAGCAAGAACAGCTACTAATAAAATAAGTTTACGCATAATAATTTATTGTTTTATTGAGTTATTAGCTTTTAGACAAACGTAAAGTCATGCCTATTTTTAATTTGTTACCACTAATATCGTTCCAATCTTTAATATCTTGAACAGAAATCCCTGGAAATTTTTGAGAAATACTCCATAACGAATCTCCACTTTTAACTTTATAGGTTTTTCCGTTAAACTTTGTTGTGCTTTTAGGTTTAGCAGATGCTTTAGCTATAGCTGGTATATTTCGAGGATAAACTATTAGTCTCTGACCTATTTTTAAGTTGTTACTTCTTAAACCATTCCACTTTTTTAACTGACTTACGCGTACGCCATACTTTCTTGCAATTTTACCTAAATAATCTCCTTGTCTAACTTTATATCTTATTCTAGTATCTAAATTTTGAAGTTGTGGTAAAGGTTTTTCGCGTTTATTAAATTCTGCTTTAGCAAAAGCATACATTTCTTTTTCATTATTTACAAAAGCACCAACAACATTTCTTGGCAATCTTAAAGTGTAATTTTTTCCTTTGATATAAGGAATAACATCTAATTTATAAGATGGGTTTAAAAATTGAAGTGTCTCCATTTCTACACCTGTAAACTCCGACACTTGATCTAAAGTAATCATCTGTTTTACTTGTATAGTATCAGTTTCAACATAATTAAATTGTGGTTTATGTTGAACAAAACCATGCTCTTTGGCATACTCAAAAATATACATTGTTGCTAGAAATGCTGGAACATATCCTGCTGTTTCACGTGGTAAATTTGGTCTAATATTCCAATAGTTTTTATAACCTCCAGATCTTCTAATTGCTTTACTTACATTTCCTGGTCCAGAATTATAAGCTGCAAGCGCTAAATCCCAATCTCCAAAAATTTGATATAGTTTTGCTAAATATTTAGATGCCGCTTCTGTAGATTTAATTGGATCGCTGCGTTCATCTACATAACTACTTACATCTAATCCATATTGTTTACCTGTAGCATACATAAATTGCCACAAACCTGTTGCTCCTACTCTAGATTTTGCTCTTGGTTTTAAAGCAGATTCTACTATAGAGAGGTATTTTATCTCTAAAGGGATATTATAATTATCTAATTCGCGCTCAAACATAGGAAAGTAAAACTTACTTAAACCCATTAATCGCTCCATAGATTGGTGTCGGTTTTTTAACCAACGTTTAATTAAGTTTTCTAACTGTGGATTGTATTCTACGTTAAAAGGTGTTCTTGGGTTTAAACGTTCTAGTCTTGCTTTTAAAGTGTCTGTAGAAAGTTCTGGATAGTATACCGCTTCGTATTTAAGGTTTGTAACGTCCTGATAAATCGTGTCGAAAAGAGAAGTGTTATACAACTCTTCCATCCATTTTTTATCGATTTCTGAAGCCAGGGCATTGTCTTGTAATTCTTTTGTTAGATCTATTTTCTTGAGTGGCTCTATCGTTTTTTTAAAAAATGCTTTTCCATCAACAATAGTGTCTATTACATAGTTTTCACCAGCAACTAAATCGGCTTCTGTAAGTCTTGTGGTTTTAACAGATAAAGAGTCTTGAGCGTTTAGCTCTAGCCCTAATAAAATTAAAAACAATAGAATTATGTAATTAGGAAGTAGTCTCATTTAAAAAGAATCGTGTTTAAAGCTAACGCAATAGTTATGAAATTGTTATAAACCGTATTAGTCTAGTATTGCTGCTATTCCTGGTAGTGTTTTACCTTCAAGACTTTCTAACATAGCACCACCACCCGTACTTACATAACTTACTTTTTTATCGAAGCCAAATCGTTTAACAGCTGCCACAGAGTCTCCTCCTCCAACTAAAGAAAAGGATCCGTTTTTGGTAGCCTCTGCAATTGAGTTTCCTAAAGCTATTGTTCCATTTGCAAAATTTTCCATCTCAAAAACGCCTAAAGGTCCATTCCATAAAATAGTTTTGCTTTGCATTACTATATCGTGAAATTGTTTTCTTGAGTCTGGTCCTGCGTCTAATCCCATCCAGCCTTCTGGGATTTCTGTTATGTCGCAAGCTTTAGTGTTTGCATTGTTAGTAAAATCGTCTGCAATTACAGAATCTGTAGGAATGTGTATGGTTACGTTTTTAGCTTCTGCTTGTTTTAAAATATCTAAAGCCATTTCTAATTTATCGTCTTCAACCAAAGAATTTCCTATTGTTCCTCCTTTTGCTTTTACAAATGTAAAGGCCATACCTCCTCCAATAATAATATCGTCTACTTTATCTAAAATGTTTTCTATAACTGTAATTTTAGAAGACACTTTTGCACCACCCAAAATAGCTAAAACAGGTCTATCGTCAGATTTTAAAACCTTATCAATACTTTTTATTTCTTGCTCTAATAAATAACCAAAACACTTTTTTTCTGGAAAAAACTGTGCAACAATTGTAGTAGATGCATGCGCTCTATGTGCTGTTCCAAAAGCATCGTTCACATATAAATCACCTAGCTTAGAAAGTTGTTTAGCGAAATCACGATCTCCTTTTGTTTCTTCTTCATGAAAACGTAAGTTTTCTAAAATTAATAATTCTCCTGGTTTTAAATTTGCTGCTGCTTCTTCAGCTTCAGTTCCTATACTATTGGAAACAAATTTAGTTTCTACACCAATTATATCTTCAACTTTACTTGTTATATGTTTTAAAGAAAATTGATCTTGTACTCCTTTTGGGCGTCCTAAGTGAGAC
Source organism: Lacinutrix sp. (assembly GCF_037625555.1). Classification (GTDB taxonomy): domain Bacteria; phylum Bacteroidota; class Bacteroidia; order Flavobacteriales; family Flavobacteriaceae; genus Lacinutrix. Next base: position 111,952 of record NZ_JASJHV010000044.1, read on the forward strand.
ATTATTATACAGCTTCCTCCATCTTCTAAAATTTTAATTATTGTAGGCTTTGCAGAAGATATTCTTGTGGCATCTGTAACACTAAAATTTGCGTCTAATGGCACATTAAAATCTACTCTAATTAATGCTTTTTTATCTTTAAAATTAAAATCGTTTAAGGTTTTCATGGTGTTATTTTATACTTTTAATCTTTCAAATATATATAAATAGTACGACACCTTTTTGTGATAAAGTGTTTAAAAATTGGTTTAAAACAACAACAACATAAAAAAGTGATATTTTATTTAACGTTACTTTCTAACTATAATTGGTATAAGCTATATTTGCAGTATGCTTTTTAGTGATATAATTGGTCAAGAACACATAAAAAAACACCTTACAACAAGTGTTAATAATGGTCGTGTGCCTCATGCTCAACTATTTATTGGTCCTGAAGGTTCTGGAACTTTGCCAATGGCAATAGCTTATGCACAATATGTATTATGTGCTAATACAGATGGCGAAAACAATAATGAAAATGCTGCTTGTAATTTAAAATTTAATACTTTTTCACATCCAGACTTACATTTTGCTTTTCCTGTTACTACAAACGATAAAATAAAGAGACATCCTGTTTCTAGCCATTTCTTAGAAGAATGGAGAGATTTACTAACCAAACAACCTTATGGCAACTTATTTGATTGGTACAAACAGTTAGGCGTAGACAATAAGCAAGGTCAAATAGGTGTGGATGAAGCTCAAGATATTATAAAGTCTTTAGCATTAAAAACCTACGAAGGAGGTTATAAGGTGATGGTAATATGGATGGCAGATAAAATGAATACCGCAGCTTCTAATAAACTTTTAAAGCTTATTGAAGAGCCTCCAAATAAAACTGTTTTTATTTTAATTGCTGAAGATGAAGAACAAATAATTAACACTATTAAGTCTAGGTGTCAACTTTTACATTTTCCACCTTTAGCAGAAATTGATATTAAAAATGCACTGATAAAAAACTATGGTTTAAATGAAGCCGTAGCTACCAAAATAGCACATCAAGCAAACGGAAATTATAACAAAGCTTGTGATTTAGTTTATAATGATAGTGAAGATATCCAGTTTGAAACTTGGTTTATTTTTTGGATTCGTGCCGCCTTTAAAGCTAAAGGTAACAAAGCAGCTATTCATGATTTAATAAAATGGAGTGAGGATATTGCAAAAACTGGTCGTGAAACACAAAAACATTTTTTAAATTTTTGCTTAGATTTTTTTCGTCAGGCATTATTACTAAATTATAATGCAGATAGCATGGTTTACATGGAAATAAAAACCGAAAAATTTGAACTTAGCAAATTTGCTCCTTTTGTTCATAATAACAATATTTTAGATATTTCTAACGAATTACAAGACGCAATTTATCATATTGAGCGCAACGGAAACTCTAAAATAATACTTACAGATTTATCTATAAAATTAACGCGATTACTTCATAAAAAATCAGAATAATGGAGCTCTCCAGCTGGTTTGTTATTATTAATCCAAAAGCAGGAAATGGTAACGCTTTAAAGCAATGGCCAAAAATTAAAATGCTATTAAATGCGTCTCAATTTAATTTTAAATTTGCATTTACAGAGTATAAAAATCATGCTGCCACTTTAACTACAAACGCTATTAATGAAGGCTTTAAAAACCTGATTTGCGTAGGTGGAGATGGTACTTTACATGCTATTGTTAATGGTTTAATGCTTGAAAATACAACAGAATCCAGTCTTATAACAATTGGCATAATTCCTATTGGCACTGGAAACGATTGGGTGAAAACTTATAGTATTCCTACTAAAATTGAGGATGCAATTCAAAGAATAAAAAAAAAGAATAAAAAAAGCCAGGACATTGGGAAAATAGACTTCCTACATTCTAAAAAACAACCACTTTACTTTAATAATCTTGCTGGTATTGGTTTTGATGGATTAGTTGCTAAAAAAACACAAAAACTTAAACATTTTGGTAAGGTTTCTTATTTAATAGCTGCTTGCCAAGCTTTACTTACTTTTAAAAACTTTAAAGTAGAAGTTGTTTTAAAAAACAATCATTTTACTTCAAAATCTTTAATGATATTGGTTGGTTTATGCCAATACTCTGGAGGTGGCATGCGACTTACCAATAATCCAAACCCTAAAGATGGTTTGTTTGATGTCACTAATGTTAAAGACTTTAATACTTGGAATTTTATAACCAATTTGCATAAGTTATATAATGGAAAAGTTCACACAGTAAAAAAGGTAAAGACTTTTAAAACAGACATGCTCATAATAAAAAGAAATCTTGAAAAAAACAAGCTCTATATTCAAGCAGATGGAGAGGTTTTAGAAGCGGAGAATATTAAGATATCAATTTTAAAAAAGGCTTTTAGTTTTTATTGTTAATTTATACTCATTATTATATATTCTTAGCAAAAGATAGCGCATAAAAAAACGCTAAATACAAATTTAACGTTTTAATAATCAGCTGTTTGGCTCTGTTTATTTTTTATAAACAGTATCAATTTCTTTAATAATGATATCTGTTAAATCTAAAACTTCTTCTACATACAAAACAGTACCTACAGATTCGTTTGTTCCTAAAATAAATTTGTAAGCATTTGCTTTTCCATAGTCTTTTACAGTTGCTTTCATTTTAGAAATTACTGAATCTATTTCTGTTTGATAAGCAGTTTGCATTTTTTGTTGTTCTGCTTGCATCATTTGTTGATACTGTTGCGCTTTAGCTTGAAACGATTGCATTGCTTCTTGTTGTTTACTTTGAGACATTCTAGCTGCTTTTGCTTGAAGTGTTAAGTATTCTGATTGGTATGTTTTACCAATACTATCTGCACGTAATTTAAACGATTCGTTTAATCCATCGTATTTTGCTTCGATATCTATTTTCTCTTGAATGTCATTAATTACCTTTCCATTATCTACATATCCAATTTTTTGGTCTTGGCAAGATGCAAATGTTACTAATACAATTAGTGCTACTATTAAATTTTTCATTTTATTAATTATTTATGTTTCCGCAAAAATAGAAAAGTAACGATAAATTTTATCTATTAAATTAAAAAAAAAGAAACTATAAGAGATAATTATCTAAAATTAGCTCTTTTATAGTTTTTAGTTATAATAAATGAGTTGAAATAAGCGCGTTTAAGAAGGTTTTAGAAACTCTGTTAGTGTTTGTGAATAAAAATAATATTGTCTTTTAAAAATTAATCCTTGTTGTTTTTTAGTACATAAATGAGTGAAGAATATTCTCCAGAACGTTTTGCCTTAATATTAGAAAGCAATCCCATGTAAAAAGCTGGGATTAATTTTAAAAAACTTTTTTTATATTTTTCTGAAAGTAGACTCACATAAAAGGAATCAAAAAACATAGGAAGCGTTTTTTCTACGATCATGTTTTTTGTTTCAAATAGTTTAGATATTGAATCTTTAGAGAAATGCCAAAGATGTCTAGGGACATCAAAAGCTGCCCAAAAGTTTTTGTAATGTAAAGCATCATAGCTCTTATAATTTGGCACAGCTATAATTAAAGTTCCATTTGGTTTTAGTAATTTTTTAATAATTGAAACATGTTCAACTAAATTAGGTAAGTGCTCTAGTACATGCCAAAGCGTAATTACATCAAAACTTTCAGCTTTAAAAGCTTCTAATTTTTCGACATTAAAAACAGAACCATCACAATTCTTATTTGCAATATTTCTTGCTTTTTCATTTGGTTCTATTCCAAAAACATTCCAATTATTATCTTTAGCTATCTTTAAAAAAGCTCCTGTTCCACAACCAATGTCTAGTATTTTTTTCTGTTCTGATTTAAATGAATTAATCAGTTTTAGCTTTCGTTTTAAAGAAATATTACGAATTATATGATATACGTTTTCAAACAAGTTACGCTTAGCATTAGTGTGTGAAATATAATCTTCACTTTCATAATAGATAGAAAGTTTATCTAAACTAGGTTGAGGTGTGGTTTCTAAATAACCAAATTCCTTGTTTAAAATCAAATCAAATTCCTCTCCAGAAACCGAATAATCTTTAACTTGAATGTATGATACTTCTTCTTTTGTCACTACAAATTCATTTGTGTTCCACGTGGAACTATTATAAAGTATTATGTAAATTTACTTGAAATAAATGAGCTAATTTAGTGCCTAATACAATTACCTCATTCTTTTTATTAGACTCGAAAACAATCTCTCTTTCGCGCTCATTAAATAATTTTATTGTAAATAAGGAGTAATGGTCGTCTTTTAAAATTTTTGAGTAAAGACCAACACCACTATCTCTCCTGAAGTTTTGCTTAAAAAGTGAAATATAATCAGGAATTATAAACTTTTTTTTAAATTTAAAAAACGAAAAGCCAAACATTGTAAAACTTAAAAACCTTTTATCCTTGCCGTAAAACACAAAATCAAAGCCACAACCAAATAAGAGAATTGGGACTAATAGGTAGTAAAAACGACTTGGGTTATTATACGCAAAAGCAAAAATCACTAACAACAAAGTATAAGCAAAGAACCACTTAAAATTAGGATGAACGGTTTGTTTTAAAACAACTTTATCAATTATCTTCCCATATATAACAAAAGCACAGAAATATCTGCAGGAGAAACGCCGCTAATTCGTGAGGCTTGAGAAATGGTTATTGGTTGAATTTTATTTAATTTTTCACGAGCTTCTAAACTCATAGATTGCAAACCTGAATAATTAAAATTAGCAGAAATTTTAATATTCTCTAACCTATTTAACTTATCTGCATTGTTTCTTTCTTTATCAATATAACCCGAATATTTAACTTGAATTTCTGTTTGTTCAATAACTTCTCTATCTAAATTATTCTCTTGAATATAGTTTTCTACAGATTTAATTTTACGCATATCATCTATAGTAATATTAGGTCTAGCAAATATTTTATGCATCTTCCCTTGTTGATTTACAACTGCAGAATTTTTAGCTTCTAAAACTGGATTTGCTTCTTCTTTTGTAACACTTGTTTCTTTAAAAAAAGTAACGAATTTTTTAGATGCGTTTAACTTTTCTTCCATTCTTTTAAGTCTTTTCTCGCTCGCTAAACCTAGATCATAACCTTTAGGTGTTAATCTAAAGTCTGCATTATCTTGTCTTAATAAAGTTCTGTATTCTGCACGAGAAGTAAACATTCTATAAGGCTCTTCAGTTCCTTTAGTAATTAAATCGTCTACCAAAACACCTATGTAAGCTTCATTACGTTTCAGTATAAAAGGTTCTTTTTCTTGTACTTTAAGCGCTGCATTAATTCCAGCCATTAAACCTTGCGAAGCAGCTTCTTCATAACCTGTTGTGCCATTAATTTGACCTGCAAAATATAAGCCTTCTATCAACTTTGTTTCTAAAGTATGTTGTAATTGTGTAGGTGGAAAATAATCGTATTCTATAGCATAACCAGGTCTAAAAAACTTAACCTTTTCGAAACCAACAATGGAACGCATAGCTTTAAATTGCACATCTTCTGGCAACGATGTAGAGAAACCATTTACATACATTTCAACGGTATTCCAGCCTTCTGGTTCAACAAATAATTGATGACTATTTTTATCTGAAAACCTATTAATTTTATCTTCAATACTTGGGCAATATCTAGGTCCAAGACTTTTAATTCGACCATTAAACATTGGTGAACGATCGAAACCTTCACGCAATAGATCGTGAACCATTTCACTTGTATGTGCCAAATAACATGAACGCTGATGATCTAATGGTTTGGTAATATCCAAATAAGAAAATTTTTCTGGATTAGCGTCACCAGGTTGTTCTGCCATTTTAGAAAAGTCTAAAGAGCGTCCATCTACTCTTGGTGGTGTGCCTGTTTTCATTCTACCAGATTCAAAACCTAAATTTACAAGCTGTTCTGTTATACCAGTTGCTGCTCTTTCTCCTGCTCTTCCTCCACCAAAATTCTTGTCTCCAATATGAATTAAACCATTTAAAAAGGTGCCATTTGTTAACACTACAGATTTAGCTTTAACCATTATACCTAAAGATGTCTTTACACCAGTAACTTTAGCGTTTTCTACAATTAATGCAGAGACCGTTTCTTGATAGAAATCAAGATTTTTTGTATTCTCTAAAAGTAATCTCCAATCTTCTGCAAAACGCATTCTATCGCTCTGTACTCTGGGACTCCACATTGCAGGCCCTTTAGATTTATTTAGCATTTTAAACTGAATCGCTGATGTATCACTAACAATACCACTATAACCACCTAAAGCATCAATCTCTCTTACTATTTGCCCTTTCGCTATTCCTCCCATTGCAGGATTACAAGACATTTGAGCAATGTTTTGTAAATTCATGGTAATAAGCAAGGTTTTACTTCCCATGTTTGCAGCGGCAGCTGCTGCTTCACTTCCTGCGTGACCTGCACCAACAACAATAACATCGTAAATTTCGTTAAACATATTTTAACCTTTAAAAATGTATTATATAATTTCTTTAAGCCTGTTCCACGTGAAACAATTAACTAGTTTAATAAATTTTAAATGTTTGATAATTAAAAAAATGTTCCACGTGAAACATAATTACAACATTTAAAAGTCTGCAAATATACAACGAATTAATTAATACTATACAAGCGTTTTAAGATAGTAGTTTTCTTTGTCACGCATTAAAAGAGCATCAGCTTCTGTCTTGTCTTTATAGCCACAAAAATGTAAAATACCATGTACTAATACGCGATTTAATTCTTCTACAAAGGGAACACTAAAATCTATAGCGTTCTCTTCTACTCTTTCTGTTGAAATAAAAATATCGCCTTGTAGGGTTTTTCCGACAGAGTAATCAAAACTTATAATATCTGTAAGCGTATCATGATTAAGAAACTCTATATTTAATTTATGAAGATAAGTATCGTCACAAAAAACATAGTTTATTTCGTCTTCTTTGCAATTTTCTGCATTTATAACTGTTGAAAGCCAATTAGAAATTTTTAATTCGTTTGTTAGCTTGAAGTTGTTCTCGTAATTAAAACTAATCATTCTTTTGTTTAAAATAATCTTGAACCTTTTTTTTGTAAACTTGCTGCAAAGGTAGAGTTTGCTTATTCAAAATTTCTGTAATATTAAAATATTCTTTAGCCTTAGATATTTGATTATTTGTAGTGTTTATAAATTCTTTTTTATTTGCTTCAGATTTACGTTTGTGGTCTTGACCTTGTTGAAAAGCGGCTTTTTCTAACTTTAATAATTGGTGTTGTAAATTCATCATTTTCGATAGCGTTTCGTTAGTAAAACCACTATTAATTAAGTCTAACTCTACATCTTCCATCTGTTTTAAAAGTTGTTTAGCTTCTGCAGGAGTACCTAGACCCATCTTTTCATCCATTGCAAGTTTATCTTCTAATGCTTGACGTATCATTTGCTGTTGTTGGTAAATTTTAAACAATTCACCATTAACATCCTCATTAAAACCATCTTGACCGTCTTGGTTTCCTCCTTTAACTTCACCGTTATTACCTTTTCCCTCGCCTTTACCTTCACCTTCGCTTTTTCCGTCTTTCCCTTTTTCGCCTTCTTTGCTGTTTTCTCCCTCTTTACCATCTTCTCCCTCTTCTCCTGGCTTCTTTCCTTCTCCAGGTTTTTCGCCTGGTTTGTCACCTTCACCTTCTTTTGGTTTTCCGCTTTCAGCCTTTTTAGTGCCTTCTTCCATTTTTTTATTAAGTTCCTCTTGACTTATAATAATATCTGGAAGCGGAACACCGCCTTCTCCTTGACCAGATCCTGGTGAGGGCATTGCATCCATTAATCCATCTAGCGTGTCGCTTAAAAAATTTGCTAAATTATTTGCAGCCGTTACTGTGTATTGTTGTGACGATACTCCTTTATAAAGATTATTTTCTGCTAACTCTGCTAGTGCTTTGTCTATGTTAAAATATACTTCTGAAATTTCTTTATTGACTTGTTCTGATAATTTAGGTTGACGTAGTGATATTGCAAATAAACTATCGTCTATATGTTCGAAATGGGTACGTAAGTCTTTTTGTTTTTTAAGGTAGGTTGCATATTCATTATGGTTAACTTTTATGCTTTTAAACTGTTTCATCACCTTTTCTTCATCGAAAGAAAATAATACTAGGTTATCTAAAATTTGACGTAACATTTCTATATCTTCCTTTAATGCTTCTCCTCCAGATTGTCTCATTTGAGCTTGCATTTTCATACTCATCTCTTTCATTTTTTGTGCAGCAGACTTTTGTTTAGCTTTTGCTTTATTATTTTGTTCTTGCTTTTCTTCTTCTGTATTAGAATCTTCTTTTTTCTCTAGTTCTTCTGAAGCCTTTTCTTGATCATCTTTTACATTTTCTTCCTTGTTTTTATTTCTAGGAAGCTTAAGTGGGTTTTTAAGTTGTTTATTGTCTTTTTCAAGCTCGTCTAATTGTTTTTGAATCTCTTTAAACTTTTTATTTAAAGCGTCTTGTTTCTCTTTTGTATTCTCTTTTGGGTCTTTATTAGCTAGTTCGTCTTGTTCTTTTGCGAGCTTATCTATCTCATTACCGGTCTTTTCCATTTTTTTAGAAACATAATAACGCTTTGTTAATTCGAGCATTTGCTCTAGACTTCTTTTTTGGTTTTTGGCTTTTTTAGCAAGTTTATCTAATTTTTCAGAAAACTCTTCTTTATTCATCTTTTCTCGAAGTTTTTCAAGTTCCTTAAGAAGTTTTTCGTCTTCTTTAAGCTGTTCTTCGTTTTCTTTTAAACGCTCTTTTAAATCTTCCTTAAATTGATCTTCTTTTTTGTTTTCTTTTTGAAAGTCTTCTAGATTCTCTTGTAGTTTTTTATTAAAATTCTTCATCATTTGCTCTTGTTGCTTTTGACGTTTAATAAAGTTTGTAAATTTCTTTTTATCGTTAAAGCTAAGTTCAGATTTCTCCTTTTGTGTTTTAGATAGCTCTTCTAATTCCTTTTGCTGGTCTTCGAATTTTTCTAAAGTTTTGTTTAAATCTTGAATAGTTTCGTTTTGCTCTTCTAGTTGTTTTTGCTCTTCTTCGTCTGCTGTTCTCTTTCTATAACTAAACACGCTGCTTTTTGTGCTTTTATTATTAGCAAAGGCATCGTTATCAAAAACCTCAAAGTATAATTCGTAACTAACACCTTCATCTATATCTAAATTATTCGGAAATGCACTAACAAACTCACTAAAATTAGATTTAGATATTAGTATTGCTTCTGTTTTTTTCTCCTTATCATTTCCGCTAGGATAATATACTAATTGAAGCTTATTAAGTCCGTAATCATCACTTACTTGTCCTAAAAAATATATGGATTGTTGATCAAGTGAGTCGACTTTAGACTGTAATTTAAGCTCTGGATATTCATCGTGAACTACTTGAATATTAAAAGCTATGTTTTCGTAATCTTTTAAATGGTTATTACTTGTTGAAATACTGTAATCTAAATTATTATAGAGCTTTTTAGTTGCTGAAAAAACCCCATTATTGGAGCTGTTAAACAATAGAGTGTCTTTTGCATAAAGCGTTGCGTAATGTGTAGCTTTGGTTCTTAATTGCCAAGTCACATTTGTTCCTGTTGGTACAACTGCATTTCCAGTGCTTTTTAACACCTCATCTCTTTTGTTAGTATAGTTTGGATAGTTTAAAACCATATCAAAACCCAACAAAGTAGGGACAGGTGCAACTGTTATTGTGTATGGTCTTGAGGTAACATTGTTGGCAGATAGATTAAAAGTAATATTGGTTTTTGGTTGCTCGAAAACATACTCAAAAGCTCCTGCTCCGCGTTGTTGCAAATAGTAGGTTTCGTTGTTAAATGTAATTCTTGCGTTTTCTGGTACAATGTCTCCTGCTGTTTTAATAATTAATCGAAATTCTTTTTTTTCTATGGCTTGCATCTCTTCGTTTAAAACAAAAAACTGAAAAGGAGCAGGAGGTTCGTAAGCTGTTTGATAATTTAATACACGCTCATAACTATCACTAAACCAATTTAACTTACCAGATATTGCAGAGAGTAAAATGATAAGTACAGGAATGGCTGCATATTTTAGATACTTCGTGTTCTTTTTGAAATTAATCGCTAATTTAAAAGGAATAGGTTTAAGCTCTGCCGACTTTTGATCGATACTAGCTAAAAGCAATTCAGAGTCAGATTCTGTGCTTTTTAGCTGGAGCACATTCAATAATTTATCTTTAACCTGAGTAAAATGATTACCAATTAAAACTGAAGCTTCTTCAAAATTGATTCCTTTTTTAAGCTTAAACAGTTTTGCTATTGGTAATATAATAAACTTTGAAAATAATGCAAGCTCTACACCAACAAATAAACAAAACAAAATAGTTCTTGCTCTAGAATTAAGCCATAAAAAATGCTCAACTAATAACGTTATGATTAGGTACAACAAGCCAATGCTAAAAAACAGAATAACACCTTTAATCAACTCATTAGTATAATATTTTCTAATAAATTGCTCTAATTTAGATTGTATGTTTTTAAAATTATTCAAACTCAAATAGTCTATATTGCTTAATAACTCACTAAAATAGTGTTTTATTCTAAATAAGAATTGATTAGATTTATAAGTTTAACATAAACTGTTTACAGATAATGAAAGATTTAAAATACATAGCGGCTTTTTCATTACCATTAATTGCATTTATTGGCTTGTATTTTAAAGGAATCTTTAGTTTTTCAACACCTGTTTACGCTTTTGTAATTATACCATTATTAGAAATTATTTTACCTGTTCAAATAGAAAATCTAACAGATAAAGAAACAAACTCAAAATTAAAAAGAAAAGTATTCGACTGGTTGTTATACCTTAATTTACCAATAGTTTTTGTTTTAATTACTCTAGCTTTTTTTGTTGTTTCAACACAACCTGTTTCAACTTTTGAATTTATAGGATTCGTTTTTTTAATTGGTATTATTCTAGGTACAAATAGTATTAATGTAGCGCATGAATTAGGACATAGACAAAATATTAACGAACGGTTTTTAGGTAAGGCTTTGCTTCTTCCTTCATTTTATATGCACTTTTATATTGAGCATAATTTTGGACATCACCTTCATGTTGCTACACCAGACGATGCTGCAACAGCAAAGTATAACCAGAATGTATATTCCTTTTGGATAACCTCTACTATTAGGCAGTATTTTAATGCATGGAGTATTCAAAAAAAATTACTAAGCAATAATAAGCTGTCTTTCTTTTCTTTAAAAAACGATATGTTTTAGTACACTGATTATCAAACAACTTACTTAATAATTGTTTTCTTTCTTTTTGGAAAAACCACATTATTATTTGCTGTTTTATGTGGCATTGGTGGTATAATAATGCTTGAAACGGTTATTTATATTGAACATTACGGTTTGTTAAGATTAAAAACAAAGTCTGGGTGTTATGAACGCGTTCGAGAAATGCATTCATGGAATTCTAATCATTTAGTTGGATGTATTGTATTGTATGAATTGACTAGACACAGAGACCACCATTATAAATCGTCTAAAAAATATCAAATTTTAGATTGCCATGATGAAAGTCCACAAATGCCCTATGGCTATCCAACATCTATGGTACTGGCGTTGTTTCCGCCTTTATGGTTTGCAATAATGAATAAACGAGTGCCAAAGAACATGATTAATAGTTAATTTGGTTATTAAACTGAACCATTCTTATTAATAATCTTATGTTTCTTTTCTTTGTACTATAGCTATATCAATATATCTTTACGCAATTAAAAATTATACAATGTCTAAAAATGTTCGTGTGCGTTTTGCACCAAGTCCTACAGGACCTTTACATATTGGAGGAGTAAGAACTGCTCTTTTTAACTATTTATTTGCAAAAAAACACAATGGTACTTTTGTGTTGCGTATTGAAGATACAGACCAAAACCGTTATGTTGATGGTGCAGAGAAATACATAGTAGATTCTTTAAACTGGTGTAATATTCCTTTTGATGAAGGACCAGGTAAAAATGAAAAATTTGGACCTTATAGACAAAGTGAACGCAAACATTTATATAAACAATATGCAGAGCAATTAATTGCAAGTGATAATGCATATTACGCTTTTGATACTAGTGAAACATTAGATGCCAAAAGAAAAGAATACGAAGCAAACAAGCAAACTTTTATTTACAATTGGCATAACCGTTTAGAACTAAGTAACTCTTTATCGCTTTCTAAAGAAGAAACGCGAGCAAAATTAGATAATGGAGACGATTATGTTATTCGTTTTAAGATGCTTGATACAAGTAAAGGTTCTCATGGTACTATTTCTACTCAAGATTTTATTCGTGGTCATGTTTCATTTAAAAAAGAAGTATTAGATGATAAAGTCTTGTTTAAAAGCGACGGGATGCCAACCTACCATTTAGCGAATATTGTAGACGACCATTTAATGGAAATTTCTCATGTAATTCGTGGTGAAGAATGGTTACCTTCTGTTCCTCTTCATATTTCATTATACCAATCTTTAGGCTGGAAAGCTCCAGAATTTGCACACTTACCTCTAATATTAAAGCCAACAGGAAAAGGAAAACTAAGTAAGCGTGATGGTGACAAGTTAGGCTTCCCTGTCTTTCCTTTAGAGTATACATCTCCTCAAGAAGGAGTTTCTAAAGGCTATAAAGAAGAAGGCTATTTTCCTGAAGCGGTCATTAATTTCTTAGCCTTTTTAGGGTGGAATCCAGGTACAGAACAAGAGTTATTTAACTTAGACGAGTTGGTAGAATCTTTCGATTTAAATAGAGTTAATAAAGCAGGAGCACGTTTTGATCCAGATAAAACAAGGTGGTTTAATCACCATTACATGCAAGATCAAAATAATGATGAATTAGCTGAAGCTTTTAAAAGTAAACATTCAGAATTAACAGATGTAGATTCAAATTATATTGCAATGGTTATTGGCTTAGTAAAAGAGCGCGCAACATTTGTAAACGACTTTTGGAACTTAAGTAGCTTCTTTTTTGTTGCACCAGATAGTTATGATGAAAAGGCATCAAAAAAAGCTTTTAAAGAGGAAACTAAAGCGTTAATGACGCAATTAGTTTCTATTGTTAGTAACATAAATAATTTTGAAGTAGAAACACTTCAAAAAGAAATAAAAGGATGGATAACTAGTAATGAAATAGGTTTTGGAAAAGTAATGATGCCACTACGTTTAGCTCTAGTAGGTAATTTACAAGGTCCTGATGTTTTTGATATTATGTATATGATTGGTAAAAATGAAAGCGTGAAACGTATTGAAAAACTGATTTCTATATTATAAAACCTAAAAAATTTAAATAAAAAAAGCGTGCTCTATTTTAAATAGAGTTCGCTTTTTTTATGGTGATATTTGTGTTTTACTCTTTTATAAACTTTAGAACAGTATCTACTCCATTAAATTTAATAAAGTAAGTTCCTGTTGCAAAATTAGAAACATCCATAGTATTAGAGCTTACGTTAACCATTTGCTCTTTTACTTTTTGACCTAGCATATTGTAAATAGCAACATTATATTCTTGCTTAATATTCTTTAAACTAATAATTCCGTTTGTTGGATTTGGGAATATAGAAATAGAATTAGCTGCAAACTCATCTACACTTAATAAATTACAAGTGTATGGAGGCATGTTATAACCTTGAGCCGCAAACCTATCTGTCATAGATTGAATATCTGCACAGGTGTAACCATGAGCTGTTCCCATATCTATTGCAGCTTGTCTTACCGCAATTGCTGCATTTTCTTGGTTAGTTCCGCTATTAGTCATACCAAGGCCTTCTAAAAAGGCTTTATCTGTCTTTTCACGACCTATGTCTTCCCAAATTTCCATTAACGTTGTTGCCCACATTTGTCCATCTGTATGTATTTGTCCAACTAATCCTGCTGGATACTGTGCACCATAAACAGTTGTTCTTCCGTTCCAACAAGCATTGTGTCCATCCCAACCAAAAACCCAGTTTCTAGCTGCATCACTTGTAGACCATAAACCTAAGCTTCTTTTATAAGAATTTGCCCAATAATCTCCACTTCCTTCACTTAAACCATTTACTTGAGATAAACCCCCATTGGTAATCCAATCGTGTAAACCGTGTCCTAATTCATGCAATACAACATCTGCGTCTTCTGCATCATCAACACAACCTTCTCCAAAATTTAATGTTCCAGCTGTATAATAAGAGTTATCTCCACCACTAACTCCATGTGGATCGAAACGTATAACACCACCATTTTGTGGTGGAGCTAAAGCAATTCCTAAATCGTTATTTATGTATCGCATTGTCTTATCTGTATGGTAATACACATTGGCTGCCTCAAAACCATCTTCTTGTCTATTAAACTCAAAATTGTTATTACTCTGGATAAATAAGCCTTTATTAGGAGATGTTAGCTCTGCTATTTCAGTATATGGACCTCTTAACCTATATTGTCCACCTGCTAATTCAATATCTAATAATGTAACAGCTGTTCGTGCAGCATCTAGTGCAGCATTAGTAGCGTCGTTTCCGTCTATATATTGTCCTCCATAAGGACTCGTTGTAGCGGTTAATGGATCTGTATCAAAAATCATGGCTGTACCTGTTGCTATAAAAGATGAAGATCTATTTTGCTTGCTTGCTTTCTTTTTCTTGTCTTTATCTTTGTCGCCATGATAATAGATTGCAATATCATTAGCGCTAATAACAACTCCAGTTTGTGCATCTACCATAACTTCCCATCCACCAGGTTTTGTATAAGCATGAACAAAAACTCTATAAGCTAAAACGGTTTCGTTATTGTTTTTTTTAAGTAAAAGTTTATTCTCTTGCTGAGTTATACTTGATGGTTCAACATTTAAATTTAATAATGCATTAGTAAAGGCCTCAGCCTCAGTAACACTTGGTGTCGTGTTAATGTTTTGAATAGTAGCATCGTAAGTACTTGCAAAATAAGAAACAGCATTTCTATTAGAAACATGAACTGTTACCTCAGCATCAAATACCTGTACTCCATTTGCTATTTGGTAAAATCGAAACGTTTCTCCTGTTAATCCTTCTCTGCTAAACAACATATCAAACGTATGATTCACTTGTATGTTTAACTCGTGTTTATTGTCTTCTAGCCAGTTTGTAGCTACTGTTATCTTTTCTACTTGAGCAAAAAGAGCAACACAGCTAAATACTGCGCAAAACGTAAAAAGTAGTTTTTGTTTCATATTTATAATTTTTTGAGGTTAAATGTGTTTATTATAATTAATTGTTTGTAAGATAGTTGCTTTTTTTAAAACGTAATCATTGCTGAAAAAGTTAATAAGGACTGGTTACCTTTAAACTTATTATCATTACCAGTTAAATCGATACTATTATTAGCGTTTAATTTATTTGTGAAACCGTAAATGTATTACGCTCTAAACTTAATGATACTAAATCCAGCTGTTAACCCAATAGCGACATTTACATTAAAATTAGAAATTTCTGTAATATAGTTTGCGGTTAAATTATTGTAATTATTAATCAAAAAAAGCTCTTGTTCATCGTCTTTTAGTTCTAAGTTACTATTTTATTGTAGCATTGGTCCAAAATCTAATGTTAAATAACTACCTGTTAATTTAGCATGCTATAAAAAGCCTAACTTGACGGCTAAAAGTTTATATTCAAATTATCTAGCAGACAGGTCTCTATTACTAGTAAGACCTAAAATCCCTATTGTGTTTTCAGATAATTGCATACCATAACTAGCATTATACCATTTATTTGGAAATCTACAGTAGCACTCATGCCTCCTACCCATACATTACCTTTTGTGGTTTCAAAATTATCTGTAATAATATCAAATTATGTAACACCACCAAAGAGGCTAAAGCCTTTTTTAATTTCGTGATTTTACGTTGAGCAAAACCTTTTTGTAACAAACCATAACATGATTGCTACTAATAAGGTAAGTTGTGTGTTTTTTATTGTTAATATCAGTATTAATGAGCAAATATAACTTATTTTAGTATTTCAAATTTTATTAACATTAAAAGCTGTTTTTTAAGCTTTTTTCTAATCATTTAAAAAAACTGTTATGGGAAAAATTATTCTTATTCCGATTTTATTTTTCGGTCTTATCATTTTAATCTCTGCTTTCTTCGTCGTAAAACAACAAACATCTGCTATTATTGAACGCTTTGGTAAATTTCATAGTATTAGACCATCTGGTTTACACCTAAAGATTCCTTTAATAGATAAAATTGCAGGGCGCTTAAGTTTAAAAATTCAACAATTAGATGTTATTGTAGAAACCAAAACTAAAGATGATGTTTTTGTGCGCTTAAAAGTATCTGTACAATACCGTGTTATTAGCCAAAAAGTTTACGATGCTTTTTACAAGCTAGATTATCCGCATGATCAAATTACGAGTTATGTTTTTGATGTTGTACGTGCCGAAGTACCAAAAATGATATTAGATGACGTGTTTTTACGTAAAGACGATGTTGCAATAGCAGTAAAATCTGAACTTAACGATGCTATGTCTGACTATGGTTTTGATATTATTAAAACATTAGTAACAGATATCGATCCAGATGCTCAAGTTAAAGAAGCTATGAACCGTATTAATGCTGCAGATAGAGAAAAAACTGCTGCTCAATATGAAGGAGATGCACAACGTATTTTAATTGTTGAAAAAGCAAAAGCTGAAGCTGAAAGCAAGCGCTTACAAGGACAAGGTATTGCAGACCAACGTCGTGAGATTGCACGTGGTCTTGAAGAAAGTGTAGAGGTTTTAAATAAGGTTGGTATTAACTCTCAAGAAGCTTCTGCGTTAATAGTTGTAACCCAACATTACGATACTTTACAGGCTATTGGTAGCGAAACGAATAGTAATTTAATTTTATTGCCAAATTCGCCTCAAGCTGGAAGTAATATGCTTAATGATATGGTTGCTAGTTTTGCAGCTAGTAACGAAATTGGTGAAGCTATGAAAGAAGCTAAACTTAATAAAAAAGCAGGTAAATAAGGTTTTACCATTAACACCTAAACAATTATTTATGTTTAAAAAAACTGTTTTTATTTTCTTTATCTGTTTTGCTACACAAGCATTTGCTTAAAATACAGAAACACTAAAAGCTTTTGCGTTACGAGATGCTCAAGCAGCCTCTGATGCAACCGTTAGAAAAGGTTTTAAAACATTATTAACCTATCCGCATCCAAATCTTTTGGAAGCTGTTGGTGGAGTATATGTAATGGAAGAGTATTTAAAAACCACATTTACAGAAATGAAAGCAAATGGTTTTTTAAATAAAAAAGTAGAAAAAATCTGTTTCAGATGTTGTAAAAGAACAAGGTGAATACCGTTGTTTTGTAGAAAATTACAACCAAATGAAGATGAAAAACAAACGCATAACAGCTACTAGTTATATGATAGGTTTTTATAATGAAACAACTAAAAAACGGACGTTTGTTGAAGCAAAAGAAATGAAAGCTGATACAGGAACTATTATTGAATACTTTCCAAACTTTAAAACATCTTTAGTTATTCCTGAAAACACTATGAATGTTGAAGAACTCTCGTAATTATTAATAAATTATTTATGAGGTTTAAAAATAAAAAATGTGTACTAAAATAGTGCGCTTTTTTGTTTAAATATTATGATTTAAAAGGATGTCTTTCTACCCATTTTGTAACAGGATTAAGAAACTTAACAATTAATTTTAGTATAGAATTTGCAATAAAATTAGTGTGTTTCATATAAATATGCATTGTTCTTGGCTTTGCACCTACAGAACTCTTAATCTCCATTGCTGTTCTAGCATAAACAATATTTTTAAAATTATTTTCTATACCATATTGTGCCATATCAAAAAGCATGTTTAAGTACGTTTGATGTTTATATTGATAATCTTGGTTATAACCCAAAAAATAAGTTTCTAGCGTTTTATTGTTTACTATTAAAGTGTAAAAACCAACAAGTTCTTGATTTATAAAATAACCGAAAATTTTAAAATTTTCGTTAAGTTCTTTTTTTAAGGTTATAAAATGCGTTTCGTTTAAAATAAAAGAATTTACGCGAGCATTATCTGATACGTTTTTATAAAGTTGATAGATTTCTAATTCTAAATCTTCTAAATCTTTTAAAGATAATTCTCGCTTAATAAGTTGTTTTCCCTTCTTTCTTGCAGATTTAAAACGATCTCTGTATTTTTTTGTGAAAGCTGATGTGTAATCTTCTAATACTCTCCAAGTCTCTGGTATTGTAAAAACCATATTTGTTTGTACTTGTACTTTATAAAGGCTCTTTGTTTTAAAAAAATCTTGATTATCATGTATTTTATCTTCTTCAAAATAATCTTTAAAAGCTATTAACCTTACTTTCTTATTTAAGTTTTTCTTAAGCTTATCTGTTATAGCTGAAATAGCTGAAGAGACTTGATTAAGGTATTCCTTATAACTAATACTTTGGCTATTAAAATATAATCCATGTTGTCCTGTGTGCATTAAGTTTCCAATAATTAATATATTTCCAGTTACAATTTTTGAAATGAGCTGCTTCGATTTTTTAATTAAATACTTATCGTTAGTGTTTCTAAAAACATCTTCTAGATACATTTCTACACGTTGTATTATTGCTATTCCAACAAGCTCTTTGTTGTTAAAAACCGCGATATAATTAGGTGTAATATTTTTAGGGCTAGAAAGCTCCAAAGCTTTTAAAAAAGGTGTTTTTAAAAACAAATCGTTATTTGGTAGGGTGTCCCAAGACTTAGGAAGATCGCTTACATTAGAATGAATTTTATAGTCAATCAAAATTATAGAAAAGAAAAAAGACTAAAACAGAAAATTTCAGTCTTTGTAAAGTTAGTATTTATACTCATTATCTCCAACCGCAGATAATAGCTCCCATAATTGCTAAAGAAATTATCCAATAGCCAGAATTAATGAAAATGTATTTCCAGCTCTTACGTTCAAACATTCCGTTAATTGCAATAACAGGAAAGAATAAGAAAACACCTGCTAATACACCGTGTAAAGCACCATGTTTAAAGCTTCTAAATTCGTTTCCATATTCTTGCACAAAAGCAAGGTGTGTTTCTGTTTCACCTAATTCTCCTTGAGCTAAAGCAAAAACTCGCATTTGATGAGTGGTTAAGTTTTGTAAAAAAAAGACTAGAACGAATGATAATAATAATGTAAGGCTAAAAATAAGAGCCATGTTACCGCTTTTCATTTTTTCTAAAGTCATTTCTGCTTCTTGCATCCATGCGTTTCCAAAAAATACTGGATTGTACCACAAAAACCCTATGACGATAGGTGCAATTGCAGCTACTAATATTGCTAAATAATTAAATTCCATCGTTGTAAATGTTTTAGTGTTAGTTAGTTAAATGTACAAAAAAGTAATTGCTCACTATTTCTACAAGTATTTTATATTTATTTAATTGAAGTAGCCTCAGTAACTAACAATTCGTTTTTATCCTCTAATGCTTTTGCTATAAAATTATTTATGTCTTCATTTCTTTCGTGTCCGTTTTCTAATAAAACACCTAAACTTATCATAGTAATAATTCGTGTTCCTGCTTTTTTTACTGCAGTTCCAAAAAGCGGTTCTAAGTCTTGATAAGTTACATTTTTAGCTAATTCAATAATCTCTGTTTTTGCTTTTTCGCGCTGTGCATCTTGCATTCTATCGTACTTTTTACCGTAAGACTTTATTTGCTCTATTGCAGAACGATTATTTTGTTGTGGTTGCTTTTGCTGATTATTATTATTTTCTTTTGGCTTTACTTTTACCCAAGAATCTCTAAGCCCAACCGTTTTATTGAATACTAATTTATCTAAACTTGAGTCTAAATCAACATTAAAATAACCTAAGCGTTGAAACTGAAACTGCTCGCCTATTTTTGCTTCTGCAAGACTTGGCTCTACAAATGCTTCTATAATTTTTAATGAGTTTGGGTTAATAAAGTGCATAAAATCTTTGTCTGCGTGACTATCTGGAGCTTCGTTTGTAAATAATCTATCATATTCGCGAACCTCTGCTTTTATTGCGTGCTTTATAGAAACCCAGTGTAAAGTCCCTTTTACTTTTTTTTCTGTGTCTTGTGAATATGTACAATGAATTTCGATAATATTACTTTTTTCGTCTTTAACAACACTCTCTGCTTTTATAATATAAGCGTTTTTTAAACGTACTTCTCCACCAAGCCTTAAACGGAAAAATTTACTTCCGGCTTGTTCTTTAAAATCTTCCTTTTCTATATATAGTTCTCTTGAAAACGGTACTTTTCTAGAACCGGCACTTTCATCTTCTGGATTATTTTCAGCATCAAGCCATTCTACTTTATCTTCAAGATAATTGGTAATTATTAGTTTTATTGGGGCTAAAACAGCCATAACCCTATCGGCTTTCTTGTTTAAATCTTCTCGAATACAGAACTCTAAAAGCGATACATCAATTATATTTTCGCGTTTAGCAACACCTACGGTTTCTACAAACTTTCTTATAGATTGTGGTGTATAACCACGACGTCTTAATCCTGAAATAGTAGGCATTCTTGGATCGTTCCATCCAGAAACCACACCATCTTCTACTAACTTAAGCAGCTTACGTTTGCTCATAATTGTATAACTTAGGTTTAAACGTGCAAACTCACGCTGTTTTGGTTGCATAGGATACTTGTTCTTTGCAAAGGTGTAAACTTGCTCCTTAAACCAGTCGTAAAGCTCTCTATGAGGCTTAAACTCAAGCGAACAAAGTGAGTGAGAGATTTGTTCTATATAATCGCTTTCTCCATGAGTCCAATCGTACATTGGATAAATACACCAATCGTTAGCAGTACGATGGTGGTGTTTTTTTAATACGCGATACATAATAGGATCACGCATTAACATGTTAGGGTGTTGCATGTCTATTTTTGCGCGTAAAATATGCTCACCTTCATTACATTCTCCTGCTTTCATTTTTGCAAAAAGCGCAAGGTTCTCCTCTATTGTTCTGTTTCTGTAAGGTCCATCTATTCCTGGTTGAGTAGGTGTGCCTTTTTGCTCTGCCATAGCTACACTAGGTTGAGAATCTATATAAGCTTTACCATCTTTTATTAATAATATTGCCCAGTCGTAAAGTTCTTGAAAATAGTCTGATGAGTAACGCTCTTCTGCCCATTTATAACCTAACCAAGACACATCTTTTTTAATAGCATCTACATATTCTTGCTCTTCTTTAGCAGGATTAGTATCGTCGAAACGAAGGTTTACAGGAGCGTTATATCTTTCGCCTAACCCAAAACTAATACTTATAGCTTTTGTGTGGCCAATATGTAAATATCCATTAGGTTCTGGTGGAAAACGAAAACGTAGTTTATTTTTCGATAAACCGTTAGCTAAACCCTCTTCTATAATGTGCTCTAAAAAGTTGAGCGATTTGGTTTCTGTAGACATATTGTTATTGAATATTTTTTATTGATTATTTACTCTAAATCAATATTAAAAAAACGTTGTAAAATTAATGAAAATACGTAACAAATTATAGGTTTATAGGACTTATACTTTGAATTGTTAATCTATAAAACTAAAAACTATGAATTACGAATGTCCAAAATGCCACAAGACAACTTGTGAAATTGATAAAATGCGAGCTACAGGTGGAACGTTTTCAAAAATTTTTGATGTACAAAATAAAAAATTATCTACAGTTACTTGTAAAAAATGTACATATACCGTGTTTTTTAAAACCAAAACCAGTGTAATTAGTAATATCTTTGATTTTTTTACAAACTAAAATATAGTAATGGGAATAATTAAAGTTGAAAATATCCGCATTTTTGCCAATCATGGTTGCTTGAAAGAAGAAACAGCTATTGGAAGTGATTACCGCGTAGATTTAAAAGTAAAAGCAGATTTAGAAAAAAGTGCTAATTCTGATGCACTTAGTGATACTGTAGATTATGTTTTTTTAAATAAAGTTGTTGCTGAAGAAATGGCTATTCCAAGTGCGCTTTTAGAGCATGTTGCAAAGCGTATTTTAAAGCGCATATTTGCAGAAGATAAGTTAGTTACTACTGCAACAATTGCAGTTAGTAAAATAAATCCTCCAATAAGTGGTGATGTTGAGATGGTTACTATAGAATTAACTGAAAAAAGAAAAAGCTAAAGTATATAGCGTTAAAAGGGAATTATTTTTATATTTACCATCTCATTAATAATAAAGAGTTTTCTATTAAAAATAGAAAATAGGGTGTCGTGGCCGAGTGGCTAGGCAGTGGTCTGCAACACCATCTACAGCGGTTCGAATCCGCTCGACACCTCAAAAAGAGTTACTTTTTAAAGTAGCTCTTTTTTTTATGATTAAATTTTTTGGAAACTATAATAATGTTGAATCTGTTTAAAACTACTAAAAAAATATTCCGCGTAAGTTGATATTATAATTAATGTGTATTCTCTTCTATTTTCTCGAAGATTTCTTGAGGATTTAATTTATCTTTTGGAAGAAAACCTTTAACAATAAGCACTGTTCCACAAATTACTAAAATTAGTCCTAGAAGACGTTTAACCTTAATAATAGCTTTAGCCGTGAGTTTGTTTTTTAATTGTTTTGCTAGTAAAATTTTAAAAAGATCTGTTACAAAGTAAGCTGAAATCATAGTTCCAAAAAAGATAATAAATCTATTGGTATCGTTTTCTAAACTCGGACCAACAACAATAATAATTCCTAACCAAAAAACTAAAACTCCAATATTAATAAAGTTTAGAAAGAAACCTTTAATAAACAGTGAAAGGTAATTGGTTTTTGGCTTTGCTAATTCTACAGTATCTACAGCTTCTACAGCTTCTTTATTTTGTTTTTTAAAGTAAATAATAAAACCATAAGCTGCTAAAATAGTGCCCCCAAAGACATAAAGGCCTGGTTGATTGCTTAAATTTTCTAATAATTGAAAGCTTGAAAAATAAGCGATTGCTATAAATATTATATCTGCTAAAATAACACCTAAATCTAATGCTAATGCAGCTCTAAAACCTTTAATAACACTTGTTTCTAGAAGTACAAAAAACACTGGTCCAATCATGAAGGCTAAGAAAAAGCCTAATGGTATTGCTGCCTGAATGTCTTCAATCATAAAAAGGAAAGTGTTGTTTATATCAAATAAACTAATTTAATATATAATCAATCATTTTAAAATTTAATTGATATTACAAAGTAAAGAAATTTATAGGATTAAAATAAAAGATTATAAAGTATTACAGTTTAATATGTAAAAATAAAAATTTATTTATCTTCTACGACAGTTACTACTGTTCCTGTTATAGAGATTATTAAAATAGATGTTGCTGATAATGGTTTAATATCAACTTTAATTCCAACTACTGAATTAACATTTAAAGCTTGTGTTTTGTTTTGTAATTTTTAAAAAGCTTCTTCTTTAATATTTTGAAGGCCCTCCTCATAAGCTTCTTGATGTTTTTTCATACTAAACATGTCTATAAAAAACATTTTTTTACCTTTATAAAAATGACTTGAATTATTAGATATTCCTGAAACTATACCTTTGTATTCTATTATTTTAAAACCTTCAATTGAATTTATTGTTGTAAGTATCATACTTTTTTTTGTTTTTAAGTAGTTGAAAAAATATTTTTATTTCATGTTAAAAATAAAAAAAGCCTCAGTAAAACTGAAGCTTAAGTTTATTATTTTATTATTTTTCTGAAACAACATTTACTACACTACTAGTTAAAGATATTATATTAACACCAGTTGTCGCTAAAACTTTAAAATCTATTTTAATACCAACCACAGTGTTTGCATTTAAAGCTTGAGCTTTTTCTTTTAATTTAGAAAAAACTTCCTCTTTTACATCGTTTACACTCTTATTTAAAGAATCTAAATACTTACTTGTACTAAAAGAAAATATAACTTTTTGTTGCTATGCACTTACTCCTGTTACAATACCTTTATAATCTATTCTTCTAAAGCCTTCTACAGAGTTTGTTGTTGTTAAAATCATGGATAGTTGTTTTTTTTATTAGTATAAAAAGTATTAGAATTGTTACAATTATATAATAATAAAGTTACATTTTTATTATAAATTAAATTATGCTTCAGGTTTTCCTATAAGTTCAAAATCTAAGTGACGTTTTACTAAATCTGCATTTTTAACTTTTACAATTACTTCATCACCTAGTTGATACATGGTTTTTGTTTTTTTACCAATTAATGCATATTGTTCTTGATCGAACTCATAATAATCACCTTTAATATCCCGAGTTCTTACCATACCTTCACATTTATTAGCAACAAGCTCTATGTAAATTCCCCAATCTGTAACTCCAGAGATGACACCTAAAAATTCTTCATCTTGGTGATCTTGCATAAATCTAATTTGCATGTATTTAATAGAATCTCTTTCGGCTTTTGTAGCAAGATATTCCATATTACTAGAATGTTTACAACGCTCTTGGTATACGTCTGCATTAGCTGTTTTTTCGCCATCTAAATACCGTTGTAATAAGCGATGTACCATAACATCTGGATAACGACGAATAGGAGATGTAAAATGACTGTAATAATCGAAAGCTAAACCGTAATGGCCAATATTTTTGGTAGTATACTCTGCTTTAGACATGGTACGTATTGCTAAAGTATCTACTAGGTTTTGTTCTTTTTTACCTTGTACATCACTTAATAACTTATTTAAAGAGGATGCTATACCGTTTTTACTATTAAAGTTAAGCTTATACCCAAATTTAGAAACAACGCCTTGTAAAGTTATTAATTTATCTTCATTTGGCTCGTCGTGTACTCTATAAACAAACGTTTTTTCTGGTTTTTGTTTTCCAATAAATTCTGAAACTTTTCGGTTTGCTAATAACATAAATTCTTCAATAAGTTTATTAGCATCTTTACTGGTTTTAAAAAATACACCTACAGGATTTGATTCTTGATCTAAATCGAATTTTACTTCAATTTTATCGAAAGAAATAGCTCCAGATTGCATGCGTTTTCCACGCATGATTTTCGCTAATTCATCCATTTTTAAAACAGCATCTGCAATAGCTTGATCTGTTATATATTCTTTTCCTGTAAGTGAAACTTCAGCAGGAATTGTATTATTTTTATTTCCTATAATAGCTTGTGCTTCTTCGTAAGCAAAACGTGCATCAGAATACGTTACCGTTCTTCCAAACCATTCGTTTATTATTTGAGCTTTGTTATTTAATTCCAAAACTGCAGAAAATGTATATTTTTCTTCGTGTGGACGTAAAGAACAAGCACTATTACTTAAAATTTCTGGCAACATAGGTACCACTCTATCTACTAAATATACTGAAGTTGCACGCTTGTAGGCTTCATCGTCTAAAACGGTACCTTTTTGTAAATAATGCGACACGTCTGCAATATGAATTCCTATTTCATAATTACCATTTTCTAGAACGGTAAACGATAAAGCATCATCAAAATCTTTAGCATCTTTTGGATCTATAGTAAAAGTTAAATCCTTTCGCATATCGCGACGCTTCTTAATTTCTTCTGGTTTTATGTTTAAATCTATATTGTTTACATAATCTTCAACTTCTTTTGGAAATTCGTAAGGCAAACCGTAATCTGCTAGAATTGCGTGGATTTCTGTATTGTGTTCACCAGCTTTTCCTAGTACTTTTATAACCTTTCCGTTAGGAGAATCCGATTTTTCTAGCCATTCTTCCATAGTAACTAATACTTTGTCACCATCTTCAGCATTCATGGTTTTATTGATAGGTACAAAAATGTTGGTTTTCATTTTATTACCATCTACCACTACAAAAGCAAAATTCTTTTTTATGTGTACTTGTATAATACCAACATATTCGGTTTTAGCTCTCTTAATTATTCTAGTAATTTCACCTTCTTGTTTACCGCTTTTTCTACGTTTGTAAACATATAATTCTACTTCATCTCCATTTAAAGCTTTGTTTACATTATTTGAACCAATATAAATATAGTCTTCAAAATCATCGCAAATAACATAACCGTTGCCACGTTGCGCAGCATCGAAAATTCCTGTATAGTACACTGTATTACTATTTATTTGAAACTTACCACGATCGATTTCTTTAATTTCTTCTTTCGCTTTAAGTTGTTGTAATTTTTTTATAATCTGGTTACGACTACTCGCATCGTTAACGCTTAATATTGCTCCAATTTGTTTATAATTGAATGCTTTGTTTCTATCTTTTTTTAAAATACTTAGAATTGTATTTGTTAGATTGGAAATCTTGTTATGACTTGGTTTCCTGTGTTTCTTTTTACTCATGTAATGTTTTAATGTAATTGAATTCCTAAAGTTATTGGAATTTTTGATTTTTATATCAATTGTATTATTAAATAATTGATAATAAATAGCAATTAGAAGAAGATGTTTTGCTATTATGTTTATGCAAAGCTACGTTTTTTTAAATTAAATTATTATTTATTTAAAGTTAACTTAATATAAAAGGGTTTATAAATTTTAAAAGTAGAAGTAAACTTTTATTAACATTTATAATATATATTATTATTCTTTCTTTAAAATTTAAAAAAAAATTGATGATTATGATTGCTTGTTAATAGCGGTATAACTTTATAGTATTTTATTTTTATATGTTACTTATATCTTTCTATTAACAGTTTATAAACATATTAAAGTACTGATTTTAATACTAATTAGGTTTACTATTAACAACTGTTTATAACCTTAATTAACCAACTTTTTTTAATAAGTATTTTATTTTTTTATGTTGGTATGGGTTTTTTTTTTAATGATAAATAAATAAAAGAAAACAACTAACTTTTTTGGTGGTTTAGTTTATATTTTAGTTTAGAAAATTAACTGGATAAACCTAATAAAAGTTTTTAAAAACAGTGATTAGATATTAACAAGTAGTTACTATTAAAAACTATAGTTATTAACAATAGTTTTAAACACTCTTTTTAAGTTGAATTTTCAAACATATAAATTTTGAATAAGTTCCTAAGTATTACTTATTAATAGTTACAATCAATTATTAACTTTACGTTTTATAAAGCAAATAGATTTCTTTTTTACTGAAACTATTTTAAACCTTAATTAGATGACAATATCAATAGGAAACGATCACGCAGGAACAGATTATAAATTTACTATTATTACACATTTAGAAGCAAAAGGAATAACTTTAATAAATCATGGAACAGATGCTAGTGATAGTGTAGACTATCCAGATTTTGTTCATCCAGTTGCTAAAGATGTAGAGAATAAAAAAGCAACTTTTGGAATATTAATATGCGGAAGCGCAAATGGTGTTGCTATGACTGCTAATAAACATCAAGATATAAGAGCTGGTATTTGTTGGACAAAAGAAATTACAGCTTTAACACGCCAACATAATAATGCAAATATTATTTGTATTCCTGCACGTTATACAGCTGTACAACAAGCAATAGCTATAGTAGATACGTTTTTAGAAACTGAATTTGAAGGTGGTAGACACCAAAACCGAGTTGCTAAAATACCATGTTAATTGGGACAGCAACACAATAATAATCACGCACACAATCACAACAATTTAAAAGGTAGAAACTTATTAATTTTTATTTTTTTAAATATAATAATTTCAGTTGCACAAATAATAGGTGGAATACTATCTGGAAGTTTTGCTTTGTTAAGCGATGCTTTACATAATTTTAGCGATGTTGTATCGCTTGTTATTAGTTATATAACAGATAAACTATCTAAACGTAAAGCCTCTTTATATAAAATCTTGGCTTATAAACGTGCCGAAATTTTAGTAGCTTTTATAAATGCAGCTACATTACTAATAGTTGTTATTTTATTGATTATAGAAGCTATAAAGCGTTTTCAAAACCCTCAAGAAATAGAAAGTAATTTTATTATTTGGTTATCTTTTATAGCTATTTTAGGAAATGGTTTTAGTGTATTATTATTAAAAAAAGACAGTAAATCTAATATGAATATACGAAGTGTATATTTACATTTATTAACAGATATAATAGCAAGTGTAGCTGTTTTATTTGGAGGATTATTAATAAAATTTTATTCTATTTTTTGGGTAGACAGTGTGTTTACTTTCATAATTGCAATTTATCTAGTATGGATCGGTTTTAGTCTTTTAAAAGAGTCTACTAAAGTATTAAGGTTATTTACTCCAGAAACTATACCTGTAGATGATATTAAAAACGTACATCATATTCATGTTTAGCAATTAAATAACGATGAAATTCATTTTGAAGCACATGTAGATTTTGAAAAAAATATTAAACTCACAGAATTTGATAGTATTTTATCTAAAATTAAAGAATTACTATTTCGTAAATTTGAAATAAACCATGTAAATATTCAACCATAGTTTAGAAAGGATGATGTTAAAGACATAATTATTCAAGACAAATTTATTTTTTTAAAAGATTATAATATTAAATACATGTTAGAAATTAAAACCAAAACATTTCAAGAATTAACAACTACAGAGTTGTATAATTTATTACAATTAAGAAGTGAAGTTTTTGTTGTAGAACAGGATTGTGTTTACCAAGATATTGATGGAAAAGATCAAAAAGCGCTACATGTAATAGGTTATAAAAATAATAATATAGTTGCTTACACACGTATTTTTAAACCAGGAGATTATTTTAAAGAATCTAGTATTGGTAGAGTAGTAGTTGCTGAAAATGAAAGAGAATATAAATACGGTTATAATATTATGGAAGCTTCAATTGAAGCTGTAAAAAACCATTATAATGTTTCAGAAATAAAAATCTCTGCACAATGTTATCTTAAACGTTTTTATAATAAACTTAAATTTACTGAAGTAGGAGAGGAGTACTTAGAAGATGGTATTCCGCATATTGGCATGATATATAAAAATTAATTAACCTTACCAACATAGGTAACAAGAATTTCTACTCTTCTATCTAATTTTGGAGCTCCACCAAGCGGAAATTTTCTTCGCATACCAACGTATTTCATTCGTTTTTTATCTACGCCTTTTTTTGCTAAATAATCATAAATAAATCGAGCTCTTGCAACAGATAAATTTCGTTTCTTCGTTTTTTTATCTACAGCATCTCTACTGTTTTGTGTACAACACACATGACCTTGAATGGTAAAATAAATATTTTTATTTTCAACCATAATTTTAGCAAGTTCTTCGAGAGTTTTTTTAGAATCTGATGTTATATAGCTATAGCTTGTTTTAAAGTATATTTTATCTAAACGAATTTTATCACCTTTTTTAATTGTACCTTTTTTTATATCGTCTGTTGTTTTTTCTTTTTTAACGTCCTCATCTACAACACTTACTTCTTCTTCAACTTGTTTTTTTGGAGACTTTTTGGTAACTATAACTTCAACTTTTCTATTTAAACCACGTATTTTATGTACTTCCTCTTCATTTAAAACCTTTAAAAGTATTTCTCCTTTTCCATTAACATTTGTAATTAAATATAGATCAATGCCATAACCAGAAAACATATCTTTAATAGTATTTGCTCGGTTTTGTGAAAGCTCTAAATTATATTCGTTTGTACCTCTATCATCTGTAAAACCGTAAATAGCTACTTTTTCTACAGGAATAGTATCTAGAGAAGAGATAAATAACAATAACCTATTTTCTTCTGTTAAAGGCACAACATATTCATCTGTATCAAAATAGACATCATGAGAAAATTCTTGTTGAGAATTTCCTAATAATGAGATAAAGAAAAAAAGTGTAATCAAATATTTCATTCTAATAGATAGTATAATAATATGCTAGTTTAAGTAACGTTTGTATTTTGTTGGGTTTGCTAGTATTTCGGTTGCTTTTTTAATTTCATTATTATGAAGCTTGTAATACTTGTATAAACCTTCTCTATATACATAACGTTTAATAATTTCGTCGCTTAATAAATTCATGAGTTGAGATTTATTATCGTCTAAAGCTTTTAATTTTGAATTATTTAAATTTTGAATTAGCGCATTATAATCACGCTGAATATCATCGTCTAAATTCTCTGTTTTAGCAATTTCTAAAGCTTTATTTAGAGATTTTTCTGTCTTGGTTTCAAAAGAAAAATCTGTTGATTTAAGGAATTCTTTAAATTCTTTAAAGTCTGAATCCTTTAATTTCCAATCATTAATATTGGTAATGTTTATGTTATTGTAATAATACTTTGTTGCAAAATCAAAAACACCTTGATTACTTAAAATTGCTTTTGTAATTGCAGAATTTTTTGAATATTCTAATTCCTCGTCCGGAAAAACACCACCACCATCAAACACTTTCCTTCCGTTTTTAGTTTTAAAGACATTATAGTCTTTTTGCTTAATTCTTACAGCGTTTCCTTTTTCGTCTTTATTCCAATAGTCTAAAGCTTGAATACATCTTCCAGATGGTGTATAATAACGTGAAATTGTAACTTTTAACTGTGTACCATATGTTAGTTCTTTTGGACGCTGTACTAAGCCTTTACCAAAGCTTCTTGAACCAACAACAACACCTCTATCTAAGTCCTGTATACTACCAGATACAATTTCGCTTGCAGAGGCACTACTACCATTAATTAGTACAATAAGTGGAACCTTTGTATCTACTGGATCTCTTTTGGTGTAAAATGTTCTATTGTATTTTTTAACTTTAGATTTTGTTGTAACCACTAGTTGGCCCTTTGGTACAAATAAGTTTACTACATTAACCGCTTCGGTTAGCAGCCCTCCTGGATTTCCACGTAAATCTAAAATAATACCTTTAGCACCTTTAGCTTTTAGGTCTTTTAATGCATAACCCGTTTGTTGTGATGTTTTTTCGTTAAATTTTGTAAGTACAATATAACCAGTTGTACCGTCAATCATAGAGAAATGAGGTACAGCATCTATTTCAATTTCACTACGTTTTACAGTTGTTTTTGCTGTCTTACCTTGTCTAACGTAGGTTATTTCTGCAGATGAGTTAGGTGCTCCTTTAAGTAGGTTTCCAGCATCATCTTTATAATTAGCTACAATTTGGCCATTAATTTCTATAATTTCGTCTCCTGCTTTTAATCCAGCTCTATCTGCTGGATAACCTTTGTATGGCTCTATAATTAATAGTTTTTCTTTTAAAATTCTTACTTGAGCTCCAACACCTGTATAATCTCCAGTTCTTTTAATTCTTTCTGCTTCAACGTCTTGTTCATTATAAAACTTTGTATACGGATCAAGTTCATTTAACATGTTTTTAATAGCATTATCCATTAAATCACCAGGATTAGTTTCGTCTACATAATTCATATTCAACTCTTTAAAAAGGGTTGTAAATATTTCAATCTGTTTAGCAATTTCAAAAAAATCGTTATTAAAAGTCTTAAAGGCAGAACCAGTAATTAGTATTATTAGTGCTAAAATAGGGACTAACACTTTTTGTTTTAGTAATTTTTTCATTGTTCTAGCTATTAGAAATTGAGTCTGTAAATTTAGATAGTAGCTTTATTGTTTTGGTATTTACTATTTCAAAATCAGGCATATCTTTACTAAGATATAAAATCATTAACACGTAATCGTTAACTTCATTATTAATTAACAAAGATTTATTTAATCTGTAGGCTTCTCTTAGTAAGCGTTTTATACGAATTCTATCTACAGCAAGTTTAAAATTTCGTTTACTTACAGATACACCAACCTTTAAAGAGTCGTCATGTTTTAAATATACTAACCGCAAAGGATATGCCGAAACCGATTTTCCTTCAATAAATAATTGCTCGATGGTTTTTTGGCTCTTTAGTTTTTCGTGTTTGTTGTAGGTGAGTTTCATTATACAAACTATTACTAGGGCTTTAATATATTATTAAAGCTAATATACAACATCACTTATAAATATAATATTTGGAAAACAAAAAACCTCATCCTTGGATGAGGTTTTAAGCTTAAACTTATAATGTCTTATTTTTTATTATTTGCTTTATCAATATCAGCCATTAAGTTTTTAGCATCAATTTCTACACTTTTAACAGCTTTTTTAGCATCAAAAGAATAGGTTGGGTAAGCCCAAGCCCAATCTTTAATAATAGTTGCAGTAGTTGGTTTTTCTCCACGCATCATTTGTAGAGGAATATACAAACTTTCTGTAGAACCATCGGTATAAACAACCTCAAGGTCTATTGGCATTGGCATTTCGCCTATACGCATTAAGACAACTGTCTTTCCTTCAATACTTTTTACGCCATAGTCTATTGTGTTTGTAGTCATGGTCCAGTCTGTTAAATACCATTCTAGTTCTAAGCCAGAAACTTTTTCTGCTACACGAATAAAGTTGTTTGGTGTTGGGTGTTTAAAAGCCCAGTCTGTAAAATATTGTTTTAGTGTTTTCTTTAAATTGTCTTCACCAATTACATAACCTAATTGAGATAAGAATACAGAACCTTTGTTATAGGCCGAAATGCTATAGGCAGTATTTGTAGTATATCTATCTGCATGAGTAGTTTGCGGTCTTTCTAAACCTGCTGTTGTGGCTAAATAATTATAACCTCTGTAAGCTCCTGCTGCAGGATTATCACTGTTCTTATTGTTAATCTCATCCATAGCATGATCGCTAATATAACTAGTGAAACCTTCGTCCATCCATTCGTGTTTTGCTTCATTTGTTGCTAATAAAAACTGAAACCATGTATGTGCTAATTCGTGAGCAGTAACTCCTATTAAGCTTCCAAAATTACGTTTACCAGTAATTAGAGTACACATTGCATATTCCATTCCACCATCACCACCTTGAATAACAGAGTATTGATCGTAAGGATATTTACCAACATTTTCGCTAAAATATTGCATCATTTCAACTGTTTTAGGCTGTAGGTCTTTCCAGTGTTTAAGATTTTCTGCAGGTAAGTTGTTTTTATAATAAAAGTGAAGCATTGGACCATTAGGTACTTGCATACTATCGTGAATATAATCTGGGTCTGCAGCCCAAGTAAAATCATGTACATTAGGAGCTTTAAAATGAAGCGTCTTTTTATTTCCGTTTATTACTGGATTAGGTTGAAGATATCCAGTACCTCCTACAACATAATTTTTATCTATAGTTAATTTTAAATCAAAATCTCCCCAAACACCATGAAATTCTCTAGCAATATATGGGTAGGCGTGCCAACCCTCAAAATCATATTCAGATAATTTTGGATACCACTGCGTCATAGATAATGCTACACCTTCTGCATTATTTCTACCAGAACGACGAATTTGTAAAGGAACTTGAGCATTAAAAACCATATCGAAAGCTACACTCTCACCTGGTTGTATTGCTTTGTTTAGGGTAACCTCTAAAACAGTTCCAACTGTTTCATGCTTTACAAAACTTCTATTTTGTTTAAGAGATGTTACGTTAATATACCCTATTTCGTTAGGCTTTAAAGTGCTTATTTTACTAACTTTTTCGCCACCAGAGCTGGTCATCATTCTACCATCTGGATCTTCTATAGACTGCAATCTTGCATCCATTTGGCTTCCTGGTTGAAACGCATTAAAGAATAAGTGATAAAACACCTTGTTTAATACATCTGGAGAGTTATTGGTATAGATTAAGGTCTGCTTTCCTTGATATTGGTAGTTATTAACATCTATATCAATTTCCATTTTATAATCCACATGTTGTTGCCAATATGCAGAACTAGAAATATTAGAGTATGTATTACTACTTTGAGTTGTTGTTGTTGTTGTCGAAGCGCTTTTTGATGAGCCACAACCCAATAAAAACAATGAAGCTGTAAGGCTAAAAAGAAGAACTTTATTCATTTTAATTTATTTAAATAAAAAAAGCCTCAGTATTAATTACTGAGGCTTTTTTTAGATTATTAGTTATTTAGATAATTGAGATGCCATAATTAACGCATTGTATGCATTAACCATTTTACCAGATTTTGTTAGTGAACTAAAATCCCTAACATCATCTGCATTTCCACCAACAACAACTTTAGTATTGATAGCTAAACCAGAGTCCATAACAACTTGCTTTACTTGAGCAGCTGTTAATTTTGGGTATTGAGACCAAACTAAGGCAGCAACACCAGCTACAGCAGGTGAAGCCATAGATGTTCCTCCAATAGATTTATATTCATTTTCTGGGAATGTAGAGTATATTTGTGCACCTGGAGCAAAAACATCTACGTTTTGTTTTCCATAGTTAGAAAAACCAGCAACCATATTTGTACCGTATTTAGGTGCTAAAGCTCCAACACGAATATAAGTATTACCAACTTCTACATAATTTACGTTATCGTCTGGGAAGTTTGGCTCTGTATCTACATCTTTACCATCGTTTCCTGCTGCATGAACAAAAATTACACCATTATCACTTGCATACTTAATTGCGTCTCTAACCCATTCTGGATGTGGAGAAAAGCTTTTACCAAAACTTCCATTAATTACTTTTGCACCATTATCTACAGCGTATCTAATTGCTTTTGCAACATCTTTATCGTACTCATCTCCGTTTGGTACAGCACGAATACTCATAATTTCTACGTTATTTGCAACACCATTTGCTCCTAAACCATTATTACGCTCTGCAGCAATAATTCCTGCAACGTGTGTTCCATGGCTTTCAGATTTTTTTACTGGCATTACGTTTCCATTTCCGTAACCTGGTTTATCGTTCCAATCATTAGGGTTGTCCCCTGTTGTTCTTCCTTTAAAATCTTTGTTTAAGCTGTAAGCCACTTGATCTCCATAATAATCAACACCACCTTTAACTTGATCAATTACTTCAGGTAATGACTTTGCTCCTCTAGAAAACATGCTAGTTGCAGCTTGTACAGCTCCTTTTAATTCTTCGTCTTCAGTAGTTATTGCTGCGACTTCTTTTGCTGTATAATCTTCTTTTTTAAAGTGTGCAGTTAATTTTTTGTGTGCGCCATCAACCATATTAAAAATTCCATCATACTGTTGCTTTCCTGCAAGCGCAGCATTATAATCGGCATCGTATTTTGCTTTCGCTTTTGCATATCTTGGAGCGCTTGTATCTCCACTGGCTATTAAACGAATATATTCTAATTGCTCATCGTGTCCATCGCCTAAAAAGTTCCAACCATGAATATCATCTACGTAGCCATTTTTATCATCATCAATTCCGTTGCCAGCAATTTCTTTTTTGTTAGTCCAAAGCACACCATCTAAATCTTCGTGAGAAATATCAATTCCAGAATCTATTACTGCAACAATTATTTTTTGGCCTTTTTTACCCTTAATAATTTCGCTGTAAGCTTTATCTACACTCATTCCAGGAATAGTGTCCTTTGCAAGGTCTAAATGTCCCCAATTATAAGCTTGAGCATCTGTAAGACCTGCTTCTTTAAGAGGTGATGTATCTATGTTTTCTAAAGGTGTAGTTAAAATTGGAGCTCCACCACCACAGCTTGATAAAATAGCTGCTGAAAATACTGAAAACAAAAGTGTTTTATTTATTAATTTCATGTTACAAATGTTTAGTTATTATATTAAAGGTTAAAAATATCATTGCTTGAAAAAGTGTCTTTTAATCTTACTCCTTTTTCGGTATGTTGCACAGTAATTATCTCATTATATGCATCGTGTTCCAAAAATAAGTAATAATTATTATTTGCTGCTAAATTTAAGAATTTTTCTTTCTCGTCTAAAGTTAATAAGGGTCTAGTATCGTAACCCATTACAAAAGGAATAGGAAGGTGGCCAACGGTTGGTAATAAGTCTGCCATAAAGCAAATGGTTTTACCATTGTAATTAATCATTGGTATCATTTGTTTTTCTGTATGACCATTAGCAAAAAAAATATCAAATCCCAAATTAGAATTTTTTAATATATGGTTATTTGGTACTTGTGTAAATTTTAAATGACCACTATCTTGTATTGGTATAATATTTTCTTTTAAAAATGATGCCACTTCACGAGGATTGGGTTTTGTTGCCCATTCCCAATGCTTCTGGTTACTCCAAAAATATGCATTTTTAAAAGCTGGTTCTAAAAGCGTTCTGTCTTTGTTATATTGTATAGATCCACCACAATGATCAAAGTGTAGATGCGTCATAAAAACATCTGTAATATCGTCTCTATGAAAACTATATTTTGCTAATGATTTATCGATAGTGTTGTCTCCCCAAAGGTGATAATAACTGTAAAACTTTTCACTTTGTTTATTACCCATTCCAGTATCTATTAAAATAAGACGGTTTTCGTCTTCTATTAATAAACAACGTGCAGCACAGTCTATCATGTTATTGCCGTCTGCAGGATTTGTTCTTGTCCATAGAGATTTTGGAACCACTCCAAACATGGCACCTCCATCTAGCTTAAAATTTCCTGCGTTTATTGGGTATAAATTCATAGTTACAAATTATAAAAAACTAAGGAATTGTTACTAATTGTCATGTTTTTATTAAGAAACAACCTGTTGTAAGCGCTTACCAAAATCGTAAAGTGCTTTAATCTCTTTTATACTTGCTAGTCTTTCGCGACCAAAAACAAGCAAATCATAACCATTAGACTCTACATGATAGTATGGATTACTCTCGAAAAAATGAGTGATTTCATCTGTAAAAAACTTCTGAATAGCCTTTGTATCTTCACCAAGTAAATAAAATCTATTTGAGAAATCTGTATGGTTTTCAATAGGAATGTCTTTAAAGCCAGCAAAAGCATAAACTTTTTCTAAAAAGCCTTCTCGATCTAAAGTAAATTTGGGTATGCTTTTATCTAATTTAATATAGAGCATTGTAGAACGTATAACTTCTTTGGCAATAAATTCACCTTCAGTAAACTCAATATCGAAGGTATTAAGTACCTC
This sequence comes from Lacinutrix sp., assembly GCF_037625555.1. Classification (GTDB taxonomy): domain Bacteria; phylum Bacteroidota; class Bacteroidia; order Flavobacteriales; family Flavobacteriaceae; genus Lacinutrix. The sequence goes on from NZ_JASJHV010000044.1 coordinate 148,678, forward strand.
ATTTTTGTTTGCTAATTGATTGTATATGTAATTAATTTTTTTTGTTTTAAAAAAATGAAAATCATCTAAAAAGCTGGTTTCTCTAACTTTTTTAGAACTATAATTTAATTGATAATCCTGAGCCAAATCTTCTATTGTTTTTTGTCTTCTTGTTAAGCTGTTTTTAATAAGGTTTGGCACTGGTAATAAACGACGCAATGCAAAGGGATGTTTAGAGTCTGTGTCGTGTAAGTCTAGACCTAGAACCTCAAAATGCCCCCCCCTTTTAGTAAACAACTCTTGGTAGTTATTTAAGTTTTCCATAACCGTATGATCTACAAACTTGCAAAGTGAAAAATCTACAATAACATCTTCGTTTTCTGGTATTGCATCTATTTTTGATTTCAGTTTATAGAAATTTAAAAAACTACAAAAATGCTTTACGCTTATATAATAGTTTCGATCTTCTTGAAACATTAATACATTTGGTTTTAATAGGTTTCTACCAAAAAGACCAAAGCTTTTATTAATTATTATATGAATTATAAAAGTGACAAAAACACCAGAAGCAATACCAGAAATTAAGCCGACTTTTAAGGTAATAAAGAGTGTCACAAAAAATATAATAAGTTGTTCTTTTCCAATTTTAAAAATCTTTCTAATGTTTTCTGGAGACGCTAATTTATAACCCGTATATACTAAAATAGCCATTAAAGCTGGTAATGGAATACGTTGTAATTGAGAGCTAAAAAGCACAATAAAAATAACTAAAAATGCTGCATGAAAAAAGTTTGAAGACCTATTGCTAGCTCCATTATTTACGTTTACAGAACTTCTAGCAATAACGGTTACTACGTTTAGTCCTCCTAAAAAACCACTACCAACTGTTGCTAAACCTAGGGCTTTTAGGTCTCTATTTACATTGCTTCTGCGTTTTTCTGGATCAAGTTTATCTACAGCTTTTATGCTTAGTAGTGATTCTATACTAGCAATTAATGTTAAGGCTAATACACTTGTCCAGAAAGGGATTGTGCCAATTTTACTAAAATCTACGGTTGGAAGTTGTGCGATAATTTCTGAGAATTCAGGTATTCCAGAAACCATATACTCAAGAGCGATTGGGTTGTTTTCGTGTGCAACGAATTCAAAATAATAACTAAATGCGATTGATAATATTACAATCCACATTGGAGCAGGAATTAATTGTAAGTATTTATTTCTAATTTTTGAATAAAAGATCATGATTAGAAAACTTAAAACACCAGCTATTGCAGCATATATAAGTCCCGTATTATCATAGTGAACAGCATCATTAATAGTGTAAGGGATTTCTATAAGGTAATCTATAGTTTCTTCTTTTTTTATACGATGCGCAAGCATAATATGAAACTGTTTACCAAGGATAATAAGTCCAATAGCAGCAAGCATACCTTGAATGGCAGAGGAAGGGAAAAAATCAGCTAATTTTCCTAAGCGTAAAAAACCAAGAATTAATAAAATAACGCCAGAGCAAACTATTGCTGCATAAGCGCTTTCTAATCCTAATGTTGCAATAGCAACTAAAAGCACACCAACCAATCCATTTCCTGGTCCTGCAATTGTAACATTACTTCCTCCTAGAATCGATACTAATACACCACCAACTACTGCAGCAATTACTCCAGCAATTGGAGGAGCTTCACTAGCCATTGACAAGCCTAAACCTAAGGGTAAAGCAATAAGACTTACCACAAAACCATAAAAAATATTTTTTGGTAATGCTTTCAAGAATGTTTTTATGTTATTCTTTTTTTTGCTCATTGAATAATTAAAACATCTGTTGGTAATTCGGTTAAAATATGTTCAATATCGTGAGGAAACAACCTATCCCAAAAAGTCATCTTTGTTGGCGCATTCATAACTAACAAATCGGCTCTTGCAATTTGTGCATAATGCCCAATAGAATAGCCCTGAGTCCCAAAAATAGGTTGAGATTTTATAGTTATATTTTGAGTATAATCCTTTGGGATATCTTCAATAATATGATTTATTCTTGAGCGTTCACGGTTTCGTAAACGTTCCTTAACAATTTGTGCTTTTCTTAAAGATTTATCATCATCTACATTAACGTGAATTTCGTTTTGTTTTATTTCTTCGACAATGGTTAGTTTTTCAGCCTCCAGCTTTAAACCAATATAAAAAGCGGTTGTTATAGTTTGTTCTGTTTTAGGGTGTTCTAGACCATTAACTACAATGTGTTGACAAGGAAGCCTATCTATCGAAGGATTAATAAGTAATAATAAAGAACAATTTGCTTTTCTGGTAATTTTTCTAGCAATAGAGCCAATGTAATATTTAAAAAGTTTTTCTCTTTTAGCAGCACCAATAATTAATAAATCTATTTTTTTTTCTTCTGAAGCGCTTAAAATTACCTCAACTGGATCACCAGGTTTAAAGAGAACATCATAATTTAAATTATCTTTTTCGAATGCGCTAAGAATACTTTTTAAGGTGTCTGTTTTTTCGTTTGAAGTTTTCCCAACATGAATAATAACTAATTTACAATCAAAAAATAATGCCAAACGCGAAGCCTCATAAAGGTTTGCCTTTAAGTTTGGAGAAAAGGCAATACCTATACCTATGGTTTTGAATGGTTTTGGAATCACGGATAATTAATTTCGAAAAAAGTGAAGATAGTATTTTTTTAACTTATGTTGCAAGTCTCTAAGAATTGTTAATAGCTTGTAAATTTTGATTTATTTATATTTAACTTTATCATTTTAAAACAACAAAGACAATATGTTAGAATTAGCCGGAATAATTATACTAGGTATACTTGCACAATGGGTGGCTTGGAAATTTAAAATTCCAGCTATTTTGCCCTTAATACTAATAGGTCTTTTAGTAGGACCTATTGCTGCCGAATTTTTAAGTGAAGATGGCACTAAATGGATAGAACCTGTTTGGAATGGAGAAAAAGGACTCTTTCCAGGGGATAGTCTTTATTACTTTGTTTCTCTTGCAATTAGTATTATTCTTTTTGAAGGAGGATTAACTTTAAAACGTTCCGAAATAAAAAATGTAGGTCCAGTTATTACCAAGTTAATAACCTTAGGGTCTGCAGTTACTTTTTTTGGAGCTGGAGTTTTAGCGCATTATATTTTTAATTTAAGTTGGGATTTATCGTTTTTATTTGCAGGTTTAATAATAGTTACAGGTCCTACTGTAATTACACCAATTTTAAGAAACATTCCTCTTAAAAAAGATATTTCAACGATTCTTAAATGGGAAGGTATTTTAATAGATCCAATAGGAGCATTAGTTGCTGTATTGGTTTTCGAGTTTATTAGTGTAGGTGGAGATAGTGGTTTTACTAAAACAGCATTGTTAGAGTTTGGTAAAATTGTACTTTTTGGTACTACTTTTGGCTTCACATTCGCACATGCTTTAGCCTTTGCTATTAATAAAAAATTAATACCACATTATTTATTAAATGTTGTAGCGCTTTCTACAGTGCTTCTTGTTTTTGTAGAATCAGAGATTTTTGCTCACGAATCTGGATTACTAGCAGTAGTTGTTATGGGAATGGTTTTAGGAAACGGGAAGTTAGAAAACTTAAAAGAACTCTTATATTTTAAAGAATCGTTAAGCGTATTATTAATTTCTATTCTATTTATATTGCTTGCAGCAAACATTAATATTGAAGATTTAATGTTATTGTACACCTGGAAAACAGCATTGCTTTTTTCCATTGTTGTATTTGTAATTAGGCCACTTGCAGTGTTTTTAAGCACACATGGATCTAAACTAAAACTTAACGAAAAACTTTTTATAAGCTGGGTTGGACCTCGAGGTATTGTGGCAGCAGGAATTGCTTCACTTTTTGGTAGTAAGCTTTTAAAACAAGGCGTTGAAGGTGCAGAATATATTACCCCTTTGGTGTTTATGATTGTTTTAGGAACAGTATTATTAAACGCTACAACAGCGAGGTTTTTTGCGAAAATAGTTGGTGTTTTTTTAACAAAATCAGATGGTATTTTAATAGTTGGTGCTTCTAAAATTTCTAGACTTATAGGTCATTATTTAGAGTCTAATGGTAGACACGTGGTTTTAATAGACAGTAATCAAACCAATATTGATAAAGCCAAAGAATTAGGGCTTGAGGCTATTAACACCAATATTTATTCAGACACTTTAATGGACAACATAGAGTTAAATGATGTTGGTTATTTAATGGCTTTAACCGGAAGCAATGATATTAATAAATATGCCATTAATAAGTTTAGCAGTCAATTTGGAGAAAACGGTTCTTTTAGGTTGGTTAGTGTAGATGAAATGCGAGATAGTAACAATAACCCAAAAGAAGGTTTGTTTTCTCATACAGATGATTACTCTACACTTAGTAATGTTGTAAAAAAGTTTCCTAGCATTCAAGAAATTGAACTTAAAGACAAGGCGCATTATGAGAATTTAATTGAACTCTCTGATAACGATAAGGATATTATTCCTTTGTTTATTAAAAATGAAGCTTACGAAATAAAAATAATATCATCTTACAGTAAAGAGATTGAAGATATTGGTGAAAAATGGAAATTAGTTTACCTAGGAAAACCATTTGATGTGGAAAAAGTGGTTATTGAAGAAGATTAATAAATGAGTACTAAGCTTCAAGACATACTTAATAACAAAGCAAAAACCAACAACCGCATAGACTATTCTAAATATCAAGTTGATGAGGTTACAGAAACTATTGCAGATGCACTTTTTTTCCTGTTTATATTGGCAAAGTCTTATTAACAAACCTTATAGTTTTTTGGGTGTTGCTAACGCTTTTTTTGCTTGTTTTTTATAGACAACACGACTTTAAGTGTATTATACTGGATTATAGCCTTTTTAACTTCTATTCCATCTATAATATTGTTTTCTATTGTAAGGCTCTTTAGCACAATTAAAAATGACATTGATAAAGTATTTAAAAGAACCTTAGAAACCTCTAAACACGTTTACTAAGATGCAGGCTTAACGAGAAGAAAGTTTACCACTAAAATCTACATTTTCAGATGTTTTTAGAGGAGTTGCTATTTATGTTATTAGACCTTCTTTAAAGAAAGCACTACAAAAGCGCATTAAGTTTTTTGCTTTTCCTCTAACATTTTTAATAGACCTAATTTTTAAAAAAACAATAATAAAATCATCTGAAAATATTGAAGTTGATTTAGATAATGAAAACCATATTGTACTTAAAGAAGACACCAAATTAAATAAGATAAATAAAGGCAGTGAAAAAACAACTTCTGTAGCTTTACCGTAGTTAAGTTTGTTTTTAGGTTAGCGCTTGTAATTTATGGATTAGTAAATTTTACAATACTTTATGGAGTTTATCTATTATTTAAATAACTTGTTATAATGGGCCTAAAAAGAAAAACACTTTCTTTATTAGAAAGCATTTTTTATATTTAAAAAGTTACTAAATTAAATCGCCCAATTAATCGTTAAGTTTTAAAACAGCCATAAACGCTTGTTGAGGTATTTCTACATTACCAACTTGGCGCATACGTTTTTTTCCTTTTTTCTGCTTTTCAAGAAGTTTACGTTTACGCGAAATATCTCCACCATAACATTTTGCAGTTACATCTTTACGTAATGCTTTTACAGTTTCTCTAGCTATAATTTTTGCACCAATTGCTGCTTGAATTGGAATATCGAATTGTTGACGAGGAATTAACTCCTTCAACTTTTCAGTCATTTTTTTACCAATATTGTGCGCATTGTCTGCGTGTATAAGAGCAGAAAGCGCATCTACGGGTTGTGCATTTAGTAAGACATCTAAACGCACTAGTTTCGATGTTTTCATACCAATAGGATGGTAATCAAAAGAAGCATATCCTTTAGAAACTGTTTTTAATCTATCGTAAAAATCGAAAACAATTTCTGCTAAAGGCATTTCGAAAGTTAACTCCACACGAACTGGAGTTAGGTAGGTTTGATTAGTAATCATACCACGCTTCTCAATACACAAGCTCATAACGTTACCAACAAAATCAGATTTTGTAATTATAGTTGCTTTAATAAATGGTTCTTCAACCCTATTAATCATTGTTGGCTCTGGTAAATCACTTGGGTTATTTACAATAAAAGGAACGTCTGGTTCTTTGTTGGTATAAGCGAAGTAAGATACGTTAGGCACAGTTGTAATTACTGTCATGTCAAACTCACGTTCTAAGCGTTCTTGAATAATTTCCATGTGTAGCATTCCAAGAAAACCACAACGGAAACCAAAGCCTAAAGCCGCAGAACTTTCTGGAGCAAACACAAGAGAAGCATCGTTTAGTTGTAGCTTTTCCATAGAGTTTCTAAGCTCTTCGTAGTCTTCTGTGTCAACAGGATAAATACCTGCGAATACCATAGGTTTTACATCTTCAAAACCTTCAACAATATTTGTTGTTGGGTTTGCAAAATCAGTAATAGTATCTCCTACTTTTACTTCCTTTGCTGTTTTTATTCCGGTAATTAAATAACCAACATCACCAGTTTTTACACTTTGTTTTGCAACTTGAGTTAATTTTAATGTACCAACTTCATCTGCAAAATACTCGTTGTCTGTAGCAACAAATTTAATTTTCTGACCTTTTTTTATTTCACCATTAAAAACTCTGAAATACGTTTCAATACCTCTAAAAGTATTGTAAACCGAATCGAAAATTAAAGCTTGTAAAGGCGCATCTGGATCTCCTTTAGGAGCAGGAATACGCTTAATAATAGCCTCTAAAATATTTTCAACTCCAAAACCAGTTTTTCCACTTGCATGAATAACTTCTTCTGGCTCACAACCTAAAAGATCTACAATATCGTCTGTAACTTCTTCTGGGTTTGCACTTGGTAAATCGATTTTATTTAAAACGGGAATAATTTCTAAATCATTCTCAAGTGCTAAATATAAATTAGAAATGGTTTGTGCTTGTATACTTTGTGCAGCATCTACAATTAACAAAGCGCCTTCACAAGCAGCAATAGACCTAGACACTTCGTAAGAAAAATCTACGTGACCAGGAGTATCAATTAAGTTTAAAACATACTCTTGTCCTTCGTAAGTATATTCCATTTGGATAGCGTGCGATTTAATGGTAATACCACGTTCGCGTTCTAAATCCATACTATCTAAAAGTTGTGCTTGTTGCTCACGTGCAGTTACAGAACCTGTTGCGTCGAGTAAACGATCTGCAAGTGTACTTTTTCCGTGATCTATATGTGCAATAATGCAAAAATTTCTAATGTGCTTCATAATCTGTCTGCTCTTTATAAGAAAGAGAATGCAAATATAATGCAAATATTGGCCATTTTTTAGATTTTCTTCGGAATTGAAAATCAATAATGATTACACTTTCTTTTGTTATAAAAACTTAAAAAAAGTTGCTATCTTGCTTTATCATTAATCCCATAAATGAAATACTTTTTTTACCTATTTATATTTTTATTTTCTTCTGAAATAATTGCGCAGGAATTTACTATTTCTGGGACAGTTATGGATGAGCAGAACAATGTTATTCCTTATGCAAACGAAGTACTTCATGAGTCTGTTATTCCAACTTTAGAGGGAAGCTCTGGAATTTCAGTGAAGAATAGAAAAGGTGCAGTTACAGATGAGAATGGTAATTTTGAATTTACCAATTTAAAAGAATATGGATACTTTATTGCATCAAGCTACATTGGTTATAAATCTAAAAAGATATTTTATCCAATACAACTTTTAAAAGATGAATACATTAAAATCGTATTGGTGGAAGACACCCAAACACTAGAAGAAGTGACTATAAACACAACCAAACCAACATTAGAAAAACAAGTAGAGAGACTCGTTTTTAATGTTGCTAAAGTTATCAATTATTAAATCCGTTTAATTTCTTTTTAAACGATAACACCATAGCTACTGGTAATCTAAATCTATTACCATCTTTTACAAACCACTTTGTGGTAGGAACAGAATTTAATAAACGCTACATAGTAGAGGCTTATTACAAAGATATTTCTAATCAAATAAACGAATTACCAAAGCAAGACAACGTTAATAATTTTCTAATATATTCACCAACTAATATTGTAAAAACCAAAGAACTAGGGTTCGGTTTTATTACTTATTTTGATGTTAATAACGATTGATCTGTATATTTTGTAACGTCTTTTTACAATATTCAAGACGAGGTGTTTATAGATAATCAATTACTTAAAACAGACCAATGGAGTAATTATTCTGTGCTTAGTAATGATTTTTCATTTTTAAAAGACAAGAGCCTAAAGGCAAGTTTAACCTTAACTTATGTAGGTAAAAACCAACAAGCATTTCAAATTGCAGATTCTCGTTTAGTTTCAGATTTATCTTTTAGTAAATTGGTATTTAAAAAAAAAGGAACCTTGTCATTAGCTTTTGCAGACCTATTTAACAAACAAGATTTTTTAGCAAGATCAAGGTTTGGAAACCAAAATAAGGTCAATTTCACCAATTTAGATAACCGTTATGTTAAGTTAGGCTTTAGTTATAAGTTTGGTAATACAGGATTAAAAAAAAATGCGCGAACTAAAGATATTAATGAACGCAATCGTTTAGAGAAATAAAAAGACAATAATTATTTTTGTTAGAACACTATTCTACAATTAAATCAATTGAGGTTTCAAATGTATAGCCGCTTTTTTTGTCTTTTATTTTTAGAAGGCAAGTAACAGGATTATTAACTTTACCTTCTGTAATTTCAATACTAGCAAATAATTGCTCTTTTAGCTTTTTTGCACTAACAGCTTCAGAGAATAGATTATCTGTTTTTGCTATAGTTTGTCTTAAGAAATCTGTTAAACTAATGGAGCCCTCTAAGTCTACTTTTTCATTTTCATTTATAGCATAACCTGTTAACACTTCTAATAGTATATAAACCTGTTCGTTTGCGTTTATTTTAGCGTCAACAATAGCAAGATCTCTAGTAAGTGAGTATAAATAAAGTACGTTATAGCTTAAACCTATTGTTTTTGTTTATAGAAAAGTGCTTTCTACTAACGAAAAATCTTTTTTTACGTTGTAATAGGCATCACTATTTTTATCACTAATATTAATATGCATTATGTATGAGTTATTCGTCATCATAGGCGTAGCAAAAGCAAGCATACTTCGTAAGTTTAAGTCTTTTAGAGTGTAACCTTTAGAAGTGTCTTTAAACAGGTTTTTTTGCGACATTAGTGTGTCGCCTTTCTTATTATTTACAAAAATGTTCATGTCAGGAAATGCTAAACTATCTTTTAAAGCAAAACCTTTCATGTTTTTGAAAAGAAATGTAATTTCTTCACCACAAGTAAATGTAGACTTGTCTAAAATTCCGGGATAATTCTTCATTTTTATACCATCACAAGACATCTTATAGCTTTCAATTTTATAATCTTGGCTCTGAGAAGTCGTTTTTTTACAACAAAAGAAAAAAAAACAAATAGAGAAATGTAAGCGAATGAGTATTTCATCGTAATAGTGTTTTTGTGCTGTTTTATTGAGTACTAAAAAGCATAATTATTGACTTCAGTTTTAAATAAGATTAATTTAATCTTGCCATTCAGCAATAAATAAATTTGTATCGCGACCACCTCCATTATTTCTGTTTGAAGAAAAAGCTAGTTTTTTTCCATCGTTAGAAAAAACAGGAAAAGCATCAAAAGTTTCACTGTGTGTAACACGTTCTAGGTTTTTTCCATCAATATCTATTAGGTATAAATTAAATGGAAAACCACGCTCTGCTTCAAAGTTTGAAGAGAATAACACCTTCTTTCCAGAAGGATGAAAAAACGGACTCCAATTTGCGTTTCCTAGGTCTGTTAATTGACGTAAATCACTTCCATTTGCATTACAAATATAAAGCTCCATATCTGTTGGCTCAACTAAGCCTTCTGCTAATAAACCTTTATACTCTTTAATTTTTTTTTCTGTTTTTGGTCTTGAAGAACGAAAGATAAGTTTAGTACCATCTGGAGAGAAAAAAGCACCACCATCGTAGCCCAACTCATCTGTAATTTGCTTTACATCACTACCATCAATATTCATAGTGTAGAGTTCTAAATCACCACTTCTAGTAGAAGTAAACACAATTTTGTCTCCTTTTGGAGATACAGTAGGTTCTGCATCGTAGCCTTTTTCGTTAGTTAATTGTTTAACAATATTACCTTCTAAATCTGCAACAAAAATATCGAAAGTGTCATAAACAGGCCAAATGTACTTTCCGTTTTTACGTAAAGGAGTGTCTGGGCAGTTTTCATCTGCTAAATGTGTAGAGGCATAAATTATATGTTTATTATCTGGCATGAAATAAGAGCAAGTTGTGCGGCCTTTTCCAGTACTTACCATTGGTGGAACAGTGCCATTAAATGTCTCGTCTGCATTCATTAAGAACATTTGGTCGCAACCAACATTCCATTTTTCGTAATTAGATTGAAATACTATTTGCTTATCATCAAAACTCCAGTAAGCCTCAGCATTATCACCACCAAAAGTAACTTGACGTAAATTTTTAAAGTGCGTTTCTTCTGGATAAATTAAAGGATTATCTGTTGCCACTTTTTCTGAAGTTACTTCAGTTTTTTCTGCTTCAGTTTTTACTTTTGTTTTACATGAAAAACAAATAATTGCGATAAGTGTTAAATAGATTAATGTTGTTTTCATTTTTAGCTTTAATAAATGGCTTTTAATGCCTAATTTTGTGCAAAATTAATACTCTTATCATGAAATACATAATCACATCACTTATTTTATTGTTTTTAACAGCATGTAAAACAGAAACTACAGAAACAATTAAAACAGTTTCTATTAAAGATGATGTAACCTTTTTAGCATCTGATGCTTTAGAAGGACGACAAACCGGAAGCGATGGCGAGCAAAAAGCAGCTAAATATATTGCAGAAAGATTTAAAAACATAGGTGTTCAAGAAAAAGGGACCAATGGCTATTTTCAAACGTTTACTTTTCGTCCAAAAACAGATCCACACCAAGAAGTAAACTATACAGTAAAAGATGGAGATAGCACAATTACTGGAACCAATGTTATTGGTTTTATTGACAATAAAGAAGAAAACACAATTATAATTGGAGCGCATTACGACCATTTAGGTTTAGGTGCAGAAGGCTCTTTACATAGAGGTGAAAAGGCAATACATAATGGTGCAGATGATAATGCGAGTGGTATTGCAGTACTTTTAAATTTAGCCGAACGCTTAAAATCAAAAAACACAAATAACAACTATTTATTTATGGCTTTTTCTGGAGAAGAAATGGGCTTATTAGGTTCTAATTATTTTGTAAAAAATCCAACTATCGACACAAAAAAAGTAGATTACATGGTTAATATGGACATGGTTGGTCGTTTAAAAGCAGATAGCACTTTAGCTGTTTACGGTGTTGGCACTTCTCCAATTTTGAAGCAAACAATTACTTCTAATAACTCGAAATTTAAAATTGTAGCTAAAGAGTCTGGAGTTGGACCAAGCGATCATACTTCTTTTTACCATGCAGATATACCTGTATTACATTTTTTTACAGGACAACATGAAGATTACCACAAACCAACAGATGACACAGAAAAGTTAAATTATGAAGGCATGAAAACCATTTCAAATTATATTTTTAAAATTATAACAGACCTTGATAATAACGGAAAACTACCTTTTAGAGCTACTAAAAACGAAAGCGATTCTGTACCTAAATTTGAAGTTGGATTAGGCGTAACTCCAGACTATCTGTATGATGGAAAGGGAATGCGTATTGATGGCACTAGAGAAGATACACCAGCAACTAATGCGGGCATACAAAAAGGTGATGTTGTAATGAAAATTGGAGCGAATGAAATCTCAAATATGATGAGTTATATGAAAGCTTTATCAACTTTTAAGAAAGGTGAAAGCACAAATATTACTGTTAAAAGAGGAGAGGAGTTAATTGATGTTGAGGTAACGTTTTAAATTATTGTTTTAAGGTTAATAATTTTTTAAAGCTTTAAATAAATAATGATACTAAAGACAAAAAAAGACATTGTTACTAAAAGTCATTTAATAATTTCTATAGCCATAGTAGTTCCTACAGCTTTTATTTACGGTTTTAAACCAGAATTAAGTTTCGACAGGTTTTTGGAAACAATAGATGAGCATAATTTTTACAAAGCTGTTATGGGACTGTATCTAGGGTTTTCAATATTATGGATATTAGGCTTGTTTAAAGACACCTTTTTAAAAACAGCCATAATTACAAACATAGTTTTTATGCTTGGTTTGGGTTTTGGACGCATTGTAAGTATTCTTCTGGATGGCATACCAACTTTTGGATACGTTTTTGGAACTGTCGCATAATTATTTTTAGGTTTTTACGGTTTATGGGTCTTAAATAAAAAGAGTGATACATTATAAATTTACATTTTTGATATGAAAATTAAAACAATACTTATTATTCTTGGAGTTATTATAACTGCTTTTTTAATCTTTCAACTCTATTTTATTTACTCACAAAAAGATATTGAAACACACCAGTATAAAACTATTAAAACTATTGGTGATATTGAAATTCGCAAATATGAATCCGCATTATTTACATCAATAAAACTAGCAACAGATGATTATGACAAAGCCGGTTCTGAAGGTTTTAATGTATTAGGAGGCTATATTTTTGGCAGTAATGAAACCAAAGAAAACATAGCCATGACGTCTCCCGTAAACATGACTTTAGAAGATTCTGTTACAATGCAATTTTTAGTTCCTAAAGCATATAAAAAAGAAGATTTACCTAAGCCAAATCAAAAAGATATTGAGTTTAAGCAAATGCCTGAAAAAACAGTTGCAGCAATTAGTTTTGGTGGTTGGGCAAATAAAGACAAGATTGAAAAGTATAAAAACACACTTAAAGAAGCGTTATATAAGAACAAAATAGCTTACAAGAATAATTTTTCGTTTTTAGGTTACAATGCACCTTTTGAAGTTTTTAATAGAAAGAACGAGGTTATTGTAGAGCTTGAATAAAAGAACAAAGCTTAAAACCAAACGACACTAAATAATAATATAAAAAGCATTAATTTTGCTTTAAAATCAAATACTTTGGTAAAAATAGACAAGATAGAACTTCCTGATTTCCCATTGCTTTTAGCGCCAATGGAAGACGTTAGCGACCCACCATTTCGTGCTTTATGTAAAGAGCAAGGTGCAGATGTTGTTTATACAGAGTTTGTAAGTAGTGAAGGTTTAATTCGCAATGCAGCAAAAAGCGTTATGAAACTGGATATTTACGAAAAAGAAAGACCAGTTGGTATTCAAATTTTTGGAGCTAATATGGAAAGCATGTTAGAGACTATTGATATTGTTTCTGCATCTAAACCAGATATTATAGATATTAATTTTGGTTGTCCAGTAAAAAAAGTAGTAAGTAAAGGAGCAGGAGCAGGTATTTTAAAAGACATCTGCCTAATGGAACAGTTAACTGCCGAAATGGTAAAGCGTACAGATATTCCTATTACTGTAAAAACACGATTAGGTTGGGATCATGACTCTATAAAAATTGTTGAAGTTGCAGAGAGGCTTCAAGACGTTGGCTGCAAGGCTATTGCAATTCACGGTAGAACAAGAGCGCAAATGTATAAAGGAGAAGCAGACTGGAAACCTATTGCTGCTGTAAAAAACAATCCTAGAATGCACATTCCTATTTTTGGAAATGGAGATGTTACATCGCCAGAACGCGCAATGGAAATGAGAGACGTTTATGGTTTAGATGGCTGTATGATTGGTCGTGCAACAATTGGAAATCCGTGGTTTTTTAAACAAGTAAAGCATTTTTTTGAAACAGGAGAACATTTAAAACCAATTACTATTGGAGAGCGCGTAGAGGCTGCCCGAAGACACTTACAAATGGCAATTGATTGGAAAGGAGAAATACTTGGTGTTTTTGAAACCAGAAGGCATTACACTAATTATTTCAAAGGCATTCCACATTTTAAAGAATATAGAATGAAAATGGTTACAAGTGATGACTCTAAAGACGTTTTTGCTGCTTTTGATGAAGTAGAGAAACTATTTATCGACTATATTTTTACCGAATAAATATATTTAATTTGTTTTCATCATATATTTAGTAATCCTAACTGAAGCAATTTTAGAAGCTATAATGCCTAAAACAGTTATAGTTAAAAAAACAATTACAAGGTTTACTGCATGAAACGCAACAGGATAAGCAAGAGTTTGTGTTATCATAACCTTCATGTTATCAGGCCCATAAAGCTGAAACACTATTAACAATGTACTAACAGCTAGACCAATTAATCCTCCAAAAACACTCATTAACGCGCCTTGTAAAAAGAAGATTTTTCTAATATCTTTTACTGTTGCACCTACATTAAATAAAGTATTGAGACTTTTCTTTTTATCTAGCATCATCATTATTAAAGAACCAATAACATTAAAAAAGGCAATAATTAGAATAAGAGTAAAAATAAGATAAACAGCAAGGTTTTCTGTATTAAGCATCTTATACAACGCGTCGTTTAATTGTGCTGTATTTTTTAGTGTAATATTGTTTCCTAAAATGCCTTGAATTTGAGATTTCACTTTCTTTTCGTCGGCATTTTCCGTTAACCTAAACTCAATGTTTGTAATCTGGTTTTCTTCAAAATTAAGGAGTTCATGAGCGAGTTCTAAACTTGAAAAAATGTGACTATCGTTTAGTTTTTCGTTTATACTAAAAACACCAACGTTTATAGCTTCTACTTGATTAAATGCTTGTTGAACAGAAGTTATTTGGCCTTTCCCAGGTCTAGGTACAAACAAAGAGACGCGTTTCCCGTAGTCTAAAACACCAATATTTAAACTGTTAGACACGCCATCGCCTACAACTACTTGATTTGTTTTATCTGTTAGCCAGCTACCTCTCCATATTATAGAATCTAAAACATTTACATGCTTATAATTAGCATCAACACCTTTAATGTATAAAGCCTGATTATTACCATCAAAAGAAGCGATAACACGCTCTTCAATTATTTTAGAATAACTTGCAATACCGTTAACAACCTTAAGCTTATTTTCTACATTTGGGTTTAATATAAAAGATTTTCCAATCGTAACTTCTGCTCTTAAATCAGGGTCAATAACAGTTGTAAATTGAAGCGTAAAGTCTCTTAAACCAGCGAAACCTGAAAGCACTATAAATAATGATGCAGAGCCTAAAATAATACCAGCAATTGCAATATAAGTAATAAAATTAATCGCGTTGTTTGAGCTTTTGGAGCGTAAATAGCGTTTTGCAATGTAAAGAGGAAAACTCAAAAGGTTTAGGATTTTTTATGCTTTCCTAAAAGGCTTGGATCTTTTAACGGGTTGTCTATTCCTTTTAAAGATTGCTCAATTTTATCAATATGTTCTAGAGAATCATCCACAAAAAAGTAAAGTTGTGGCATTCTTCTTAATTGGTTTTTTGTACGTTGCGCGAGTTCGTGACGTATAAAAGGCTGGTTAGATTTTATACCTTCTACTAAGGTTTTAGCTTTATCGTTTGGAAAAATGCTTAAATACACTTTAGCTACAGATAAATCTACAGTAACACTAACTTTAGATACCGAAATAATAACACCTCGCATACCACCTTGAGTCGCTGCTGTTTGTAAAATATCTACCAAATCGCGTTGTAAAACCGAACCAATTTTTTTTTGTCTTTGACTTTCTTCTGTTTTCATTATATGAATTGCTCCTAAATTAAAGGAATATGTATAGATTGTAAAAATACACTTTTTAAATATTATAGTATTTTTGAATTTAAAATTAATATCTTAATTTAAGGTAAATTAGAAATTAATTATAAAAAACAACACTATTTTCGATTTCACGAAAATAAAAAACACTGTATTTAATGAATAAAATAGAACATATAGGTATCGCTGTTAAAAACTTAAAAACATCTAATGCATTATTTTCTAAACTATTTGGAGAGCCTCACTATAAGCTAGAAGAAGTTAAGTCTGAAGGTGTAAACACCTCTTTTTTTCAAGTAGGTGAAAATAAAATTGAATTATTAGAAGCTACTAACCAAAACAGTCCAATAGCTAAGTTTATAGAGAAGAAAGGAGAAGGCATTCACCACATAGCCTTTGATGTAGACGATATTGAAGCAGAAATTAAAAGACTAAAATCTGAAGGTTTTATAGTTTTAAACGAAATTCCAAAGAAAGGTGCAGATAATAAATTAGTAGCCTTTTTACATCCTAAATCGTCTAATGGCGTGTTGATTGAGCTTTGTCAAGAAATAAAGATTAAAGAAAATAAAGATATAGAGAAATAAATCTTGTAGAGTTTTAAAATTAATATTAGATTTACACACCAATTTTGGTCCCATAGCTCAGTTGGTTAGAGCACCTGACTCATAATCAGGTGGTCCTTGGTTCGAGCCCAAGTGGGACCACTAGTAAAATCAAGCCTTTACAGAGATGTAGGGGCTTTTTTTATAGTAGTTACTTACCCAAATATAATGATAAACAGGTTAACTGCCATATAACTGCCAGTTATGTGCCAGTAAAAAACCTAAAAAACAAACACTCCCCTGTCTAAATAAGATCACTTTTCTTTTGGGGCAGGTCTTCGTGAGATGATATATTACCTAAAGGTTCTGGGTTTATAATATTTAAAAATACTTTATATAAAAACCCCTACAAAATAGTAAGGGCTATAAGGTGTTATTAAAATTGTTTTATAAATTAACTAGTACAGCCTAGTACAGCAAGAATATCTTACCATTCTTCTATAACCCTAACAGAAGAAAGATGGTGTAGCAAGCACTTAAAATACTACCTGTTAAAAAGAATAAAAGTATATTATACGAGGCATTTATTTTTTTTTGACTGTTGTCTAGTTTTTTTTGAAATAAAGAAATTTGCTCAAGGACATAATTGTCCTTTTCCTCTTTGGACATTTCTTTAATATTTACCTTGACTTTATCTTTAAACATTTTCTTTTCTAAATCCGTCATAACTTTTATTAATTTTTAATTCTAGTATAAAAACTTTTCTACCCAAATATAACAAATAAATCATAATGTGTTGACACAACCTTGATACAGAAAAAACTCCTACTAAATTAATAGTAAGGGTTATAGGGAGTTATTAAGATGGTTAGCACCCTCCTATAATGATATATGAACAATCACTACAAGTCACGTTAAGACATACTTCTTCACAATTTTCATTATAATTTTATTTTTTTAGATTTCATAAAATTAATGATAATAAAATACTGTTACAATTATTATGGAAGTAGTTGATGTAGAATGAATATTGTTGAGCGTTTTTTTTCATTAATTTTAGAGACAATAATCAACTATTCCTTATATTTGAATTCTAAACCAATTTAACAGTGCGCTACTTTACATTACTATTTTTAGTTGTCTCTTTTTCAGGATATAGTCAAACCATCTCTAAACAAGTCATTGGTCCAGCTGGAGCCACTTATGAAAACGACATCAACAAACTTAGCTACACCACAGGAGAAGTGTTAGTGGGAGCTATGACTGCCCAAGATGGGAGCATACAATTAGGCAATGGGTATTATCCTTCTATGGATTTAGAAACCTTAAACACAGAAACGCCAGAACTTCAATTGCAAGTCAAGGTATTTCCAAACCCTGTCTCAGAAGCACTTTTCATAACCCATCCCACAGAACAGTTTTTTGAGGTTAGGATTACTGACATTAGCGGAAAACAAATCCTACAAACAGCGCATCAAAAACAGCAACCCTTAAGTGTACAAACTCTTACAACGGGCACTTATTTTATTTCAGTCACGACAAAAGATTCAAAACAACCCAATACGTATAAAATTATTAAGAAATGAAAAAGTTTTATGTCATTCTATGTCTAGTCATAGCATCCCTCACACAACTACAGGCCCAAGCCCCACAGGGTTTTAACTACCAAGCGACGGTTAGAAACAGCGCAGGAGATTTAGTAGTTAATACCAATGTGTATTTTAAGTTTAATGTTATTCAGGGTTTACAAACAGATGGGCCTATTTTCACAGAGACACACGTAATACTCACAGATGATTTAGGACAAGTAAACCTAATAATTGGACAAGGCACAGCCAACATAGGCGCCTTTTCAGACCTGGATTGGTCTATGGGTAGTTATTATTTGGGCATTGAATTAAGCATCGACGGTCCTAATAACTATGTACTCATGGGAACGACTCAACTGCTTAGTGTACCCTATGCTCTATATGCAGCAAATAGTGGAAACGCAACAACAACACCTAATTTAGAGTCGGTTCTTGCAGAGAGCAACTCAGCAAACAACCAACAAATAAAAGACTTGCAAGACCCTACGGAGGCGCAGGATGCAGCAACAAAAAACTACACCTATTCAAAAGTAGTCATAGATGCTTTAATTGCAGCAGCAGTTAGCAATCTTCATAGTCAGATTAATCAAAATTTAAATTTACTAGAATTTCTAAAAGGGAAGGTTTATCGTAAAGATATTCCTAATGGAGTGAGGTATGTCCATTTTGACTTATCTTATGTTGGCCAAATTACAAATGAAGGGAACATTGTTGAAGCATATGAGGGTTGGTCATTTTATGAAGTATTCAATAACAACCCTGACCAACAAGGGTGCGTTTTACAACTACTTCCTGTAACATTTTCGTATTATGCCTTAAACTTAGACCCGAATATTAACAGTCCCACACAATTTAAATTTAATGGAGCCTTTGGTCAGAGTTGGGTTGTAACAAAGAATCCTGTTGATGATACGATTAGTATAAACAGCAGTTCCAACGGTTCTGAAGATGGCTATACAGAATTGACTATAGAAGAATTTATTGAGTTAGATTGCTTGTAACCATAGGCAAAACTTCCTCTTTCAATTCAGCTATTTCAAGACCTCTTAAGTAGGATAAACTTACATTTCTTATATTTGAAGGATGAAAAATTATTCTGACTTCACTAATGCACTAAACGTAGTCGGATATGTTAGGTCTGAGTTAATCTCTGTTAAATACTCCTAGAACTGAATAATCAGTTGAGCAACCAAGACACCTTTTTAGGTGTTGTAAGCTAAAATCCTAGCTTGCCCCAGCCCAGCTCTTTACAAGGGAGTTAATTAATATGTTTTTATAAATAATAGTATATTAATAATACTAGAAATTAAGATTAACTTCATAACATTCTAATGAAGTTGATATTAAGAAAAATAGATTAATTCTTTGCGCAATGATTTGCGCAACGTTAAAGGGTAAAAGATATAAATAAATGATAAATAATGAACTTTCCTTATTTATTAAAACACTGAAAATGAACATATTAAGGCAGTTGTGATTTTAATTAAAGCAACTCATAATCAGGTGGTCCTTGGTTCGAGCCCAAGTGGGACCACAACAAAAACCCTGTTAACATCAATTTTTACAGGGTTTTTTACTTTAATAGTTGAGCAAATAGTTGAACAAAACCTCCCGCTCAACTGCTTAACATCCATATTTTATTGGTTTTTACATCAAAAATTTCTTTCCTAGCGTATTTAAAAATTAAGGATAGTTGTTCCGTAGAGAATACATTTAACCTCATTAGATTGTTATTAGGTTATTAACCCAACAGCTCATAGAAATGGTTCTGTCGCATCTGCTAAAATTAAGCATCAAGTTTTAAACTAATTTAATTTTTTAAGAAGCTAATGATATAAATGATTTGTAGGTTGAACTTTCAGGGTTCACCAGTTGATTTTTCTTTATCATTCTAACTACTTCTA